>NZ_JBEXZT010000018.1:40301-154657 GCF_040631275.1 Streptosporangium sp. NPDC020145 | reverse complement strand
TCCCAAATCTCCCCCCCCCCCCCTCTCACCCTACCCCCCCCCCCCCCCCCGGCCCCCCCCCCCCCCCACCCACCGGGGGGGGCCGTCCCGGCGGCCCCCCCCCCCCGACTCGTGTGTCCCCGTTCGTTCACCGTTGAAACAACCTTTTGTGAAGGGATTCAGTGATGACCCGCGACCTGAGGACAGCCCGAACCGGGGCAGTTCTCACATTCGTGCTGGCCGGCCTGCTCTGTGGGTCGATGACCGTGCGTATCCCGGCGCTGTCCGACAAACTCGGCCTGTCCGAGGCGTCGATCGGCGTCACGCTCCTCGTGTGGGGGCTGGGCGCGCTGGTCGCCATGCAGTCGATGCGCGGGGTGATGGCACGGCTTGGCAGCCGGAGCGTCCTGCGGGTCGGCGCTCCCCTGTGCGCGGTCACCCTGGCCCTGCTGGCCCTGGCGCCGACCTATCCCCTGCTGCTCGTCGCCGCGGCGCTGTTCGGCATGGCGTTCGGCGCGGTCGACGTCGCCATGAACGCGCAGGGCTCGACGGTCGAGCGCGCCTACGGCAGGCCGCTGATGAACGGCATGCACGCGGGCTGGTGCGTGGGCGCGATCTCCGCGGGCCTCCTCGGCACGGCGGCCATCGCGGCGGGCCTGTCGTTCACCGCCCACCTGATCCTGGTGGCGCTCGTCTCCCTTCCCGTACTGGTCGTCATCAGCCGTTCCTACCTGCCCGACCCCGTCCTGTCGGAGAAGGCCGCCGCGGCCGGCCGCCGCCGGATGCCTCCGGTGGTCTACCTGCTCGGTGTGATCGCCTTCTGCGCGTTCATGGTCGAGGGCACGATCGCCGACTGGAACGGTCTGTACCTGCGCGACACCCTGGGCGCGGCCGAGGCCGTGGCCGCGCTGGGCTACCCGGTCTTCGAGGCGGGCATGTTGCTCGGCAGGCTCACCGGCGACCGGGTCAGGGCCCGTTTCGGCGCCCGAGGCATGATCGTCACCGCGGGTCTCGCGACCGCGGCCACCTTCGGCGCGGTGCTGAGCGCGCCGACCGCCCCGGTCGCCGTGGGCTCCATGCTCCTGGTCGGCGTCGCGGTCGCCACGGTCTCCCCGATGGCCCTGTCCCTGGCGGGCGGCGCGACGGCCAACCCCGGTCCGGCCATCGCCCAGACCGGTGCGATGGGCTACGCGGGACTGCTGCTCGGCCCGGTGATCATCGGATTCGTCTCGCACGTGACCACCCTCAGGACCGCGCTCTTCCTGGCCGTCGTCCTGGGGCTGCTGATCGCGCTGGCCGCCCGGTTCCTGCCCCGCCCCGCCGTACCGGCCGCCGTGGAGGAGACGCGGGAGCGGGAGCTGTCCATGGCCGCCTGACCAGGTCGCCTTTCCGGTCTTCCGCATTCCGCGGAAGACCGGACATATATGTCTTAAATGCGAACAACATCCAAATAAGAGATCAAGGCAGAAAATCCTCTGTACGTGTCGTTGATCGTTGATCTACAGTTCTGACTGGTAGTGCACTGCCTGTCAAGTACGTCGTATTCACGATCCGTCAGAACAGGAGATGCTCATGCGACCCGTCCTTCCGGTGGTCACCGCACTCGCCTTGGCCTCGACGCTCGCCCTGGCCGGTACCGCCCAGGCGCAGCAGACCGGCCCGGCCTCCAAGGCCTCCCTGGGACCCGTGGCCTACTTCGAGTTCGCCGACGCCGGCAGCGACACGTTCGTCTTCAAGCTCACCGACACCTCCAAGATCCGGCACGCCAGGGATCTGCTGAGCGGCCTGTCCACCGACAGGCGCAGCGTCATCGGCAAGATCGTCACCGGCACCGAAAGCTACAATCCGTCCTGGAGCTACCACTACGACCCCGCCACGGTCGACTTCTTCGACGTCGCGACCGAGGTGTGCGACGCCTCGATCGGCTACGTCGAGGAGCACCTGTCCGAGGTGGGCGGCGCGTTCCTTCCCGGCAACACCTGGTGCCCGTGGAGCTCGCACCTGGTGCGTGAGGTGACCGTGCCGTAGGGCACACGACCCGTGGTGAACGGGAGGTCCAGACCGTCGGGGGACGCCTGGGGACTCCCTGAGTGAGGACAGCGCCGTCCGGCGGCGGGCCCGCCGCCGGACGGTCACACGGGAAACGGCGCCGCACCCGGGCGCGACGCCGTTTCCCGTGGTCCTGTGAACTACTTGCGCTTGGTGATCTCGTCGGTCAGCTGCGGGACGACCTGGTGCAGGTCACCCACGACGCCGTAGTCCGCGAGCTCGAAGATCGGCGCCTCGGGGTCCTTGTTGATGGCGACGATCGTCTTGGCCGTCTGCATCCCGGCCCGGTGCTGGATGGCGCCGGAGATGCCCGCGGCGATGTAGAGCTGCGGGGAGACGGTCTTGCCGGTCTGACCCACCTGGAACTGGTGCGGGTACCAGCCCGCGTCGGTCGCGGCGCGGGAGGCGCCGACGGCGGCGCCGAGGGAGTCGGCGAGCCCCTCGATGACCGAGAAGTTCTCCGCCGAGCCCACGCCACGGCCACCGGAGACCACGATCGCGGCCTCGGTCAGCTCGGGACGGGCCCCCTTCTCCTCCTTGACCCGCTCCACGATCCTGGCGGCCTTGGCGGCCTCGGAGATCGTGACGGAGACGCGCTCCTCGGCGCCCGCGCCCGCCGCGGCCTCGACCGGGGTGGCGTTGGGGCGGACCGCGATGATCGGGGTGCCCTTCGTGACGCGCGAGTGGACGTTGACCCCGCCACCGAAGATCGACTGGTCGGCCACGAGGCCGTCCCCCACACCGACCGCGTCGGTCAGCACACCGGAGTCGATCTTGATGGCCAGCCTGCCCGCGATCTCCTTGGCCTCGGCCGTCGCGGCGACGAGCACCGCGGCCGGAGCCTTCTCCGAGACGAGCTGGGCGAGCAGCTCGGCCTTGGGGGCCACGACGTAGTCAGCGACCTCGGCGGAGTCGGCGACGTAGATCTTCTCGGCGCCGTGCTCGGCCAGCCTCGCCTGGGCCTCCGCGGAGTATCCGGGCCCGGCCCAGACCGCCGACGGCGAGCCCAGCCCTCGGGCGAGCGTCAGCAGTTCCAGCGTGACCTTCTTGACCTGACCTTCGACGTGCTCGACCAGAACGAGAATCTCAGACATATCAGGCAACCCCCGTTCTCAGACGAACTTCTTCGACGCGAGGAAGTCGGCGGCCTTCACACCGCCGTCGCCCTCGTCCTTGACGATCGTGCCCGCCGCGCGCGGCGGAGCCGCGGCGAAGTCGGTCACCTCGCTCCAGGAGCCCGCCAGGCCGACCTGGGCGGCGTCGATCTCGGCGTCGGCGACTCCGAGCTTCTCCACCGGCTTCTTCTTGGCGGCCATGATGCCCTTGAAAGAGGGGTAACGCGGCTCGTTGATCTTCTCGACGACGGAGACGACGGCGGGCAGCGAGGCCTCGACCCTGTCGTAGCCGTAGTCGGTGACGCGCTGGACGGTGATCGTGCCCTTGCCCACCTCGACCTTGTTGGCGAAGGTGAGCTGCGGGACGCCGAGACGCTCGGCCAGCATGGCGGCGAGCACTCCGGTACGGGCGTCGGTCGACTCGGAGCCGAGCACGACCAGGTCGAACCCGATCTTCCTGAGCGTCTGCGCCAGGGCGTAGGAGGTGCCCAGCGCGTCGGAGCCGTGCAGCGCGTCGTCGACCAGGTGGACCGCCTTGTCCGCGCCCATGGCCAGGGCCTTGCGGATGGTGTCGCTCGCCTTGTCGGGGCCCATGGTGAGGACGGTCACCTCACCCCCGTGCGCCTCCTTCAGGCGCAGCGCCTCCTCGACCGCGTACTCGCACAGCTCGTTGATGACGCCGTCGGCGGCGTCGCGGTCGATCGTCTTGTCATCGGACCGCAGCTTGCGCTCGGTCGCCGTGTCGGGGACTTGCTTCACGCAGACGACGATGTTCATGGCCGGTGGCCGACCTCCCGTGTTCGCGTGCGCCACCGCGTCGCTGCGGTTAGCGCCGAATGCTCCCTACGCGCACGCGGGGTACGTGCACGCGATGCCAAGACTGCCGGGTCCCCGTGGGCGGAACGGCAGCGGACGGCACGGCCGGGATGTCCCGTCCCTGCCCTCCGGCACCATGTTACCGATCGGTAGCCTACCCGGGTCGTACGGCTGACGCCGATGGCCAGGGCTGGCCGACCAGTCACACACCCCCACCATACCGAACTATGTTCCGGAAATCGTGGCCGGGTCCCATAGCTCAGCTCGACACGAGGATGGCCACCAGAACGAACAGGACCGTACCCAACGCGAGCGCGAGTGAAAGGGTGCTGAAGAAGGTGCCCAGAACGGCCCAGAGTATGACGGCTCCCGCGCCGCCCGCCAGATCGACGATCGCCCGGCCCCGGTCCTTACGGGCAAGGAGGGCGACTCCCCCGTCCACGAGCACCGTCAGGCCGTAGGCCGTCAGCAACAGCAGCGACAGCTCCGGCAGCGGACCGCGCGCCGTCGCCGCCGCCAGCGCGGTCAACAGCCCCGTGCCGACGACCCAGCGACGGTGCACCACGACCCTGCGGCGCCGCAGGGCCTCCTCAGCCGAGAGCCTGCCCTGCGGCGGGCGCCGCCCCGGACGCCACTGCCGGGTGGTCAGCGCGTGCACCCCGGTCTCCACCGCCCCGCCGCCTGAGGAGTCCGTGGAACCTGTGGAGACTCCCGGCACCGCGAAGGCCTGCCGGGGCCGTGCGAGCGGCTCGCCGACCTCCGGGGCCTCGGCCCCGAGGCGTCCGAGCACCTCCGCCGCCGTGGGCCTGGCGGCCGGGTCACGCCGCATGCACTCGCGCAGCACCGGCTCAAGCCAGCCGGGAACCCCCTCAAGGTCGGGATCGTGGTGGACGACGCGGTAGCCGACCGCCGAGGCCGGGCCGGTGCCGTACGGGTGCCTCCCCGTCGCGGCGTGGGCGAGTGTGGCGCCGAAGGAGAACAGGTCGGCCGCCGGGCCCGCCGCCGCGCCCTCGATGACCTCGGGCGCCAGGTATCCGGGAGTGCCGATGACCGTCCCCGACGCCGTGACGGAGGCGGCGTCGAGGGCCGAGGCGATACCGAAGTCGATCACGACCGGCTCGCCGTCGGCCATGATGACGTTGGCCGGCTTGAGGTCGCGGTGAACGACCCCCGCGGCGTGTACGGCCGCCAGCGCCCGCGCCAGGCCGTGCGCCAGCCGTACGAGATCGTCGCCGGGGACCGCGCCCTCGGCGGAGATCAGCGCGCTGAGCGGGCGGCCCTGCACGTAGCGGGTGACCAGGTAGGGGCGGGCGCCCTCCATGGAGGCGTCCAGAACCTCGGCGACGTGCGGCCCCTGGACCCGCCGCATGGTCTCGACCTCGCGGGAGAGGCGGGCCAGGGCCGTGGCGTCGGCCGCGACGTGCGGATGCAGGATCTTTACCGCGACCGTCCGCCCGTCGGGGTCGAGCGCCAGGTGGACCTCGCCGAAACCTCCGGCGCCGAGCGTGGACAGCAGGTGGTACGGGCCAAGGCGGTCACCCTCGGTCGCTCCCATGCGGCTCCTTCCGGCCTGTCCCCTCATCGTGCCTCAGCCGGGCCGCTCCCGCACGAAGAGGTTCCGAGAAACCCTCCATAAAGGACACGGGCCTACACCCGGCTTCTCCATCACGGTTACCGGAACTCACATCTTCCGGACGGAGACCGTCCGGAGATCAGGCTCCGGCCTGGGAAACGACGACCGGTTCCAGTTCCTCGCCCTTGGGGGTCGTGGCGAGCTGAGCGCGCAACCGGCCGAGAAGGTCGGTGACCCCGACCACCCGTTCCCCCGAGGACAGGGTGTGCCGGCCGAGGAAGCGGTCCTCGCCGTACCAGGCGATGAAACGGCCTGAATCCACCGGAACCCGGGCCGCCTGCGCGCCGTCCGCCGTTCGCCAGAGGCAGAGCTGACCGGCCTGCCCGGCGCAACGGGTGGCGAAGACCCTCCCGGAGGGGGACATCCAGTTCTGCTCTCCCATCAGTTTCCCGACCTTCTTGAAGCGGTGTCGCACCGCACCGTGGAGGTCGAAGAACGTGACGTCACGGTGGGCGTCCTCCTCGTCGCGTTCGAGCCCGGTCTGAACGGCCACCGTCTTGAAGTCCGCCCCCCAGCGGAATCCTCCTGAGTAACGGCCGCCATGGGCGACGCGGACGAACCGGGAACTCATCGTGGCCACGTCGACGATCACAAAACCGGTGATCGCCTCCTGGGTGCGGGCGGTCAACAGCAGACGTCCGTCCGGCGACCAGACGGGGCGGACCACACCCATGGGCGCCTTGACCGTCGGCACCTCGCGGACCTTCCCCGTCACGGTGTCCACGATCGTCACAGGGTCCCGGCCCTGCGCCGGGTAGCTCTCCGTGGTCCCGGCCCCCCAGGCACCGGTCGGCGAAAGGGCCCTCACCGTCCCGTCAAACCGGGCGAAGACTCCCTTCACTCGGACGTAGAGGTCTTCACCGGACAGATAGGCGCCCAGCCAGGGGGAGGTCGTGGCGTCCTCGGCCACCACCGTTCGCGTTCCCGGCAGGCGGAGCAGCCTGAACCGCTGTGGTGGCGCGGGAGCGGGGACGGCCCGCGCCACACTGACGACATCGGTTTCGCGCAGCCGGTCGGCGACGGATCCGGAGAGTTCCGTCAGCCGGCGCCGCACGGAGATGTCACCCGACACGACGGAGACCACCACCGAACCGGCCCTGAGGACAACGGTGCTCGGCAGGGTCGCGTCCGCGACGGCCTGGTCTCCGATGCCGGTGACCGGTCTGTACGCGTAGACGTCCCGCAGCGTCTCGATCGTGCCGACGGCCTCGCCCGGATCGTCGGCGACCCACAGGACACGTACGACGAGGTGGCCGCCGTTCCGATCGGTGTAGCGGCAGGCGACAGGGCTGGGCATGGTGTAACCGGACAGGGTGGTCCGGGGCGTCCCGGCGGAGAACGTCCTCCCCGGGGAAAGCGCGCAGGCGTCCGGCCAGCGGCCCGGGTCCACACCCGCGAGCAGCGGCGTCCCTCCGCCCTGGCCACGTCGCAGGGCCGCGATGCGTACGCTCGGCGTCTGCCCCACCGCGCTCATGACGCTTCCTGCGTAGAGACGCTCACCGGCCGACGCCAGCGGCCTGCCGGGCGTCGGAAGGCCGTAGGAGGTCACCTCGCCGGTCCCGGGCTCGATCAGGTCGACGACCGGAAGGCCTTCCTCCTCCGTCGCCCGGATTCCGACGCCTCCCTCGACCAGGCCGGTGTACGCCGGCGCCGGTCTCACCTGCCACACAGGGGCGCCTCCGGGCCAGGAGGCCGCCTCCATGACATCCTCCTCACCACTGTGGTAGGTCGTCAGCACGAGGCCCTGTTCGTACGTCATCGCGCATCGCGGCCAGCACTCCCCGCGCCGGAGCACCGCCCGCCCCTCGTCGTCGTACAAGGTCATCGCACCGTCACCGAAGAGCGCGATCACGTGATCGGCGACCTGGAAGTCCGAGACCGCCCCTGCGGGAAGCCGGACCGACCGGCGCGTCGCACCGGTGGCCACGTCCAGGAGAAGCATGCGCGGCGACCGGCCACAGGTGAGGAGGAGCACCACGTCGGCGGCACGAACCGCCGATTGGGAGACGTCGCACCCGGCGGGAGGGCGGAAGCTCCACAGATCACGCGCCGTGCCCGGCGAAACGGCGATCAGCCCTCCTTTCTCCGACTTCCTGGTGAGGAAGACCGGCGAGCGGTCCTGCAGGGCCGCCGACCTCCGTCCCCGGGGCGGGAGGGACAGCCCCCGTCTGCGCCACAGTTCCTTTCCGGTGACGCTCGACACCGCGATCAGCTGGTGCCGCCTGTTCACCTGGGCGAACGGCTGGTAGTAGTCGACGACGAAAACGCCGGAGGCGATGCTCCAGCCCACGGCCGTCGCCGTGGAGAGGTGGTGTCTCCACCTTGGCCGTCCGTCGTCCAGGCCGAGTGCGAGCACACCGCGTGCGGTGTACACGAGAAAGTCACGTGACGTGAGGGCGTACCCGTACTCCCCCTGCGGGATCGAGACGTCCCTGTGCCAGAGAGGGACGAGACGCGCTCGTGGCTGGGCGGCCGCCGGTGCGTCCGCCAGGGGCAGGGGCAGGACCAGCACCAGAAGGACCGCCAGCAGCCGTGTTCTCATCGCCTTCCGCACGGCTGATTCCTACCGGTGATCCGGTAACCCACACCGAAACTGCTGGGATCGTTGTAGACGACCGAGTACCTCGGCGCCTCTCCTGTGACTCTGAACGGCTGTCCGTTGGCCTGTTGGAAGAACGCGCTCTCGGTCTCCCCACTGTCCTTGTAGGCGTAAACCACCTCGATACCCCATTCGTACCAGCGGTTCTTGGCATGCACCGTGAACTCGACCGTCACACGCTCCCCATATGCCAGATCGATGCTCTTGGGCAGGAACCTCGACTGACCGCCTCTGGGGTTCAGGTGGTCGAGGTCCGCCTTGACCTTGTACTCCTCACCACCTCCCTGGGCGGGGATGGTGAGACAGGTGCCCGTGGGAGGGGGCCCGGACCTGACGATGTACGGCCGGACGTCGATGATCCTGACGGCGCCGTGGCGCCGGCCCCGGAGAACGGTGACCACGTTCATCGTCCCCAGCCGAGCCGCATGGTGACGGAACAGCGTCTCCGTCAGCTGCCGGTAACTCGGAGCGCGCAGCAGAAGGGCGTGCTCGGCGGTCGAGAACTCGTCCGGCATCGCGAAGGAGTCTCCGACGTTGACTATCGATGTGGTGACGGCGGTCAGGACCGGCGCGCCGAGAGCGTCCTGAGCCACGTCGGCCAGAGTGGAGCGTTCGCCGAACGCTACCGCGCCGACCGCCAGGACGACGCCTACGACGAACAGCCACACCGGTGAACGCCGCCGGACGGGTCTTCCCGCAGACTCGGAGACAACCGTCACGTCCCTGGCGGACGTGATCTGGACGTTGTTCCCGCCGACCGTCGCATGGTGCAGGCTCGGGGCGGCGGCGGGCTGCTCGACCGGCTCGGTCTCAGGCGGATGACGGGTCATCTCGTCGCCCGAAGGCCACGAACCACCTGGCGGGCGAGTCTCACGGTGACCTCGTGGCCGCCCGCGCCGTCCATGCGGACCACCGTGTCACCCGCCCGTAGGATCGCGACATCGCGCACCGCACTGTTGGTGTACATCTGCGCGCCATGCCCGAGAGAGATGGGTTTTTTCTCGTCGAACCTCGCCATCAGATCCTGAAGAACGTCCTCTGTCTCGTCCTTGTCCGTTCCCGCCCATCTGATGTCGATCGTGATGACGGGATGCCTCGCGTCGCCGGGAACCAGGTCGCAGCCGACGGGCGTGTCCAGGGCGAGTTCCGGCGGCCCCGGCCGGGCGACAGGAGTGTAGTGAGCCTCCGGGAACTCGGCCCTCAGCGTGGAGGCCGGGATCAGGGCACACGCGTCACGCCACCTCTCACGACCGACGCCTCCGCGCGCCGTGGCGCCGGGGTCTGCCGACGGCGGAACCGTCGTGTAAGCGGCCAGCGACGAGGTGGACACGGAGGCGAACAGCAACGTGTACCGGCTCATGCCAAGCAGGCTGACGGGAGCGGGAAAGGCGACGACGGGCGTCTGCTCTCCCGTCACCGGATCCACCGTCACGACGATGGAGCTCTGAAGCTCACCGAGCCGCCTCGTCGCGTAGATCCGCCCGTCGAGCGCCTGAACCGCCATGAAGGAGACACTCTCGTCCTCGCTCTCGATGACGCGGCCCGATCGCCGGTCCACGATCGCCGTCAACAAGGAGTTTCTGTAGTCGTCCTGCCCCACGACCAGCACACCGGTGGCCGTGGCGACGAGAGAGCACGGACAGGCGTGTTCGGCGACGTGCTCGTAGAGTTGCCGGCCGTCGGCGTCGTAGACGTTCAACGCGTTGTCGCTCTCCAGGCCCACCACCCCGTCGGCGACCACGACCAGGGGATTGCCCAGGGGAAAGACCTCCTGCTCCCAGAGCCACCTGCCGGTGGAGGCGCTCAGCACACGCAGACGGGTCTCCCGCCCGCAGGAGATCAGCATCGCGACGACCCACCGGTCCGCCCCGCCTGTCTGCCCGAGGCACCCGGAGGGGAGGGGGGAGTCCCATCTGCGGCGCCCGTCCGCCACGTCGAGAGCTCTCACCACACCGATGGCGGGAAGGTGGATCAGTACGTTCCCCTCACCGACACCGAGATAGGTCACCAGAGGGGGCAGGGGCGTGTCGGAGCCGTGGAATCCGGACCCGAGCGTCCAGAGGAGCGCTCCAGTGCGTCCGTTGAACGTCAGAAGGCCGTCACCCCTGGGGGCCTCTTCGTCCGTCTTGTCCTTCCCGTCGCGCGGAATCGCCGCGACGACGTAGTCACCGGTCACCCCGATGCGCTCCTCCGGCGGGCTGTAGCCGTTGGAGTCCGACACGCCGAAGGACCACAGGAGACGCCCTGTGTCGGCTTCTCTGCCTTCGATCTGATCTCCGTGTGTCACGACCAGCACGTCACCGACGAAGACGGTGTTGGACAGGTCCTCCGGGATCTTCACCTTCCACAGCAGCGAGCGAATACCGCCGGGAACGGCCGCGCCTCCATTTTCCACAGGAACGCGGAAAGGCACCGGAGGAAGCGAAGAAGGAATCACCAGGTAGGGCAGGAACAGCAGGGCAAGCCACACCCATGATTCACGAACGCGCCACTTCCCGATTACGAAGTACATCTTCAGGAAGCCATGTCCACTTGACCTCCCGGCGAATCAGCGTCGATGGAGGTTGACGTCCCGTGCCGATCCGATCTGAACGTTGTCCCCGGAGATCGAGCTTCCAGCGACGACCTGACCACCGTTGTTCACCACCGGAGTGGAGGCGGAGGCGGCCCGCAGCAACCTCGCCACGTCCCCGGCCAGTTCGGGATCGGCGGCGAGAGCCCTCTTCAACTGACCACGGAGTGCGGCCAGGGCGTCCTCGTCCTCCGGCTCGTCCGCGAGATCCTGAACGGCGGACTCGATGCGATCGCGGCTTTCCTCACGCTTGACGAAACGCCGCAGCAGCCTGCGCCCGAGATTCACCGACTCGTCGGCGGCCAGATCCTGCGTCTTGGCCAGCACCGCGCCTCCGTAGGCGCCTATCGCCGCCACCACATAAGGTGTCACCTGATTTGCCAGATCGGCAACGTTCACGCGCCCTCCCAGTCCTTCTATCTCATCTCCCCCGCCGCCGTCATGGTTACACCGCCGACGATTATCGGCCCGCCTTTTGTTCTTCTTCCGGCTGTGAAATCGCACACGCCGCGGAAACCTGACGGACCGGCGCCGGGCAGGAGGGTGAAACGGTGCCCCGGCAACGACCGGGGCAAAGCCGAAGGGCGTGGGGTCCGGAAGACACCCACGCCCTTCGTCGTTCAGGATCCCGGCGCTTGGACCCTCCGTCTAGAAGGAGACGAACCCGAGGCCGAGGCTGTCCATCAGGTCGTTGAACAGGCCTCGGACGAGGTCGATCGCCCCCATCTGCCCGTTCTCCACCTTGACCTGCCAGGCCCGCGTCACCTGCTTGACGACGCTCGACGGCTGGTCCCACGGGACGAAGGACGGGATCAGCGTCAGCGCGCCCATCACCACGAAGAACGCGAGCGTGCCCAGGATGATCGTGGTCACCATCGCCGCCCCCGGGCTGCGGATCACCCCGGTCAGCGCGCGGGAGACCGCTCTGCGCGGCTTGCCTCCGCCGGGCAGCACGAACAGCCCCGCCACGAACGCCCCGGCCGCGTAGGCCGCCGCCGGGTCGGTCTTCATGTGCCCGATGAACGTCAGCGCGCCCCAGACGCACATGCCGAACATCGCGGCCAGCGGAGCCGTGACCAGCGTCGCGAGGAACGCCTTGATCAACGCCCACGGGGTGCCGACCAGCGCGAGCAGCGGGTCGGCGGCGCTGTTGCCGCGCACGGAGCGACGCTGGGCCAGGTCTCCGAAGAGGTACTCCCCGACCCGCAGGCAGAGCACGGCGACCAGGGCGAAGGCGCTCACCACCACGGGCAGCACGCAGGCCAGGCCGACCAGGATCGCCAGCAGCAGCGCCGCGGCCAGCGGATGCCCGGTGCGGTAGCGGGGACGCTGCTCCCCGGGCAGGGGCTGCGGCGCGGGCGGCGGGACGTACGGCCTGGGCTCGTGCTGGGGCGGGGCGAACGGCGCGCCCTGCCCCACCGGCTGCGGCGCCGGGTATCCGGCGACCCGCTGGTCGGGGTAGGGGGGCGGCGGCGCGACCCTGCGCTGCACGGAGAGCGGAGCCGGCACGTAGGGCGGCGGCGGTGTGGCCGGGACGTACGGCGGCGGCGACCCGGCCGTGGAACGCCCGGCCTGGTGCTCGGGCGGCTCCTCACGCGGCCTGCGCTCGCGCCGCTCCGGCTTGGCGTACTCGACCGGGGGCAGCAGGTCGGAGTAGGTCCCGTCCTGCGGCAGCGCCCTGGTGCCGTTCGCCGGAGGCGGGACCTGAGGCCGCGACGCGGAAGGCGACGTGGAGGACGAAGCGGAAGACGTGGAAGACGGCGCGGTGGGGGGCGGCACGACCGGCGGCTGACCGTCCAGCACCCGGGTGCCGTCCGCGCTGAACACCCTGGTGCCGCCGTCGTTGGCCTGCGGCGGCGCGGCCTCGTGGAAGGCGGTGACCGTCGGGTCGAGGTCGCGTGCCATCCGCAGCAGCGCGTGCGCGCTCGGCCTGGCCTTGGGGTCGACCGCCAGGGCCTGCCTGAGCCAGCCGCGCAGCCAGACCGGGGCCTGGTCGACGTTGGCCCGGCCCTCCATGATGTTGAAGCAGACGACCTCGAAGCTCCCGGTGCCGAACGGCGGCTTGCCGGTCGCGCCGAAGAAGACCGTCGAGGCCAGCGCGTGCACGTCGGCGGCCTGGGTGATCTCGGAGTCCCTGATGATCTCCGGGGCGAGATAGCCGGGCGTGCCGACGAACATGCCGGTCTGGGTCAGCCGGGTCGCGTTGACCAGGTGCGCGATGCCGAAGTCGATGACCAGCGGCTCTCCGTCGACCATCATCACGTTCGACGGCTTGAGGTCACGGTGCACGACGTCGGCCGCGTGGATCGCCACCAGCGCCGCGCACAGGCCGCGGGCGAGCTTGATGACCTCGTGCGGGGCCAGCGGCCCCTCCGCGAGGACGATCTCCTCAAGCGTGCGGCCCGGCGCGAAGCGGGTCACGATGTACGGCTGCGCGCCGGTCAGCTCGGCGTCGAGCACCTCGGCCACCTGCGCGCTGCGCACCCGCCGCATGGTCTCGACCTCGCGGGTGAGCCGGTCGCGGGCCTTGAGGTCGGCCGCGACGTGCGGGTGCAGGACCTTGACCGCCACCTCGCGGCCGTCCTCGTCGAGCCCCAGGTGGACGACCCCCATGCCGCCCTCGCCGATCTGCCTGAGCAGCCGGTACGGCCCGAGCCGCTCCGGTGCCTGCGTCTCTCCCGTCGTCATCGTGTCGCCCTGTCCCGTAGATTGCGCAGTTCCCCCACCACCGTTCCGACGTCGACCGGCGCCCATTGCACCCGCGACGTCCCTCCCCTGAAGGTGCCGATCGCGAACAGGAGCGCCAGTGCGGCGACCGCTCCCAGCACCGCGGCCACGGCCGTGGCCGCGCCGCGCGAAGGCAGCAGTGATGCCAGCGTACGTCGCATCTGCCTCCTGGGGCCCTCGACTCCAGGACCTGCGCAGATCGTCCACAGCGCCACAGCCGCACCCCAGCTGAGCGCGGCGGTCTGCGGCAGGCTCCTGACCAGCACCGACAGCAGCAACGTCACCGGCAGGCCGAGGATGAGGCCGTACGGCACGAGCGCGAGGGTGATGCCCGCGGACTTCGCCAGGGCGGCGGGCCTGCCGAGCACCCGCAGGACGTCGGCGGCCCCCTCGGAGGCCTGCCTGCGGCCGTTGAACTCGGGCTGGGCGATGTCGGCGGCGCGCAGCAGGATCACCAGCGGGATGGCGACGACGGCGGTCAGGACGGGCGCCAGGACGGCGACGGCCGTCACGGCGACCATCAGCAGCGCGCTCGCGACGCCGTAAACCGCGGAGCCCCGCGGAGCGGAGGAGGCGGTGGGACGCCACTCCTGGCGTTCCTCGGCGGGCGGGTAGGACTGCACCCGTGTCGCCTGGTAGGGCTGCGGGCCCGCGGCGCCCGGATGCGCGGGGTGCCCGCCCGGCTGGGGAGCCCGCTCGAAGGCCGCCTGCCCCTGGGGGTACTGCCGCTGCGCCTGGTTGCGCAGTTGTTCGAGCTCGTGGGGCCGGACCCGCTGGGTCGGGATGTCGCCGTCGCCACCGGGCCTCGCCGGCAGGCCTCTCGTCCCCGGCTGCTCCTGGAAGGCCTGCTGCGGCATCGGCTGCGAGACCGGCTGGGCGGCCGCCTGACGCAGCTCCTCCGGCGTCACCCTGCGGGTCGGCCACGGGTCGGGCCCCTGCTGCTGCTCGCCGAGCAGCGAGACGTAGTCGGGCGGCGTCGAGACCGGGGCGGGCGGCCACGGCATGGACGTGCCGGGACGCGAGGCGACCGGGGTCGGCACGTCACCGGGGTCGGTTCGCTCCCCCGTACGGCCGGGCGCCGCGACGTCACCGGGGCGGGAACCCAGGCCCGTGGGCACGTAGGGACCGGTCGGCTGCCCGGGGTCCGCGACGGGACCGGACCGGAAACCCGGGCCGGTGGGCACGTAGGGCCCCGTCGCCTGCCCCGTCGCCTGGCCGGGGGCCACGCCCGGAGCGCCGCCGGGAGTGGCGCCGAGTCCCGTCGGCACGTACGGCCCGGTCGGCTGCCCGAGGTCCGTCGTGCGGCCCTCGAAGCCGGTGACCGTGGGCACCTCGTCCGGCGGGCTGGGACGTCCGGAGGCCGACATCAGCCGTTCGATCTGGGCGGCGAGCTCCGCCGCCCTGGGACGCCTGGCGGGATCGCGCTGGAGGGCGGCGCGCAGCACGGGCCGCAGCGCCTCGGGGACCGCGTCCACGTTCGCCCGGCCCGCGGTGATGTTGTAGAAGATCATCTCCAGCGTGCCCTTGCCGAAGGGCGGCTGGCCGGTGGCCGCGAAGACCATCGTGCCCGCCCAGGCGTGCACGTCCACCTCGGGTCCCGCCTCGTGCCCCTCGATGATCTCGGGCGCGAGGTAGCCGGGCGTGCCGATGAACATGCCGGTCTGGGTCAGCCGGGTCGCGTCCACGGCCTGCGCGATGCCGAAGTCGATGAGGACCGGCCTGCCGTTCAGGATGAGCACGTTGCCGGGCTTGAGGTCGCGGTGGATCACCCCGACGGAGTGCACGGACGCCAGCGCGGAGGCAACCCCGTAGGCGACCTTGAGCAGCGCGGGCAGGTCCATCGGACCTTCCTGCTTGACGTGGTCGTCCAGCGGCTGACCCGGCACGTAGCGGGTCACGATGTAGGGGCGGTGTCCTGTCACGTCGGCGTCGAGGACCTCGGCGATGTGCTCGCTGCGCACCCGCCGCATGGTCTCGACCTCGCGGGAGAGCCTGCGGCGGGCCACGTCGTCGCCCGCGACCTCCGAGCGCAGGACCTTCACCGCGACCTGCCGCCCGTGGGGGTCGGCCGCGAGGTGGACAACGCCCATGCCGCCTTCACCGAGCCGCCGGAGCAGTCGGTACGGGCCCAGTCGGTCGTCCTGATTCATGGCATGAAAAACCATACCGGCTTAAACCCCGCCCATGAGATGAACCATCAGGCCATATTCTCTGATGGGATAACGTGTGCCAGATCTCCACGGTTTCCCAAACCGGGGTAACACTCAATCTCTTTTCGGCGTCAGTTCGCCAGGCCGATCACCTGGGCGGTCTTCAGACCGGCCAGCAGGGCGCCGGAGACCGCCAGCTTCGACCTGCGCACACCGCTGCCGATCACCACCCCCGGATGGGCCGCGACCGCCTCGTCCACCAGCACCGGCCAGTCCTCGGGCAGGCCGAGCGGGGTGATGCCGCCGTACTCCATCCCGGTCAGGCCGACGGCGTCGTCCTGCGGGGCGAAGGAGATCTTCCTGGCGTCCAGGTGCCGCCTGACCACGCCGTTGACATCGGCCCTGGTGGTGGCGAGCACCATGCACGCGGCGTAGCGAACCTCGCCCGCGCGCTTGGCGGCCACGATCACGCAGTTGGCCGACTCACCCATGCCGACGCCGTAACGCTCGCAGAAGGCCGCCGTGTCGGCGAGGTCCGGGTCGATCTCCGCGACCTCGACGTCCTGCCCGGTCACGGCCCGCGCGACCGGCTCGGCGAGCAGGTCGGGCCGCTCCCCGGCGGGCACCCAGTCAAGTGTTCCGATCCTCACAGCCTTCTCCCAACCACTCACCGCGTCGTTCCTGAGACTGTACGGCGAATCAGGCCGGGGCCCGTACGACCCGGGTGTGCAGTTCGGTCACCGCACGCCTGGCCGACTCCATCGCCCCCGCCTGCCAGGCCACCAGGTGGGTGAGCCAGTCTCCGGCGAAGTAGACCCGCCCGGCGGGGCGCCGCAGCAGGGCGAAGGCCCCCTCGTAGGAGGGCCAGCGGACCCAGCCGCCCTCGATGTGCGGTTGCCTGTGCCAGGCGATGGAGACGCTGGAGCGCAGGTCCTCGCGGTACCTCTCGCCGTGGATCTTCTTGCCCTGGGTGAGCGCGCGGGCCCGGCGCCCGGCGTGGGGGAGCCTGCCGTACAGCTCGGCGTTCTCCTCGGTGTTGTAGTAGCCGACGATCAGGCCGGACGCGGAGTGGTAACCGTGCGAGGGGTACCAGATGTGAGTGATGTCCAGGTCCGTCTCGGTGACGCCGCCGTAGATGCGTTCGTCGATCTCCCACCAGCGCCTGCCGTACTCAAGGCCGATCTTCCCGGCGGCGACCGGGACCGGGGTGCGCAGCGCGGCGGTGACCTGGGCGCCCAGATTGTGCGGGAGGCGGGCCATCAGGTGCGGCGGCAGTGTCGCGACGCAGTAGTCGGCGCGGATCGTGCCTCCGGTGTGGGTCACCTCGACGCCGTCGGGCAGGTTCTTCAGGCCCGTGACACGGGCGCCCGTCATGATCCGGTCCCGGCCGACCGCGCGGGTGAGCGCGGTCACGATCGCGTCCATGCCGCCGACCGGCTGGAACATGGGCACGGCCTGGTCGTAGCCGAAGTCCATGGTGATCGCCCTGCCCATGCCCGCGGCGAAGACCTCGGCCAGTGAGCCCGGGGCGCCGAGCGGGACCCCGTCGTCGACCCCGGGGTAGACGGTGAAGCCCCTGCGGGTCGAGCCCCGGTAGGACAGGTCGGGGCCCAGGTCGCCGAAGCGGCGCAGGAACTCGCCGAGCCGTTCCCTGTCGTCCCTGGTCAGCCTGCGGTTGAGCGCGCCCGCGTGGCTGGCCTTCGCCAGCAGTTCGGCGACGTAGCCGTACATGTCGGCGCGGGCGGTCCTGGCCCTGACGGGGGCCTTCATGCCGTGGGTGTAGACGTAGGCGGAGGCGTTGTTGTTGACGAACGTCTCGATGGGCACGCCCAGCTCGCGGCAGTAGTCCATGGTGACCATCCACGGCGCGATACGGCCCGGCCCGGCGTTGAAGTAGGTCCCCTCCTGGAAGTCCGCCGTCTGGGCCTGCCCGCCGTTCTCGGTCAGCCGGTCGCCCCGGCGCAACGTGAGGTTCCGCCCGCCGACCCGGTCCGCGGCGTCGAGGAGGGTGCAGTCGTAGCCCGCCTTGCCCAGCTCGTAGGCGCAGGTCAGCCCGGCGACCCCGGCGCCGAGGACGACCACCTTCGCCGCGCCCCTGCCGCTGAGGGAGAAGTCGGAGGCCCGGGGCGGGACGTAGTCCTCGGGCCGGGTCTCGTGGGAGCCGGGGGCCAGGCCCAGCGCGCCCATGGCCGCGAACATGGCGCCCGCCCCGCCCGCGGCCCCGACGCCGACCAGCAGCGCCCTGCGGGTCAGCGTCCCCCGGCTCCCCTGGGCCTCCCGATCGCTCATCGTGTTCCCTGGGCCGTCCCCCGGGTCGTCCCCCAGCTCTCGACGCGGCGTGCCTCGTCCTCACTCATGAAGCCCACCTCGGCCGTCATGAAGTCGTGGACCTGTTTGCGCCACGGCTCGGGGATCTCCTCGACGGCCGGGGGGTAGCAGCGGTCGAGCCAGGCGGTCGAGGCCTCGGTCGCGCCGAGGAACCCGGCGGCCCTGCCGAAGACGGTGCCCTCGACGCCGGGGACCCTGGCGCAGCCGTACTCGATCATCTCCTGCCCGCCGTACGGCGGGGGCTCCTGCCACTTGCGGGCGACGGGGCGCTTGGGGCCGACCGCGGTGCGCAGCGGGCGGCGTTCCACGGCGGCCTGGATGAGCTCCTTGTAGAGGCACTTCCCGCAGGTCCCGCAGGGTCCCTCGACGCCCCGAAGGCACCAGCGGACCTGCTCGCGCAGGGAGGAGTTCAGGGCCAGGCGCATGGTGACCGCCTCGCTCACCCCGCCGACCGGGAGCACGATGTGCACCCCGGCGGCGGCGAACGCCCTGCCCCAGGCGCCGTGCGGCGCCCACATCGGGTTGTCGGGGGTGTATCTGAGCAGGTAGCGGTCCCCCCCGAGCCAGCGCGACCCCAGCTCGTAACCGAAGGCGAGACCGCCCAGGTCGAGTTCGTCGGCCAGCAGCAGCGCCCCGGCGGCCACCGCGTGGTGCTCGGGATAACCGGGGCGGGGCTCGGCGAGGGTGAACTCCAGGTCGGAGCGGACCACGGTCAGCTCCCTGCCCGTCTTCTCGGCGAGGCGGGCCAGGACGTCGGAGCGGTAGTGGGTCCAGCGGTTGGGCACGCGCGGGTGGGAGACCCGCTGGAAGTGCACGAACGGCGCCTCGGGCAGCATCGCGGCCACGGCGACCGAGTCCGCGCCTCCGCTGTAGGAGACCGCGAGCCTGCTCCCCGAGCGCGGCGTCCCGCCGACCGGCCCCGCCTCGACCCCCCAGCCGTCGGCGAGGGCCTCGGCCAGAACCGGTGAGATCGGCTCGTCGAAGGTGACCGTACGGCGCGTCCACGGCGCGACGATCGTCCAGGCCGCCAGCGCCCGCAGGTCGGGGTGGACCTCGCCGGGAGTGCGCGGCAGCTCGACCCGGCAGGAGTTCGTGGCCATCCTCAACGGCTGGCCGTCGGCGCAGAGGCCGGTGATCTCGTCCTCGGCGTCCAGCCGGAAGGCCAGGCGCATGACGTCGTCCTCGGTGGTCCAGGTCACCCTCATGGAGCACCCGCCCCACGGCGGCCCAGCGCCTGGTCGGCGGCCTGCCAGAGCAGGACCTCGTTCTGCAGGACGTGCTCCATGGCGGCCGCGGTCTCCTGCGCCAGCCGGTGCGCGTCGTCCCAGCGCCGCACCTGCGCCTGTTCCGGGGTGGCCTTGGCCACCTGTGCCCTGAGCCTGTCGACCTCGGCCCGCAGCGCGGTGACCTCCCGGCCCAGCGTCTGGACCTCCCAGAGCGCGTCCTTGATGTCCTGCCGGTGGTCGGCCCTGGAGATGTACCGCGCGTCGAACCAGCCGAGCACCGCGCGCCGCAGCCATGCGGGCAGCAGCGCGCGCTTCCTTAAGCGCACCATAACCCGGCACGATACCGGCAAAACACGATCTACCAGGACGCTCTTCGACGCTTCAGGTGACGGGCAGCGCCAGATCCCTGGTTCCTCCGGCGGGTTCCCCCGGGGCGGCGATGACCTGCCGGTAGATCCGCTCGTACCCGGCGGTCATGACCTCGACGTCGAAGTTGCCCGCGACGTGGGCCCGGCAGGCGTGCGGGTCCAGCCCGCCGGCCGCCTCGACGGCCTCGGCGAGTTCCTCGGCCTCCTCCCTGACGAATCCGGTGACGCCGTCGGCGACCACCTCGGGAACCGCCCCCCGTTTCAGGGCGACGACGGGGGTGCCGCAGGCCATGGACTCGATCATGACCATGCCGAACGGCTCCTCCCACAGGATGGGGAAGAGCAGGCAACGGGCCGCGGCCAGCAGTTCCCGCTTGCGGTCGGCGTCGGCCTGCCCGACGTACTCGGCGTCGGGGCCGAGTCTCGGCTTGATCTCCCGCTCGAAGTAGTCGTGTTCCGCGGGCTCGGTGAGCTTGCCCGCCAGCACGATCCTGCGGCCCGCCTCCCTGGCCACGTCGATGGCGATGTGCGCCCCCTTGTCCGCGTTGAGCCTGCCCAGCCACAGCACCCAGTCCTCCTTGCGCTCCCGGAAGGGGAAGGAGGCCGTCTCGACGGCGTTGTGGACCACCCCGGCCCAATTGAGGTCGGGGGCCAGCCGCCGTTGCGCCTGGGAGATCGCGACCATCGACACGGCCGGGCCGAGCACCCGGTAGTACTCGCCCAGCTCGCCCTCGATCTCCCCGTGGCAGGTGACCAGCGTCGGCACCGCCCTGGCCGCCGCGCTCAGCGGCCCGGCCAGCGAGTGGTCGTGGACGATGTCGGCGTCGATGTCCAGGGCCAGCGCGTACGCCTTGGCCGCGTGCAGCACCTCGGGCATCGGCTCGCCGATCCGCTCGGAGGGCGCCGGGTCGTAGGTGGGCAGGAACCTGGCCCCCGTCCGCGCCCTGCCCGCCCCGATCAGGGTGACATCGTGCCCCCTGCGGGACAGCCCGGAGACCAGCTCGGCGAGCATCGCCTCGATGCCCCCGTAGCCCAGGGGCGGGACGTCGTACCAGGGGGGCGCGACCATGACGACGCGCATCGCGTCGCGTCGTCGGGAAACAGCGGTTGTGGCGATCATTCTCAACCTCACCTACGGCCGTCCGGCCCGCCGGAATCCGACTTGAGTGGAACCTCAGGGGGCGTAGCGCAGGGCGGCCGCCGTCGGGCGGCGCGGCTCGTTGATCAGGGTGACGCCTTCGGAGAGGCCGGTGACGGACACCTCCGAGCCGTCGACGTCGACGGTGACACGGGAGTCGTCCAGGGGGAGCCCGGTGATCCGCAGCTTGCCCAGCCCGACCGGGTCGACCCACACCCGGCCCCGGGGGATCCACGGGTCCAGGCGCATCAGGGTGCGCACCAGGTGGATGGGGGCCGCCGCCGCCCACGCCTGCGGCGAGCAGGAGGTGGGGTACGGCACCGGCCAGGAGAATTCGGAGCGGCCGAAGCCGCAGAACAGCTCGGGCAGCCGCCAGCCGAAGACCTCGGCCGCGTCGAGAAGGCCGAAGGTGATCCGCTTGGCCTCCTCGGCGAAGCCGTAGCGCATCAGACCGGCCGCGATCAGGGCGTTGTCGTGCGGCCACACGGAGCCGTTGTGGTAGCTCATCGGGTTGTAGGCGCCCATGTTGGAGGCCAGGGTGCGCACGCCGTACCCGGTGAACATCTCCGGGGAGAGCAGGTGCTCGGCCACGGAGGCGGCCCGGTCCTCGTCGATGATGCCCGTCCACAGGCAGTGCCCCATGTTGGAGGCGAGGCTGTCGATGGGCCGTCCCGCGTGGTCGAGCCCGATGGCGTAGTAGCCCCGGTCGGCCAGCCAGAAACGCTCGTTGAAGGCGTCCCTGATCCGGGTCGCGCGGGCGTTCCACTCCTTCTCCAGTTCGATGTCACCCACCTCGTGGGCGAAGTGGGCGCGGGCGATGTAGGCGGCGTAGACGTAGCCCTGCACCTCGGCCAGGGCGATGGGGGCGCGGGCCAGGGTGCCGTCGGCGAAGTTGACGCCGTCGAAGGAGTCCTTCCAGCCCTGGTTGACCAGGCCGTGGTCGGTCTTGCGCTGGTAGGAGAGGAACGGGTCGGCGCACCTGACGATCCAGTCGAGGGCGTCGTCCGCGTACGGCATGAGTTCCTCGACGGCCTGCTGGTGCACCCCCCACCTGCGCAGTTCACCCAGGAGCATCACGAAGAGCGGGGTGGAGTCGACCGAGCCGTAGTAGGCGTGACCGCCGTGCGGCGAGGCGCCGGTCTGCACGCCGAACCGCAGCTCGTGCAGGATCTTGCCCGGTTCCTCCTCGGTGAGCGGGTCGTCCACCTTGCCCTGGAGCCTGGCCAGGCGGCGCAGGGTGCCCAGCGCGAGCGACTGGTCGAGCGGCAACGCCATCCACGAGGTCAGCAGCGAGTCGCGGCCGAACAGCGTCATGAACCAGGGCGCGCCCGCCGCGATCGTCGGCGGCTCCTCCGGCCGGTCCGGTTCGAAGAGCCGCAGCGCCCCCAGGTCCTCCCGCGAACGGTGGATCACGTGGGCCAGGGCGCGGTTGCTCGTGGTGAAGGAGGGGCTGAGCCGCTCCCAGTCGGCGCGGCGCCTGGCGGGCTCGGCGTGTTCGAGCGGGTGGTGGGTGGAGAACCAGGCCGGTGACTCCTCCCCCTCCAGGATCGGGTTGACCTGGAACGTCGCCTTCCACTCGCCGCGCGCGGGCACGACGACCCTGAAGATGAGCACGCCGGGCACGGCGAACGGCGGAGGGTCGGTGACCACCCGCGTCCCGCGCGACCTGGTGGCCGAGAAGATCAGCAGCCCCGACCTGTCCGCCGTCATCTCCACGTCCGTCACGTGCCTGATCCGGCCCGCCTTCACCTCGAACAGGTCGGCCACGTCGGAGGAGACGTGCACGTCGAGCACACACCCGGCGGGTTCGTCGGACAGGTTGCGCAGGATCAGGTCCTCCCGCAGGCCACCGCCGACGTAGCGGTCCCTGATCACCAGCAGACTGCTCTCGACCCGTCCGGGACGCGGCGCCGCCCTGCCCACGAACGTCGCGTGGTACGGCTCGCCCGCCAGCACCCTGAGCGGCTCGACGGGCGACTCGTCCACCCGCAGCTCCCAGCGGGACAGCAGTCGGGTGTCGGCGTGGTAGACCCCCTGCGGCCCTCCCTGGATGATGTCCCCGCTCCGCGAGCACACGCAGAAGGAGCCCCCCTCGACCAGGGTCACCGTGGTGTCGCCCAGTGCTCCGGGCTGTCCTTCGAACGTCCAGGCGTTCAATGCACTCTCCGGGGTCCACGTCCTCGTTTCCTGCCCCATTCCCTCCTCCCCGGGGGAAAGAACGCTTCCATGGCGTGTCTTGCCTGTTCACAGGCGTGTCGCCGGGAGAGGGACTACCGTTTGGTGCCGTCTTCGTGACGCCTGGCGAACTCCTGCTCCAGGAGTTCGTGCAGGCGCCGGACCATGCCGGGGCCGGGGCTCGGGCGCGGCGTCTCCGGCGGGACGTGGGGGGACAGCGACGGCTGAGCGGGGATGATCTCCCGCCACGGCGTGACGAACACCCCCGCGGGTTCGGAGTCCTCCGGCTCCTCCGGGGTGTCCGAAACCGACGACACGGCGGTCACCAGGAACAGGATGCCGATCAGCGCGGCGCCCGCCAGACGGAGCGTGAACCTCCTGCGGCTCCTGCGCGCCCTCTCCACGCCCACGGCCACCGGGGCGCCCGCCGTCGCGACGGGCTCCTCCGCCTGGGGTGTCCCCTCGGCGTCGTGGCCGAGCCAGGTCCCGGGGTCGACCCCGAGCGCGGCAAGCCGCAGCCGCAGCCGCCTCACCTCGGGGGCGCCGCCGAGGACGGCCGCCGCCACCAGGGAGTGGATCTCCCCGACGGTGACGCCCGCCGCGACCGCCCGGCCCCGTTCGCTCCAGGCCAGGCGGCTCGGCCCGGTCCATGTCGTCTCCCAGTTGGCCCGCCCCCGCACCACCAGGGCCTGGCCGACCAGCGCGAACAGCGCGGTCTCCAGCCGGGCCAGGCTCCCGGCCGTCTCCTTCCCGCTCCGCTCCTCCTGAGGGCCGAGGCAGGCGGCGAGCCGTCCCGCCCGGCCGTCGGCCAGCAGGTCGAGGACGGTCTCCAGCGCGGGCCGCGCGGTGCCGCCGACCCTGCGGGCGGCCCGGACCAGGCTCCGCACCGGCTCCGTCGCCAGGGTCTCCATGGTCAGTCCGACCCACTCCTGCCAGGGCAGTACGGCCCGCCTCTCCCGCTCCCCCGGGAACAGGCAGTGCCGTACGGTCCCCGGCCTCACCTCGAACCCGGCCTCCAGGGCGGTGGTACGGCCCCGGCCCGCGGGTTCCCGGCGCCCGCCCAGGGCCCGCATGCGCCGTTCCACGCTGGGGTGGGGGTCGTGACGCGAGGTCCGCCGGGACGGCGTCGCGTGTTCCATCCCCTCGATCGCGGCCCGGTAGCCGGACGAGGCGAGCATGGCGGCGAACACCGCCGGCGGGTCGTCGGGCAGGTAGCCCCTGACGTACATGGGGTCGAGATACCGGTCACGGAACTCGCCCCACGCCACCGGCAGCACCACCAGGGTCCGCCACAGCGCCTCCGCCGCGACCGTGCCCCCTGTGCCTCCTGTGCCTCCCGTGGCCTCGACGGCCCTCGCCGCGGCCGCGTCCGCCTGGAGTTCCTGCCGCCGGTTGACGGCGGAGGAGACCCAGAGGTACAGCCTCGCGTAGCCGGAAAGCGGCCACCGGATCCAGGAGACCGGGACGCCGCGCGCGGCGGGGTCCGGTGTGCGGGGGCGTTCGAGCCGGTCGAGGACGGCACGCAGCGCCAGGTGCCCCCGGTAGACGACCGCGCCGAGCCCGGTGGGGGCGTGGTGACCCAGTTCGTGGCAGAGCGCCGCGCGCAGTTCGTCGGCCGTCAGCCCGGCCAGCAGCGGCAGTCCGAGGCGCAGGTGCCGTCTGCCCCCGACGAGGCCGAGCAGCCTCGTCTCCTCCGTCAGCTCGGCGTCCACCTCCGCGGTCAGCCGCAGGGTCGCGGGCGGGCGGGTGCCGAGCCGCCCGGCCAGTTCCGTGACCACGGCCCACAGCTCGGGCGCCTGGCCGGGGGTGACCAGGACGCCATCGGGGGCGGGCCGCGCCCCGGCCCCGGTGACGAACAGGCGGCGCAGGATCCACAGCGCCGGGATCGCGGTGAGCGCCGCCGTCACCGTCCCCGCCCGCGACGGCCTGCCCAGCGCGGGCGCGTCCCACACGAACAGGACGAGGACGCCCGCGTCGAGCAGGACGAGGACCAGGCCCAGCAGGCAGGGGCCCGCGAGCAGTCCGAGCGCCAGCAGCGCGCGCACCGCGATCACGGCAGCCCCCTTCCCCGGTCCGCCGCCGTCCCGATGGCATGGCGGACCCGGTCGAGGCAGGTCCCCTTCTTCCTCAGCCGCTCCCACGCCCCGCGCGGGAGGAGGCCTCTGGTGGGCACACCCGCGAACGTCAGGCGGTGGAACCCCCCGAACCCGTCCGCCCTGTCAGGTGCCCGTGTGTCTTCCTGTCGTGCGACGTCCCGTTCCGTCATCGTTCGCCCCTCCGCCGGAGGCCGGACGCGGAGACACCATGGAGACACCTGATGAGCGTCCCCTCGCCCGCCCTGTGGCCGATGGGCACGGACTCCTCACCGGCCCGTGCCCGTACCACCGTGACCTGGCCGCGCGCCTGACTCCCGCCGGTCGAACGCATGCGGTACAGAACCACCGAGAACACCGGCCTGGCCGAGCCCGCGAGCAAGGCGGGGACGACCGATCGCTCATCGCCGAGGTGTTCCGACGGCCGGCGCGCCCTGCGCAGGCCCCGTGCTCCGAGAGGGTCTCGACAGTGAGAGATCTTGGCCGGAGTCGACCTGAACCACAGCGGTGCGCGGGCCCGCCCGGCCGCGTCCGCCGGAGCGGGCGGCGGCCCGGTGGGCCACGAACACCGGTAATGCCAGTAAAGCAGCAGGCTGCGGCGTTGCGGAGGGAAAGACGGATTTCCGGACTTCGGCGATCCCCGGCCGGACGAGGCCGGTCGGGGACAGCCGGGGACGGCGTTACGCCGGGGTCAGCGCAGGGTGCCGTTGGTCATGCCGACCGGTTCCTCGGGGACGGCGATCAGGCCGAGTTCGGCGGGCGTGGCCACCAGCGGGTGGTCCGGCACGACCCGGACGGTGTATCCGAAGGAGCCGGTGCGGTCGAGCGGGATCGTGCCGCTGTAGACGGCCTTGCCGTCGTCGGCCTCCGCCTCCAGGGTCAGGTCGGCGTAGGACGGGCCGACCATCTCGTCGTGCTGGCCGACCAGCCCGTAGGCGGCCTGGACCCGGATGTCGGACGGCTGCAGCTCACCGAGGGCGATGGCCGCACGCAGTTCCAGGGAGGCGCCTACCTCGGGGGTGTCCCCCAGGTTGGTCGCCTCGACGTGCTCGACCCGCACCCCCGGCCAGGCCTGGTGGACCCGGAGTTTCCAGGCGGCGAAGTGCCTGGCGGGCTCGTAGCCGTCCGCGGACAGGGCGCGGGCCGACCCGGCCGCCGGGGCGTACAGGCCGATCACGTAGTCGCGGAGCATCCGGCCCGCCAGAACCTTGGGCCCGAGCGAGGTCAGGGTGTGCCTGACCATCTCCAGCCAGCGCAGCGGCAGGCCGTCGGAGGCCCTGTCGTAGAACCGGTCGGCCACCTCGTGGTCGATCAGGTCGTAGAGCGCGTGCGCCTCAAGCTCGTCGCGGCGGTCGGGGTCGGCGACCCCGTCCGCGGTGGGCACGGCCCAGCCGTTCGTGCCGTCGAACCACTCGTCCCACCAGCCGTCGCGGATGGACAGGTTGAGCCCGCCGTTCAGCGCGGCCTTCATCCCGGAGGTCCCGCAGGCCTCAAGGGGACGCAGCGGGTTGTTCATCCACACGTCACAGCCCTGCACGAGGAGCTGGCCCAGGGCCATGTCGTAGTCGGGCAGGAAGACGATGCGGTGCCGTACGTCCTCGCTGTCGGCGAAGCGCACGATCTGCTGGATGAGTTTCTTGCCGCCCTCGTCCGCCGGATGGGCCTTGCCCGCGATCACGATCTGGACCGGCTTCTCCGGGTTGAGCAGCAGTTCGCGCAGGCGTTCCTGGTCGTTCAGCATCAGGGTGAGCCGCTTGTACGAGGGCACCCTGCGCGCGAAGCCGATGGTCAGCACGTTGGGGTCGAGGGCGTCCTCGATCCAGCCGAGTTCGGCCCGGGAGGCGCCCCTGGCCAGCCAGGACCTGCGCAGCCGTTCCCTGGCCGCGTTGACCAGGCGGGCCCTGAGCCTGTTCCTGATCCCCCAGACGTCCACGTCGGAGATCTTGTTGACGCCCTCCCAGCCCTGGGCGCGCTCGACCAGGGTGGGCAGTTCCCTGCCCGCAAGTTCCATGATCTCGCGGCCGACCCAGGTGGGCGCGTGCACACCGTTGGTGATGGACCCGATCGGGATGTCGTCGGCGTCGAAGCCGGGCCACAGGCCGCGGAACATCTCCCGGCTGACCTCGCCGTGCAGCTCGGACACGCCGTTGACCCGCTGGGCCAGGCGCATGCCCATCGCGGCCATGTTGAACTTGCCCGGTTCGTCCTCGGCACCGAGTTCGAGGATGCGCTCGACGGGGACCGTTGGCCAGGCGTTGTCGCCGCCGAACTGGCGGGCGATCATCTCGGCCGGGAAGCGGTCGATCCCGGCGGGGACCGGGGTGTGGGTGGTGAAGACCGTGCCCGCCCTGACGGCCTCCAGGGCCTCGTCGAAGGAGAGCCTGGCCTCGGTCAGCTCGCGGATGCGCTCAAGGCCGAGGAAACCCGCGTGCCCCTCGTTGGTGTGGAAGACCTCGGGCTCGGGGTGGTCGCCGACCCGGCAGTAGGCCCGGATCGCGCGCACTCCGCCGATGCCCAGCAGCAGTTCCTGGAGCAGGCGGTGGTCGGTGCCGCCGCCGTACAGGCGGTCGGTGACGTCGCGGGCGGCGTTGTCGTTCTCCGCGACGTCGGAGTCGAGCAGCAGCAGCGGGACCCGGCCGACCTGGGCCACCCACACCTGGGCGTGCAGAGGACGCTGTTCCGGCAGGCTGACCGTGATCCGGACCGGGGTGCCGTCCCGCTCCTTGAGCAGGGTCAGCGGCAGGCCGCCCGGGTCGAGCGAGGGGTAGTGCTCCAGCTGCCACCCCTCGGGGGAGAGCGACTGGGTGAAGTAGCCGTGGCGGTACAGCAGGCCGACGGCCAGGATCGGCACCCCGAGGTCGCTGGCCGCCTTGAGGTGGTCGCCCGCGAGGATGCCCAGACCGCCCGAGTACTGCGGCAGCGCGGCGGCGATGCCGTACTCGGGGGAGAAGTAGGCGATGGCCCGCGGTGCCTCGGCGAGGGTCTGGTACCACCGGGGCGCGGTCATGTACTCGTGGAGGTCGTCGGCGGCGTCGGCGACCCGCCGGAGGAAGCGGCGGTCGGCGGCCAGCTCACGCAGGCGGCTCGCCTCGACGGCGCCGAGCAGCGCGACCGGGTCGTGACCGACGCGTTCCCAGGTCGCCGGATCGACCTCGGCGAACAGATCGAGTGTTTCGGGGTGCCACGACCAGCGCAGATTGTGGACAAGCTCGCCGAGGGGGGCCAGCTCCGGGGGAAGGACGGTGCGGACAGTGAACCTACGGATTGCTCTCACGCTGCCAGACCCTAGTTACTCAGCGCCATGACGGCGACCCGGACACTCACGCGTCTCCCCCTCACCACTATCAATCCGCTCCAAACACATCCAAGGGCAGTCGATCGACCGGGAGACCACACCCTGGGAACAACTCGCCGAACAGTAAGAGGTCCCGCACTCTTCCACCTAGGCGCATGAAGATGGACTATTGGGGCACGCATCTGTGGGTCGCGACGCCCCACCCCCGGGGGGCCGACCGTCGATGCAACGGCAGGGTATTGTCCTGCATCAAAGCCGGTGACCAGGGGCTTTTAGAGAATCGAAGATCTATTCTTGCCGACTTTTTCGGCGGCACCGGGTGTGCCGTCGCTACCTTGAGACGCGATGATCGGACGAATTCCCATCCAGGACATCCAGCCCACGGTCGAGTGCGGGAGCTACCCCGCCAAGGCGGCCGCGGGTGAGACCTTCGAGATCACCGCCGTCGTGTTCCGTGAGGGCCACGACGCGGTCGCCGCGGGCGTCGTGCTGACGAGCCCCGACGGCGCGCGTGGACCGTTGCTGCCGATGCGCGAGCTCGCGCCGGGCACCGACCGCTGGGGCGTCGAGGTGACGCTGCCCGCGGAGGGTGAGTGGAGTTTCCGCGTCGAGGCGTGGGGCGACCCGATGGCGACCTGGCTGCACGACGCGGGCATCAAGATCCCCCGTGACCTGGACGCCGAGCTGATGTGCGAGGAGGGCGCCCGGCTCTTCGACCGCGCCGCCAAGGCCGTACGGCCCGCGGACTGCGCGCCGGCGGGCCAGGAGCCGAAGAAGAAGTCGGGCAAGACCGGGAAGAAGACCGCGTCGGCCCACGTGTGCGGGCACCGGGCCGCGTTGCAGGCGGTCGCGGCCAAGCTGCGTGACACGGCGCTCGACCCCAGGGCCCGTTTCGCGGTCGCCCAGTTGCCGGAGACGGCGGAGCTGCTGCGGGCGCATCCGCTGCGTGAGCTGGTGACCCGCTCCCAGCGGCGGCTCGTCAGGGTCGATCGCCGCAGGGCGCTCTACGGCTCGTGGTATGAGTTCTTCCCGCGTTCGGAAGGGGCGATCGTCGAACCGGACGCAGCCCCCAAGTCCGGAAATTTCAAGACTGCCGCGAACCGGCTGCCCGCCGTCGCGAAGATGGGCTTCGACGTCGTCTACCTGCCCCCGATCCACCCCATCGGGCACAGCTTCCGCAAGGGCCGCAACAACACCCTGACGCCGGAGCCGTACGACCCGGGCTCGCCGTGGGCGATCGGCTCCGAGGAGGGCGGCCACGACGCCATCCATCCCGACCTGGGCACCTTCGAGGACTTCGACGCCTTCGTGGCCAAGGCCCGTGAGCTGGGCATGGAGATCGCGCTCGACCTGGCCCTGCAGTGCGCCCCCGACCATCCGTGGGTCAGGGAGCACCCGGAGTGGTTCAACGTCCGCGCCGACGGCTCGATCGCGTACGCGGAGAACCCGCCGAAGAAGTACCAGGACATCTATCCGCTGAACTTCGACAAGGACCCCGAGGGCCTCTACGCCGAGGTCAAGCGGGTGGTCCGGCTGTGGATGGACCACGGCGTACGGATCTTCCGGGTGGACAACCCGCACACCAAGCCGGTCGCGTTCTGGGAGCGGCTGATCGCCGACATCGGCTCGACCGACCCGGACGTGCTGTTCCTCGCCGAGGCCTTCACCAGGCCGCCGATGATGCACGCCCTGGGCAAGGTGGGCTTCCACCAGTCCTACACGTACTTCACCTGGCGCAACTCCCGGCAGGAGCTTGAGGAGTATCTCACCGAACTCTCGCACGGGTCGTCGAGCTTCATGCGGCCCAACCTGTTCGTCAATACTCCGGACATTCTCCACGAATACCTGCAACACGGGGGAGTCGCGGCATTCCGCATTAGAGCCATCATCGCTGCGATGGCCATGCCAACGTGGGGCGTGTACTCGGGTTATGAACTTGCGGAAAATGTCCCGGTTCGCCCTGGTAGCGAAGAATACCTAGATAGCGAGAAATATCAGTACAGACCTCGCGATTGGGCCAGTGCCGAGCGAGAGGGCCGTAGCCTGGCTCCACTGATCACGCAACTTAATCTGGTGCGCAGAGCACACCCGGCGCTCCAGGAATTGCGTAACCTACGGTTCCATAGCGTCGACAATCCGGACGTGGTCTGCTTCTCCAAGCGGCTGCCCGGCGCCCACGATACGGCCACACGACGGCACGGCATGGGCGACGTGGTCCTGACTGTCGTCAACCTCGATCCGCACCGCACCCACGAGGCGACGGTTTCGCTGGACATGCCCGCCCTGGGTCTCGGCTGGAACGCCGAGTTCGTCGTCGACGACGAACTCTCCGGCGAGTCGTACCACTGGCGGCAGTCCAACTACGTGCGCCTCGACCCTTATATCCACTCAGCACACATCTTCACTCTGCGTGCCACGGCGAACCAGCGGTGAGCCGGCCGGGTACGCATACCGGCAAACAGCGGGGAGTCCACTGGTGAGTCAGGTACCTGAGCCAATTCCGAACACCTTCGACGAGGAGAAGCCGCGCGACCCGTACTGGTTCAAGCGCGCCGTCTTCTACGAGGTGCTCATCCGGGGATTCGCCGACTCCAACGGAGACGGCACCGGAGACATCCGAGGGCTGATCGAACGGCTGGACTATCTCCAGTGGCTCGGCGTCGACTGCCTGTGGCTGCTGCCCCTGTACGAGTCCCCGCTGCGCGACGGCGGCTACGACATCGCGGACTTCATGAAGATCCTGCCCGAGTTCGGGGACCTGGGAGACTTCGTGAAGCTCGTGGACGAGGCCCACAAGCGCGGCATGCGGGTCGTCGCCGACCTGGTGATGAACCACACCAGTGACGCCCACCCCTGGTTCCAGGCGTCCCGGCACGACCCGCAGGGCCCCTTCGGCGACTTCTACGTCTGGAACGACGACGACGAGCTCTACAAGGACGCCCGGATCATCTTCGTCGACACCGAGACCTCGAACTGGACCTACGACCCGGTCCGGCAGCAGTACTACTGGCACCGCTTCTTCTCCCACCAGCCGGACCTCAACTACGAGAACCCGGACGTGCAGGACGCGATGCTCGAAGTGCTGCGGTTCTGGCTCGACCTCGGTATCGACGGCTTCCGGCTCGACGCGGTGCCGTACCTGTTCGAGCAGGACGGCACCAACTGCGAGAACCTGCCCAGGACCCACTCCTACCTCAAGCGGATCAGGGCCGAGGTCGACCGGCTCTACCCGGACCGGGTGCTGCTGGCCGAGGCCAACCAGTGGCCCGCGGACGTGGTCGAGTACTTCGGCGACCCCGCGACCGGTGGCGACGAGTGCCACATGGCCTTCCACTTCCCGCTCATGCCGCGCATCTTCATGGCCGTGCGGCGCGAGTCGCGCTACCCCATCTCGGAGATCCTGGCCCAGACGCCGAAGATCCCGGAGAACTGCCAGTGGGGCATCTTCCTGCGCAACCACGACGAGCTGACGCTGGAGATGGTCACCGACGACGAGCGTGACTACATGTACGCCGAGTACGCCAAGGACCCCCGGATGCGAGCCAACGTCGGCATCCGGCGCCGCCTGGCGCCGCTGCTGGACAACGACCGCAACCAGATCGAGCTGTTCACCGCGTTGCTGCTGTCGCTGCCCGGCTCGCCGGTGCTCTACTACGGCGACGAGATCGGCATGGGCGACAACATCTGGCTCGGCGACCGTGACGGGGTGCGCACCCCGATGCAGTGGAGTCCCGACCGCAACGCCGGCTTCTCCAGCTGCGACCCCGGCAGGCTGTACCTGCCGATCATCATGGACCCCATCTACGGCTACCAGGCGATCAACGTCGAGGCCCAGCAGAAGAGCTCCGGCTCCCTCCTGCACTGGACCAAGCGCATGATCGACATCCGCAAGCGTCACCCGGTCTTCGGCCTGGGCGCCTACACCGAGCTGAACTCCTCCAACCCGAGCGTCCTGGCCTACGTGCGTGAGCTGGGCGACGACCGGATCCTGTGTGTGAACAACCTGTCGCGGTTCCCGCAGCCGGTCGAGCTCGACCTGCGCCGTTTCGAGGGATCGGTGCCGGTGGAGACGATGGGTGGAGTTCCGTTCCCACCGATTGGCGAACTTCCGTATCTTTTGACGCTTCCTGGGCATGGGTTCTACTGGTTCACCCTGCCGCCCACATCCCAGGAGGCGTGAGACCGTGTTGACGGAGCTCCTTTCCGGCTGGATCACCCATCAGCGATGGTTCGCCGGTAAGGGGCGCCCGATCGACGAACTCGGCGTCGACTCCGACGTCGAGCTGAGCCCCGGTCTGCGCCATCTGATCATCTCGGTGCGCCAGGCCGGGGACCACGACCGCTACCAGCTCCTGCTCGGCACGGACGGCGACGCCTCAGGCCGCTACAGCCACGCCAGGATCGGCGGCGACTACTACGACGCCGTCTACAACCCCGACCTCACCGGGCCCCTGCTCACCGGGATGGCCGAGGGCCGCGACCTGGGCCCCCTGCGCTTCCGCCATCTGGAAGGCGCCTCGATCGACACCTCCCTGCGCAGTCTGGTGCTGAGCGCCGAGCAGTCCAACACCTCCCTGGTGTACGGCGAGACCTACATCTGCAAGCTGTTCCGCCGCCTCATCCCCGGGGTCAACCCCGAGCTTGAGATCGTCACCGCCCTGGCCCGCCACGGCGCCGGACACATCGCCCGGCCGTACGGGTGGATCGAGACCGACCTCGACGGGGAGACGACCACGCTGGCGATGACCCAGGAGTTCCTCGCGACCGCGAACGACGGCTGGTCGCTGGCCCTGGCCAGTGTCCGTGACCTGTACGCCTCACTCGACCCCTCGGCGGAGGACGCGGGGGGCGACTTCAGCTCCGAGGCCTACCGGCTGGGCGTGGCGACCGCCGAGGTCCACCGTGAGCTGGCCGTCGCCTTCCCCACCGGAGTGCTGGAGTCCCAGGACGTCAAGCAACTGGTCGAGGACCAGCGCCGCCGCCTGGCCCAGGCGATCACCGAGGTGCCCGCGCTGGCCGCGCACGCGCGGGTAGTCGAGGACGCCTACCAGCGGATGGCCGACGTGGTCTCCGAGATGCCCGTCCAGCGCGTCCACGGCGACTACCACCTCGGCCAGGTGATGCGCACGACGACCGACTGGGTCGTCCTCGACTTCGAGGGCGAGCCCGGTCAGCCGCTGGCCGAACGCCGCGCGCTGTCGTCCCCGCTGCGCGACGTGGCCGGGATGCTGCGCTCCTTCGAGTACGCGGCCCGCCACCTGCTCGCCGACAATCCGGACGCCGCGGCACTGCGCCCCAGGGCGGCCGAGTGGGCCGCGCTGAACCGCGCGTCCTTCCTCGACGGCTACGCGGCGGGCGGCGGCAGGCTGCACCCCCAGGACACCGTCCTGCTGCGCGCCCTCGAACTGAGCAAGGCCGTCTACGAGGTCGTCTACGAGGCCCGTAACCGCCCCACCTGGCTGCCCATCCCCATGGCCGCCTTCGAAACGGACCGCTGAGGGTTTCTCACTCCAGCCGGCCCAGGTCGGCCAGGGAGCCGTTGAACAGGAAGTCGGAGGTCTGGGTCATGGCCATGACCACGAGGTCGCGGGCGGGGTGGTTGAACCACGAGGTGCCGTAGCCGCCGTCCCAGCCGTAACGGCCGGGGACCGAGGAGATCTCGTCCGGCTCGGTGACGACGGCCACGCCGTACCCCCAGCCGTGACCGGCGAGCACGATGTCGCCTGACGCCCGCTGCCCGGCCGTCAGGTGGTCGGTCGTGATCAGCTCGACGGACCGCTCGGACAGCACCCGGCGCCCCCGGTGGACGCCCCCGGCCAGCAGCATGCGGGCGAAGGCCAGGTAGTCGTCCACGGTGGAGACCAGACCGGCCGCTCCCGAGGGGAAGGCGGGCGGCCTGGTCCAGGCTTCGTCGGCGGTGTGCGTCTGCGGCGTCAGCTCGCCGGTCGGGCCGGTCATGTAGTGGACCGGAAGCCTGCCGAGGTGCTCGGCGGGCAGGTGGAAGCCGGTCTCGGCCATGTCCAGCGGCTCGAACAGACGCGTCCTGAACACATCGCCGAGCGACATGCCCGTGGCGCGGGCGACCAGCACACCGAGCACGAGGGAGGCGGTGTTGTACTGCCAGCGCTCCCCCGGCTGGCACATCAGCGGCAGCGTGCCGAAGCGGCGCATCCACTCGTCGGGGTCGTGCGGCGTGCGGGGGTCGGGCGGGCCGGTGACGAGTTCGAGCTCCCGGGCCGCCTCGATGACGGGATAGGGCAGGTCGATCGTGGGGTACGGCGAGTCCGGCGTGACCCCGAAGACCAGGCCGTATCCCATCCGGAAGGTCAGCAGGTCCTCCACCGTGATCGGGCGTCCGGCGGGGACGGTGTCGTCGAGCGGGCCGTCGAGGCGCCTGAGCACCCTGCGCCCGGCCAGCTCGGGAAGCAGCCGGTCGACCGGTTCCTCCAGTCTCAGCGTGCCGTCCTCGACCAGGGTCATGGTCGCCGCGGCCAGGACCGCCTTCGTCATCGACCCGACGCGGAAGATCGTGTCGCGCCGCATCGGCTCGTCACCGCCCAGGGCCGTCGCCCCGATCGGCTCGACGAGCGTCTCGTCCCCCTGGGCGACGAGAAGCACCATGCCGGACAACTCGCCTTTCTCGACACGCGCGGCCATCGCCTGGCGCACCCGGTCGAACCCGGCTCGCAACGGAGAGGTTGTCATCGTCGTGCCTCCACGCTCAGGGCTCCCGCCCACCGGTACGGCGTCACCCCAACCCTGCCATCCCCGACCGACATTTCCCACGCGCATTCGGGGTACGGCGGTGCCGTACGACCGCTTCCGCCTCCGGAGGGAGGCGAAGAAAAGGGTGCCGTAAGCCGGAAAGAGGCTAGGAAAGAGCGGACATAAGGCTTTCCCATAGCTTTTCACAATCGCCTGACGGGTTCGCGGAAATTACCAGGACAGGCCCTTGTCGTCGTCGCGAACCAGTGGACGGGCATACACCGCCCACCTCAGGGCATGAATCCGGTCACACCCTCACCACCCGTACGGCCCCGCGACGCACCAGGTGTTTCGGCCGCCCCATAGTCCTCGTGACATAACACACGCCACGCGCACCACTCCCGGAACGGATTGAATCCACAAACCCTGGCGGACCAATTCACTGACTTCCGTGATCGCCGCGGGAGGGGCAATCTTGTCGGTGATCCTTCCGGCCGAAAAAACCTTCTCATCGGCTCGGGAAAAACACGGGAAAACTCATCGGGAGTCTGGAGAATCGAACATGGATCACGGAAGGAAAACAAAGGGAATCTTATCCGGATCGGGGACGCTGCTGGCGTGCGCCCTGCTGGTCGCCGGAGTCGGGGCCGTACCGGCGCAGGCGAGCGCGGCCGCGGTGAACTGCGGCGACACACTGACCGCGGACGCCGCCCTGACCGCCGACCTGGTGTGCGCCGGCGGCGGGCTGACCATCGCGACCGACGGCGTGACCCTCGACCTGGGCGGGCACGTCCTCACCGCGACCGGCCTCACCCTGCGGGCCTCGGGCGTGACCGTGAAGAACGGCAAGATCGTGGGAACGGGCGGGGAGGCGGTGACCGTGCAGCCGGGCACCACCGGCGGCACCGTGGAGGCGACGCTCTCCGACGTGCAGGTCACCGCGGGGGCGACCCGGGTGCAGGACGCGACCCTGACCGTGGCGGGCAGCAACCCGGCCCTGTGCCTCCTGACGGGCCTGACGGTGCTGAAGTCCACGGCGACGGTCGAGCAGTGCGTCATGCACGGGGAGGTCAGCGTCCAGGACTCCCCCGAGGTCACGGTGGCGTCGAGCACGCTGAGCGAGGGGAGGCTGACGACCGCCAGGTCCGGCGGCGTCTACAACGGGACGGTCTTCGACAACTTCCCGGTGACCGTCGCCGCCGACGCGGGTGAGGACGTCTTCCAGGACAACCTCTTCAGGAACGCCGACACCGCCCTTGAGGTCAAGGGCGGGCAGCGGACCACCTTCGACGGCAACGTCTTCATGAACAACTCCGTCGGACTGCTGAGCACCGGCGGCTTCGCCCTCACGACCGTGAAGAACAACGTCTTCCACAGCAACAAGACGGTCGGCCTGCTGGTCAACCAGAACCTCGCCGGGGTCAACCCCGACCCGGTGGCCGACAACATCTTCTTCGCCAACGGCATGACCCCCCGCAAGCTCACCGACCTGGGCGGCAACACCGTCCGCGGTGGCCTGCACCTGTTCACCGGCACCCTCACGCAGGCCGCCCTCACCGTGGCGCGCAACGGCGGCCTGGCCAACGGCGGCTTCCTCATCTGGGCCAGGCCCGGCTCGGTGACGGACGGCGGCGGCAACCGGGGTCCGTGCGGCCCCAAGCCCAAGTCCGGCCTCGCCTGCGCCTGACCCCGGCCTTCGACCTTGACGCTTGAGGCGGCTCCCGCCGGGACACGGCGGGAGCCGTTCAGTCGTCCGAGGTGATCCGTCGCTCGATCCGGTGGCGGATCCCGGCCGCGCGGGGGTCGTCGTAGTCGGCGAGCAGGCCGAGCGCCTTCGTCCAGTGCCGTCTGGCCGCCTCGGGGTCCTCCTCCACCAGGGACGCGCCGAGGGCGTCGAGGTCCAGGGCCTCGTGCCAGGTGTCGCCGAGCATGTGGTGGATCGAGGCGGCCTGGCGGTGGAAGTCGGCCGCCTCCCCGTGCCGGTCGAGCGCGTGGAAGGTCTCGCCGGTGCCGTACCAGGCCAGTGCCTCCCGGCTGCGGTCCCCGAGGCGCCGGTGGAGCGTGGCCGAGCGCTGGAAGGAGGCCAGCGCGTCGACGAACTGCCCGGCCGCCCGCTGGGCGTTGCCAAGGGCGATGAGCCAGAAGCCCTCAAGCCGGTTGTTCCTGAGCACGAGGGCGATCTCGACCGCCTCGTTCGCCGTGGCCAGCGCCTGTTCGACCTCGCCCCGTTCACGCAGGACGTCACTGAACAGGCGCAGCGCGTTGCCCTCGCCGCGTTTGCTCTCAAGGAAGCGGTGCATCTCCAGTGCGCGCCGTACGGCCTGCTCCGCCTCGGTGAGCCGTCCGGCGTGGTAGTGGGTGCTGGCGAGGTTGGCCAGGGTGGTGGCCTCCCAGTGCGCCGAACCCTGCTCCCTGAAGGCGGCGACGGCCCGCTCGAAGTGCTGCGCCGCCTCGTCCAACCGCCTCCTGCGGAGGTTGACCAGCCCGATGAGGTTGAGCGAGTGGGCCTGGCCGAGCCGGTCGTCCACCTCGGTCCAGATCGCCAGCGCCTGGCGGTGGCTCTCCAGGCTGTCGTCCAGGCGGTTGATCCGGACGTAGCCGATGCCGAACTCGGTGAGCAGCCGTGCCCGCGCGGGCAGGTCGCCGAGCCGTTCCGTCGCGGCCAGTCCGAGCCTGCCGACCTCCAGCCAGTCGGCGACCGGCGCCGAGGGCGGCTGGCTGTTGGCCAGCACGACCGCCAGCTGCCAGGTCAGCTCGTCGTATCCGGCGGAGATAGCGGTCCTGGCGACCTGCAGGAGGTTGGCGTGCTCGCGTTCCGACCAGTCGACGGCCGTGTCGTAGTCAGCGAAGGTCAGCGGTCGCACACCCTCCATGGGAGGTGTGAGCCGTATCCGGTTCTCGGCGGGGCCGATCCAGTTCTGGGCGGCGTCGGCGGTGTGCAGGTACCACTCCAGGACGCGGCGGAGCGCGGCCTGCCGGTCGTCGTAGGAGCCGTCCCGCTGCGCCTGGTCGGCGGCGTAGGCGCGCAGCAGGTCGTGGAACTGGTAGCGGCCCGGCGTCGTCTGTTCGAGCAGGTGGGCGCCGACCAGGGAGTCCAGCAGCTGCCGTGTCCTGCTCGGGGTCAGCCCGCCGAGCGCGGCGGCGGCGTGCAGCCCGAACTCGGGGCCCGGGTGCAGACCGAGCAGCCGGAAGAGCCGGGCGACCTGGTCGGGCAGCGCCCGGTAGGACCACGCGAACACCGTCCGTACGGCCCCGGCCTCCTCGTCGTCCCCGGTGCTCAGCGCGTCCCACAGGGCGGACTCGTCACGCAGGTCGGCGATCAGGTCGTCCAGCCGCATGTGGGGGTAGCTGACGGCTCGTTCCGCGGCGATCCGCAGGGCCAGCGGCAGCCGGGCGCACAGTCTGGCCAGCTCGGTGAGCTTGCTCTCGTCGTCCTCAGGACGGTATCCGGCGGTGACGGCCCGCAGCAGGGCGACCGCCTCCGGCTCGGGGAGCGTGCCCAGCGTCAGGCGGTGCGCCCCGTCGCGTACGGCGAGGATCGACAGACGGCTGCGGCTGGTGACGACGACCAGGCAGCCCGCGCTGCCGGGCAGCAGGGGGCGGACCTGGCTCACCATGGCCGCGTTGTCGAGGACGATCAGCATCCTGCGGCCGGCCAGCAGTGAGCGGTAGAGCGCGGCGGCGGCGTCGAGGTCCTGCGGCACCGAGTGGGCGCGGACGCCGAGGGCGACCAGGAACCGGTGCAGCGCGTCGTAGGCGGTTACCGGCTCTCCGGGGTCGTAGCCGCGCAGGTTGACGTAGAGCTGCCCGTCGGGGAAGCGCTCCTGGATCTGGTGGGCCCAGCGCAACGCGAGCGAGGTCTTGCCGACACCGGCCGTCCCGGCGATCACGCACACCGAGATGACCCTGGGGTCGCCGTCCTCACCGGTCAGGACCGCGTTCAGCCGTTCGAACTCCTCGACGCGGTTGACGAACCCTCGCACGTCCGCGGGAAGCTGGCGCGGCACCGGAGCCGGGGAGGCGCCCCTGTTCCTGCCGCCGTGGTCGTGGAAGTGCACTCCCCCGCTGACGTTCCTGGCCTGCACGACGTCACGTGAGGACCCCGACAGTTCGGAGTACGAACCGCCGGGGTGTTCTTCATCTTCTCTGTGCTTTTTGACGGCTACTCCGTTTTCGACCCGACCGTGGACGAGGAGAGGGAGGTGAGCTCCCGGTCGACATAGGACCTGACGTCCTCGCCCGTCTCGTAGAGGCCTCTGATGTAGTCCTCCCAACCCCTGACGAGGTGGGGAGTGGTGTAGCGGAACGCGCCGTCGGGGACACCGCCCTCGGTGTAGAGGACACGGTAGAGAGTCCGGCCGCCGAGGACGACCACCTCAGGAAGCGGGCCGCCGCGTTCGAAGGCCGCGACCGCCTCGGCGCCGACCACCCGGATCCGTTCGCCGCACTCCGCGCGCATCCGCAGCGAGCGCAGCTCCCAGCGCATGTACGGCGTGAGCGGCGTCTCGACGACCCGCACCCGGTGGAAGAAGGAGTTGCGGAGCTCGTCCTCACGCGTCATGGCGAGCAGGCTGTCCGTGCGCTCTTCGAGCAGCCGCATCGACTCGTCCCAGTCACCCCGGCGGAAGGCGTCGTAGCTGGGAACGGCCTGCTCCTCGAAGTGCTGGCGCCGTTCGAGCTTCCAGGAGTCACGGTTGCGAAGGACCGCCTCCCGCTGCCGGAAGTCGCGCCGGTAGGCCTCTCTGACGAGCCTTTCGCCCTGGGCGGGGATGAGGTGGGGAGCGCGGAGGTCAGACATCGGCGATGTCCGGTTTCGCGACGCTGAGCATGATGCCGGGGATGACGACCAGTCGCTCGTCCGGAGCGAGGGAGACGCCTTCCGGCAGACGCGGCTCGTAGACGGCGGTGAGATCTCTGCCGATCACCGCGATGTCACCGTTGTCCAGCTGCCAGATGTCGGGGCACTCGTCTCGACCGTCGGAACGGTCAAGCTCCTTGGCCGACTTCCCCAGGCGCCGTTGGAACAACGCGGACGGGTCAGCCTCCCAGGAACGAGCCATGCCTGCCTCCCAGTCGGCTTGGCCGTACGTGTGACTTGCACGGAGCATATGCGAGACGGCCTCCCGGAACAATGGAAAGTTCGCCTTCGCCGCCGAACATCACCCAAAAAACAAACGGCTAGCCCTAAACAGGATGAAAGCAGACCAATAACCGGCAATCACCCAACCCAGCCGAGAGGCCATGGACACCCCTGACCTGGGGATTGTCTCCACAGAAAGCCTTTTTCCCGTAAACGATCATGGCCTCGTATTCCGACGTCACCCCCTTTGGGCACCGTTTCCGGCAGACACCGGACGCCGAAGACACCAAGAACGGCACGCCCGAGATATCGGCCTCCGAAAAGCCGCTTCCGGCACTCGCGGGCGCCGTCATCCCGAGTACAGCCAGCACCACGAGAAGAGAGGCGCTGGTGGGATGTCGCCGGGTACGGCGTCGCCGTGAGGATCGACGGGCTCTTCCATCGCTCACGAACAGGAGAGGCCCGTGGCGAAGCGACATATCCCCATCGCCCTCATGATCGGCGCCGCCCTGGCCGCCGTGACGCCCGTACTGCCGGCCCTGGCGGGCGGATCACGCCCCACGGCCGTGGCGGTCTCCGACGTCCCCTGCCCGGTCGTGAAGGGAACGGCGGCCCGCTGCGGAGAGATCACGGTGCCGCTGGTCCGCGCCGACCCCTCAGCGGGCACGAACCGGATCGCCTACGCGCTGCTGCCGCGCACCGACGTCGGCCGTCCCCCGGCGGGAACGGTCATGGTGGTCAGCGGCGGTCCCGGCGAACCGGCGATCGCCTACGCGGAACGCTTCGCCGAGGACATGACCGCCCTGCGCGACGACCACGACCTGCTCCTGGTCGATCCGCGCGGCACCGGCGGATCGGAGCCGGTCGACTGCGGTGTCCCCGCGGACTACGACCTGCTCCCCAGAGAGCGGCAGATCGACGAGGTCGAGGCGTGCGGACGACGGCTCGGGGAGCGGGCACGGGCCTACACCTCGGCGGAGCTGGCCGACGACCTGGACGCCGTCCGCTCACGCCTCGGCGTCGACAGGGTCGATCTGTACGGCGTGTCCTACGGCACCTATCTGAGCACCGTCTACGCCTTCCGGCACCCGGAGCACACCCGCAGCGTCGTCCTGTCCGGGGCCTATCCCCTGCGCTTCGACCCGCTGGGCCGTCCGAACGCGCGGGCGGTCGAACGGGCCCTGCTGCGGCTGTGCACGCGCAGCGACGGCGCCTGCCAGGGTGAGAAGGCGGTCGCCAACCTCGAACGGCTGGCCGCCCGCCTGCGGGAACGCCCCATTCCCTTCGAGATCGAGGTCTCAGGGCGTCGCCGTACCCTGCTGCTCGACGAGCACATGCTCGCCCTGATCCACTTCTATGTGGCGAGCGGCAACGGCACCCCGCGGGTCTGGTCCGAGCTGCCGGCCATGGTCTCGCGGGCGGTCTCCGGTGACACGGCCCCGCTCGTCGCCCTGGCCGGGCAGCTCGCCGAGGGACTCGCCTCCCAGCCGCCGGAGAAGCGGGCCACCAGGGCCCAGGCCCTGTCGATCGTCTGCAACGACTATCCGACCGTGTGGGACCGGCGGGCCACCGTCGCGGACCGTACCGCCGCCTTCGCCGGGGCGCTGCGACGGGCCGAGGGACGGTTCGGGCCGTTCAGCGCGCGTGGCTGGACCGAGGCCGTGATGGACGGCGCCGACCTGTGCCTCAAATGGCCCCGTACCGGCCGGCCCGCGGGCCACGGCACCGCGCCCCGCGTCCCGGTGCTCGTGCTCTCCGGTGAGCTCGACACCAACACCCCCGTCTCCCAGGGGCGCCTGGCCGCGGAGCAGTTCCCGGTGAGCACCTTCGTGGAGGTTCCCTCCTCGGGACACGTCCCGACCTGGGAGGAGACCGGTTGCGCGGCCAGACTGGCGACGGCCTTCATCCGCACCGGCTCGACCGGTGACCGCTCCTGTCTGAAGGCCATCCCTCCCCTGCCGGTCACCCGCCTCCGCTGACCCTGCCGTACGGCGGGGCCCTTTTCGTACGGCGGGCCCCGCCGTACGAAAAGGTGTTGAGAGGTTGTCGGACCTCCGTGAGAGGCTGGGCGACGGTGATCAGGGCCGATCAAGATGAGAGGACCACGAGTCATGACCGACGACCGCGTTTCCCCCGCTTTCATCGCCGACGAACGCGCCATGCTGGACAGCTGGCTCGACTGGCACCGCGAGACTCTGGCCGTCAAGTGCGCCGGCCTGCCCGAGGAACGGCTCCGTGAGCGTTCCGTGCCGCCGTCGTCCCTGTCGTTGCTCGGCCTGGTTCGTCACATGGCCCATGTGGAACGCGTCTGGTTCCGCCGGGTGCTGGACGGCGAGGACGTCCCGCTTCTCTACAGCAAGGCCGAGGACCCCGACTCCGACTTCAACGACGTGGACACCGCCTCCGTGGAGGAGGCCTTCGCCATCTGGCGGGCCGAGATCGAGGTGGCGCGCGAGATCTCGGCCCGGGTGCCGCTCGACGCCGTCGGCAGGCAGCAGCGTCACGGCCAGGACGTCTCGCACCGCTGGATCCTCGTCCACATGATCGAGGAGTACGCCCGCCACAACGGCCACGCCGACCTGCTCCGCGAACGCCTCGACGGCGCCGTCGGCGAGTAGCCCACTTCTCTCTGCCATCAAGGAGCCGCGGCCAGGTTCGTCGAAGGGGAGTGAGATTCGCATCCTGTTCGCGTTCGATCCGGTCCGACGGGCAGTGCTGTTGGTCGCGGGTGACAAGGCCGGTAACCGGCAGCGTTGGTATGACACGAACGTGCCGCCGGCGGAAAAGCGATATGCCGAACACCTGCCGGAGTTGGCCAGCAGGGAGTACGAATGAGCGCGGTCAGCTGGAACGAAGTGAGGCGACGGGCCAGGGAGCAGCGTCAGGCCGCCGGGCTGACGGTACGGTCCGACGCCGAGAAGTCTGCCGCGATGGACCGGCTCGCGGCGGAGATCAGAGCGTACCGGCTCATGGAGATCAGGCATGAGCCGGACCTGACCCAACGCGACGTGGCCGCCGTCATGGGGGTCTCAAGCCCAAGGGTTTCGGCCATCGAACACGGAGACATCGACCGCGTCGAGGTCGCGACCCTGCGTTCCCACATCGAAGCTCTGGGCGGGCGTCTCCGCGTGGTGGCGGACTTCGGCGACGCCGAACACACCGTCGCCTGACCGACCCGTTCACCCAGCCGTTGGTGAAGGCGCTGGGCACCATCGGAGAGCGGCAGGGCTCTCGCACCGCTGGATCCTCGTCCACGTGATCGAGGAGTACGCCCGCCACAACGGCCACGCCGACCTGCTCCGCGAACGCCTCGACGGCGAGTGACCTTCTCCAGGGGACAGACCAGGTAAGCCGGAAAGGACCGGTGGTTGAGAGCCGGTCTCCCGGTGGCGCGATGTCCCCTCCGGTGCGAGCACCGGCTTTCGCCGCACCGCCTTGACGTGGACGGTCCCAGGTCGTCCATGGGCTGCCGGGCTGCGGATGCCGAAGTCGTCTCCCGAGGCGGAGAGGTCACCTGCCGGGCGGCGAAACGATTAAAAGGGCAAGAGGGATGTACACCTCCTGCCACTACCAAGCTATAGCGCATGGGGGGACTTGCCACAAGGCCCCGGTTGTGCTGCACAATCCCCCTTCGACACCGGAACGTACGGACATCGGGGGCCGTGAATGCGCGTTGTGTTGGTGACCTACGGATCACGCGGGGACGTCGAGCCGATGACGGGGCTGGCGGCGCGGCTACGGGCGCTCGGTACCGAGGTGCGGGTGTGCGCGCCGCCGGACTTCGCGGAGTTGCTGGACGATGTCGGCGTGCCGATGAGTCCTCTCGGCTGGCCGATCCGCGCGCTGGCGACGGGGGCGATCCCCGACAAGGCGAAGGCGGGCCTGTCCGGTATCGCCGCCGAGCTGACCGCCATGGCCTACGAGACGGTCGTCGAGGCGGCCGGCGACCGCGCCGCGGTGGTTGCCACCGGTTCCTTCCCCGCCGTGGCCGGTGCGCGGGCGGCGGCCGAGAAGCTGGGTGCGCCCTACGTGTTCGCCTCCCTCTCCCCCTCCTACCTGCCGTCGCCGCATCACGCGCCTCGTCCCTGGCCGGGCCAGGTGGTCCCCGAGGGGGTGACCGGCAACCGGGAACTGTGGGCCCTCGACGCCGAGCACAAGGACGCGTTGTTCGGCGAGACGATCAACAACCATCGGGCGTCGGTCGGCCTGCCCCCGGTGGACGGCATCCGCGACCATGTCTTCACCGGCCGCCCGTTCCTGGCGACCGACCCGGTCCTGGGTCCCTGGCAGGAGACGCCGGAGCTCGACGTGACGCAGACCGGCGCGTGGATCAGGCCGGACGAGCGCCCGCTTCCTGCCGACCTGGAGGCGTTCCTGGCCGCCGGGGACAAGCCGGTGTACGTGGGCTTCGGCAGTATGCCGATGCGGGGCGCGAGCGCCCAGGAGATCTCGCGGGCCGTCATCGAGGCGGTTCGGGTGCTGGGTCGCCGTGTCCTGCTCGGGAGCGGCTGGGCCGACCTGGCCGCGATCGACGACCGGGACGACTGCTTCGTCGTCGGCGAGGTCAACCAGCAGGCGCTGTTCAGCCGGGTGGCCGCCGTCGTGCACCACGGCGGCGCGGGCACCACGACGACGGCGGCCCGTGCCGGAGCGCCGCAGGTGATCGTGCCTCAGGTCGCGGACCAGCCGTACTGGGCGAGCCGGGTGACCGAACTGGGCATCGGCGCGGAACACGACGGTCCGACGCCGACCGCCGATTCGCTGTCGGCCGCGCTCAGGATCGCCCTGGCCCCCCAGACCGGTGCCCGCGCGGCCGTCGTGGCCGGGACGGTCCGTACCGACGGGGCGGAGCGGGCCGCGAGGCTCCTGCTCGACATGATCGGCCGGAGCGGATCCGGGTTTCCCTAGAAAGCGGCCCCACTCAGGCTCGCCGTCAAAAGCCGATGAAGGCGTTCCGCGCACTCGCACTCACCATGAACGGCACCTGAAAGAAAACCCCGGTGACACGAATCCCCACCCGGCCACGGAGCCATCTCAGGACAGTCACCTTGATTCGGTGGCTTCAGCTCGTCGTCGAGGGTCATGAGGGGTTCCCCGGGGAAGGGCGGCGCTCCACCGAAGATAAGCGCGGGAAATCTCTGGGAGGTCATGCCCCCGGCCACGGGACCGGCAAATCCGGGAGCCGTCGAATTCCGTATGCGGCCTGCTGGATGACCCGTGGAGGCGGACGCCAGGAGGTATTCTCCTGGCGTCCGATCATTTCATTCTCTTTCACATGAACCGGGAGTTGGTGTGGGAGCCGGGGGTTTCACATGGACAGGCGCCGTGATCGTGTCGATCATCTGGGCGATCGCTCCGTGGCCTGGGAAATGGCCCAGGAGGGTGATCCTCGTCGCCCATTTGCTGGCGACGGCGTATATAGCGGCTTCGATCCTCTCGGGATATCTGGCGAACCAATCGTTCTCAGGGAGCGACACCGTGAACGGCATGGTCAACGTGGGTTTCTTCCTGGCGCCCGGTGCGCTCATCGCGGTCTTCCGTCTGTGCCGTGACGTATGAGACGCTCACGAACCCCGCACCGATGTGTGAGCGTCATCCGGTGATGACGTCCAGGCCGCTCCAGTCGCGGGTGGCCGTGCCGAAGTCCTGGAACACGATCCACTCCCTGCCCTGGTTGTTGGTGGCGTAGGCGGTCGTGGTGCCCATCGCCTGGACGCGGTCGCCAGCCAGGGAGAACACCGGGCCTCCGCTGTCACCGGGCCGACCGGCCGTGCCGTCCTTCCACGCCGAGATCAGGTCGTTGTAGCACTCGTGGTTGCCGTAGAGGTCGGTGCCGCAGCCCGAGACGATGGTCCCGTCGACCGTGTAGCCACACTTGGCGCCGGACGTCGTGCCGGAGAAGCAGAGCGACTGGCCCCCAGCGGTCCAGCCCCAACCGGCCACCCCCTTGGTGAAGTCGTTGACACCGGGGGTTCCGTCCCAGATGCGCCCGCCGGTGTCCGCCCTGACGAGCAGCAGGTCATGGGCGGTGTGCTCGTGCGTCGCCCGGCCGATGACGTTGCCCGCCCCGCTGAGGAAGGTGTCGCCGATCGCTCCGCAGTGTCCGGCGGTCAGCAGATATCGCTGGGACTGCAGGGTGACTCCGAAGCCGCCGGTGCAGTTGTACTGCCAACTGCCGTTCCCGCCGCAGCTCGGGCCGCTGAACTTGTCGTTGTGGATGGCCACGCCCCCGTACCAGTCCGGGGAGTCGTCGCAGCGGACCGCGACGGTCCTGAACGGCTCGCCCTGGGTCACGGCCACCGGGACCCCGACGTCGGGGACCGGCGCGAGCCCACGTGCGGACAGGGACCGGACGGCCTCAAGACCGCTGCCGTCGGTGAGCGCCTTGACCATGTGGACCTAGCCGCCGTTCTCCATGCCGGCCCGCCGCCACAGTTCCTTCGCGGCGGCGCGCAACTCCTGCTTGGAGTACCGCGCGCCTCTGACCTCGACCGGCACGCCCGCCTGGCGAACGATCCTCCGGATCTCCCCGGGCGGGGTTCCCCTCCACCACAGGATCGCCCGGTCGGCGGCGAGTTCGACGCCCGCGTATCCCGTGTCGGCCCCTCCCTCGGCACGGTCACGGATCTTCTTCACCACCTTGAGGTACGGCTCCTGCCTCCGCATGGTCGCGCCGTCCTCCGGCGAGGGGACGGCGGGGGCCGCCACGGGCCGGGGAACGGGCTTGACCTCGCCGTTCTGCGCCGAAGCGGTTCCACCTGCCAGCATCAGCGGGGACAGGAGGGCAAGGATCGCGCCCTTCGTCACGATTGATCTGATCTTCTCGCGCACGTGTCCTCCGAGAGGGGGATGACCCACGACGCGGCCGGGGAACGCCGGTCACCGTGGGCGCGTGGGCGGCCGATCACACATCAGCCTGGCCCTGTCGTATCACCGGGCGGGCGGCGCAGAAAGAGATCCGATGACGTGGTGGATGACCGTAAGGAGCCGTAACCAGGCCGCATGCCGCCACGAGGTCGCGTCCACGGGAGTGGTGGACGAGTACGGCCGGGCCACAGGTGTGCCGCCGGATGTGACGGACGGCTGTTCGGCGGCGGTGTCACGCCTTTCACTCCGCGACGGCGACGTAGCGCCAGGTCCTCAGGTGTGCTTGGGGTTCGGAGAGGTCGAGCTCGACATCGGGCAGGACGCGCCGGATTCGTTTGGCCATTTCCTCACTCAGGAAGTGATGGTGCAGGTCGAGGTGGCGCAGGTGGGTGAGAGGCTGGCCGCTGAGCAGGGCTTCGGCTCCGGCGTCGCTCAGTTCGCCCATGGCCAGGCTGAGCGCCTCCAGCCGGGCGACGACCGGCGCCGCGGCGACGGCGGCGGCCACCTCGTCCTGGATCTCACTGTCGCGCAGGCCGAGTCGGCGCAGCGCGGGCAGACCCGCCCCGGACAGGACTCCCTCCAGGTCGTTCACCGTGGCGCCGCCGCCGTACTCGGTGACGCCGAGCCACAGCTCCAGATGTTCCAGCGCGGGCAGGTCGCACCGCCCGAGTGCGCGCACGACCTCACCGGGCAGTCCGCCGGTCTCGAATCGCAGGACCTTGAGGGAGGCGTGCCGTACAGGGCGCAGCCGCAGGCCCTCGCTGCCGCGCACGTCCAGCCGTTCCAGGAGGGGGAACGCCTCCAGGATCGGGGTGATGTCGCCCTGCTGAATCCAGGAGATCTGATAGTCGGGCTCGACGAAGCCGAGGAACAGCGAGCGCAGCCGGGGTAGCCGGTGGGCGTTGGCGACGAGCACGGCGGGGGCGTTCCGCGCGCTGATCCCGGCGACCACGATGGCCTGGATCCCGGAACCGTCGACGGTGGTGAGCAGTTTCTCCAATCCCTCGGTGAACCCGGGGCCGTCGGCCTCCTCGTACATCTCGCCGCCATGCAGGGGCCAGGCGAAACACGAGGGGTCGGGGACGGTGTCGCGGCCGGTGAGCATACGGAATCCGGCGACGGGCAGCCCGGCGTAGGTCTCGCGGTGGCCGCCCATCCTGTCCCAGCGGTAGAACCCGTCCTCATGGAGGAACCTCTCGCCGGGGTCGCGCGGGTCGGCCGCTCTTTTTCCGGGGTAGAGCGCGTCGAGATATCTGTCGTACTCGTCCTTGTCGACGAACATCTCGTTGCCATCGATGAACATGCGGCGTCCTCGGTCGGGGTGTGAGCCTCTGTCCTACCAGGCGCGGGTGACAGTCTCAGGAGTGATCATCCGCATCCGAGTCGTACACCCCTTCCGTGGACACGACCCGCCACGGCTCGGTGGCGTGCTTCGGCCCGCGTCGCCGTCGCGGTGTCCGCGTGTCCTCCCGCGCGCCGTCCGCCCCCGGATTCCACAACCGATCTTTACCGATGAGCAAAACGGTGTTGGTTTTCCATGGTTACTCGATCATGTCAATTTCTCATGGGTAGCAGCCATATGTTCGCCGCCTCGACGGCCCGCCCACCGGCTGCGATCGGCACGCCGGGCGGTTGACACGTCTTCGGCGCTGGGGATTGTGAACCGTTCCAAACAGGTGGGTCACAAGGAGGTTCCGGATTCGTTTTCGGGATTGCCCTGCCGGGAAAATCCCTCTAAATCCATTTAAATGCGATATGGGGATGTAGTTCGAGGTCGTGTGGTGTTAGCGGCGGCGATGGGGGCGCTGGTCGCGGGAGTTCTGGGGGGCCTCGCGGCCCGGCTGCTGATGCGCGGGGTCGCGGTCGCCGTGGGCGTGGACACCTCCTTCACCCTGGTGGCGACGGTGATGATCACCGTCGTCTTCGTCGTGCTCGCCGTACCGGCCGCGATCACCGCGACCGCGCGTCCGGGCATCAGGCGCGGCGGCAGGTGGGTGACCGTGCTGGTCACCGGCTGGACCTCGGCCAGGACCGGGTTCGCCGACGCCAAGTCCATCCTGCTGGCCGAAGAGGAGCAACTGCCGGTGCTCGCGGCGCTGGCGGTGGCCTTCGCGGCGGTGGTCACCGCCCACGGGCGGTTCGCGCAGTGGCTGACCCGCCGCCTGGCGACCTCGGGGGAACCCGCGAGGCCGTACGCGGCGAACCTCGGACACCCGGAGCCGGGGGCGGAGTTCGCCGACGGCGAGGCCTTCATCCGGGGGTCCTGCCAGAGCCCCGCCCCGCCGGCCCGTGGGACCGGCGGTCACTGAGCCCGTCAGCCTCCGGCCGCGACCCGCGCCTCCTGGAAGCGGGTGATCCGTACCACGACGATGGCCAGCAGGGCGGCGGCCAGCAGTGTGGGGATCCAGGTGAACGGGTCGAGGCCGAACCCGACGAGCGCGCCCACCTCCTCGGGCGGGCGCCCGGCGAGGCTCAGCAGCGCGACGGACGACAGCGGGACCACCCAGAAGGCCAGCAGCCACGCGATCCACCAGGCCCACACCAGCCAGGAGTGCGGCTGCCTGCCGATGCTCTCCCCTCGCACGCCGCCGGGGCGGGAGGCGGCCCAGACGTCGTCCACGATCTGTTTGGGGATCCACCACCCGACGACCGGCAGCGCCCACCCGAGCACGATGAAGATCTTGAACCAGCGGTGCGGGACCCGGGTGAGGGACTCGGCGTTCAGGCGCGCCCGTACCAGCCAGACCAGGAAGACGACGACCAGACCTGCCCTGACCAAGGCTCTGGAGGCCGTCAGGGCGACCAGGAACGCGGAGTTCGACAGCAGCGGGAGGGCGCCCTCACCCACGACCTCGACGACGGTGGCCAGGGGGTCGGCCGCCACCGCCCAGGCGGCCCCCACGAGGGTGTCGAGGCCGAGCAGGGTCAGTACGGCCGTCGCGAGCCCTCTGACCGGCCGCAGCGGGCGGGGCGGCGGAGGGAAGGCCGTCTCCGCGGGCAGCGGCCAGTGATGAGGGCGTGCGGGAACGGGTGCCCCGGCCGTGTCACCGCGCATCGCCGCCCTCCAGGTGATCAACGGAACCGACGGCCAGTATTCCGCACCACATGATGGCGACATACAGGATTTTCCTCATCGCATATCCGCACATTTTCGCGACACGCATGGTGATAGCGGACAAGGGCATGGGTCGTAACGCCCGAGTAGGGCAGGGTTAGGGGATACCGATCTACGGGAGTGATCCATGAACGCGGACTTGGACCTGGAGCGGCTCGCGGGCGGAGCGCACCACGATCCGCACTCGATCCTCGGCGCGCACCCGGGGGCCGGTGGCGTGACCGTCAGGACGCTGCGGCCGCTGGCGGAGAAGGTCCAGGTCGTCGTGGACGATCACATCCATGACATGGAGCACCTGGCCCACGGCGTCTTCGCGGTGACGATTCCCGGTCTTGACAAGATCCCCGACTACCGGTTCCTGGTCACCTATCCGGGCGCGGAGCCGTACGAGATGGCCGATCCCTACCGGCACTGGCCGACGCTGGGCGAGGTGGACCTGCACCTGATCGGCGAGGGGCGCCACGAGCGGCTGTGGGAGGTGCTCGGCGCGCGGGTCATGCGGCACGAGGACGTCGAGGGTACGGCCTTCGCCGTCTGGGCGCCGAACGCGCGGGGCGTCCAGGTGATCGGCGACTTCAACCACTGGGACGGCACCGCCCACCCGATGCGCTCGCTGGGCAGGTCCGGGGTCTGGGAGGTGTTCGTCCCCGGCCTCGGCGAGGGCGAGCGCTACAAGTTCAACGTGCTCGGCGCCGACAGCGTGTGGCGGGCCAAGGCCGACCCGATGGCCAGGCGCACCGAGGTCCCGCCCGCCACGGCCTCGGTCGTCGAGCGCTCCTCCTACGAGTGGCACGACGAGGAGTGGTTGCGCGGGCGCGCGGCGGCGGACGCGCTGAAGGAGCCGATGAGCGTCTACGAGGTGCACCTCGGCTCGTGGCGGCCCGGCCTGTCCTACCGGGACCTGGCCGTCGAACTGGTCGAGTACGTGGTGGACATGGGGTTCACGCACGTGGAGTTCCTGCCGGTCGCCGAGCATCCGTTCGGCGGCTCGTGGGGTTACCAGGTGACCTCCTACTACGCGCCCACGTCCCGCTTCGGCGGCCCGGACGACTTCCGGTACCTGGTGGACAGCCTGCACGCGGCGGGCGTCGGGGTGCTGGTCGACTGGGTGCCCGCGCACTTCCCGATGGACGACTGGGCGCTGGCCAGGTTCGACGGCACCGCGCTCTACGAGCACGCCGACCCGACCAGGGGCGAGCACCCCGACTGGGGCACCTACGTCTTCGACTTCGGCCGCAGGGAGGTGCGCAACTTCCTGGTCGCCAACGCGCTGTACTGGCTGCGCGAGTTCCACGTGGACGGGCTGCGGGTGGACGCGGTCGCCTCGATGCTCTACCTGGACTACTCGCGGCGCGAGGGCGAGTGGCGGCCCAACGAGTACGGCGGGCGGGAGAACCTCGACGCGGTGGCCTTCCTGCAGGAGATGAACTCGCTGGTCTACCGGGACCAGCCGGGCATCGTCACCGTGGCCGAGGAGTCGACCGCGTGGCCCGGGGTCTCCCGGCCCGTGCACCTGGGCGGTCTCGGCTTCGGGTTCAAGTGGAACATGGGCTGGATGCACGACACCCTGGCCTATCTGGCGCACGAGCCGGTCTTCCGGCAGTACCACCACCACCAGATGACCTTCTCCCTGATGTACGCCTTCTCGGAGAACTTCGTGCTGCCGCTGTCGCACGACGAGGTGGTGCACGGCAAGGGGTCGCTGCTCGGCAAGATGCCCGGCGACGAGTGGCAGCGGTTCGCGAACCTGCGCGCGCTCTTCGCCTTCATGTGGGCCCATCCGGGAAAGCAGCTGCTGTTCATGGGCGGTGAGTTCGGGCAGGGGTCCGAATGGTCGGAGGTCCGAGGTCTCGACTGGTGGGTGCTCGACTTCGACGGCCACAAGGGGGTGCAGCGGCTGGTGCGCGACCTCAACCGGATCTACCGGGAGACGCCCGCGCTGTGGACCCGGGACGACACCCCGGACGGTTTCCGCTGGATCGACGCCGACGACGCCCAGGGGAACGTTCTCTCCTTCCTGCGTCTGGCCTCCGACGGCTCGGTGCTGGCCTGCGTGGTCAACCTCTCCGGGGCGCCGCACGAGGACTACCGGCTGGGGTTGCCCCTTCCCGGCACCTGGGAGGAGGCGCTCAACACCGACGCCTACGACTACGCGGGCAGCGGGGTGGGCAACATGGGCGCGGTCGAGGCGGTCGAGGAGGAGCGGCACGGGCTGCCGTACTCGGCGCGGCTGCGCGTGCCGCCGCTGGGCGCCGTCTGGCTCCGGCACGACGCGCCGTCGGAGAGTCCCGCCGCGGAGAGCCCCGTCGCGGAGGCGGCCGGGGAGGCCGTGAAGAAGACCTCCGGGAGGAAGGGCGCCGGGAGGACCACCCGCCGCTGAGGGTTCCTTGACCGACGGGACAACCGCCGGGTCAACGTCACAGGAAGATTTTTTCGGTCGGGCCTGGCCGGTCACGCAGCGTGTGACCGGCCCTTTTCCGTTCAGGCCGGGTTCGCCAAGGCTTCCGTGAACCTTAAATCCGCCTTATATCGGTCAGCGAGCCATTGACCGCCCACGAAGGAGAACCTACGCTCTGGAAACTAATAGGAAACTTTCCTATGAATTCGGGGGCTAGGAACTCTTTGACCTGGAGCGACCCTTGCGACGAATGACCATCGGCTCCTTGATCGCAGCCACAGCGCTGATAGTCCCGGTGGGGATCGGGATGGGCAGCGCCACGGCCGCCACCTCCGCCACCGCCGTCTACACCACCACCTCCGACTGGGGCACCGGCTTCCAGGGCAACGTGACGGTGAAGGCGGGCTCGACCGCCCTGACCAGCTGGAAGGTCGAGTTCGACCTCCCCGCCGGCAAGTCGATCGCGTCCGCGTGGGACGCCGACATGACCAAGAGCGGCAGCCACTACACCTTCGCGAACAAGTCGTGGAACGGTGCGCTGGCCGCGGGTGCCACGGTGAGTTTCGGCTTCACCGGATCCCCCGGCGGAGTCTCCGGTGTGACGAACTGTAAGTTGAACGGTGCGCCTTGTGAGGGCGGGGACGCCACCCCGACGCCCACGGTGACGCCGACCGTCACCCCCACCGTGACGCCGACCGTGACGCCCACGGTCACGCCGACCGTGACCCCGACCGTGACGCCCACGGTCACCCCCACCGTGACCCCGACCATCACGCCCACCGGCCCCGCCGGGGACAAGAAGGTCGTCGGCTACTTCACCGAGTGGGGCGTCTACGGCCGTAACTACCACGTCAAGAACCTGGTCAGCAGCGGCACCGCGCCGAAGCTGACCCACCTGCTCTACGCCTTCGGCAACACCGCCGGTGGCCGTTGCGCGATCGGCGACGCCTACGCCGACTACGACAAGTCCTACGGCCCCGGTGAGAGCGTCGACGGCGTCGGCGACACCTGGGACAACGGCGCCCTGCGCGGCAACTTCGGCCAGCTCCGCAGGCTGAAGAAGATGTACCCGAACCTCAAGGTCATCTACTCCTTCGGTGGCTGGACCTGGTCCGGTGGCTTCACCCAGGCCGCCGCCAACCCGCAGGCCTTCGCCGACTCCTGCTACAACGTCGTCAAGGACCCGCGTTGGGCTGACGTCTTCGACGGCATCGACGTCGACTGGGAGTACCCGAACGCCTGTGGCCTGACCTGCGACACCAGCGGCCCCGACGCCTTCAAGAAGGTCGTCTCCGCGCTGCGCGCCAAGTTCGGCTCCAGCGCCCTGGTCACCGCGGCGATCACCGCTGACGGCGCCGACGGCGGCAAGATCGACCTCGCCGACTACGCCGGTGCGACCCAGTACCTCGACTGGTTCATGCCGATGACCTACGACTTCTTCGGTGGCTGGGACGCCAAGGGCCCGACGGCTCCGCACTCGCCCCTGACCTCCTACCAGGGCATTCCGAAGGAGGGCTTCAACACTGACGCCGCCATCCAGAAGCTGAAGGGCAAGGGCATCCCCGCCAGCAAGCTGCTCATCGGCATCGGCTTCTACGGCCGTGGCTGGACCGGCGTGACCCAGTCGACCCCGGGTGGCACCGCCACCGGTGCCGCTCCCGGCACCTACGAGGCCGGCATCGAGGACTACAAGGTCATCAAGACCAAGTGCCCCTCCAACGGCACCATCGCCGGTACGGCCTACGCCTTCTGCAACGGCCAGTGGTGGAGCTACGACACCCCCGCCACCATCACCAGCAAGATGGCCTGGGCCAAGAGCCAGGGCCTCGGTGGCGCGTTCTTCTGGGAGACCAGCGGAGACACCCCCAACGGTGAGCTGATCACCGCGCTCTCCAACGGCCTCAAGTAATATTTCGGACACTCGGCCCTCCGTGCGCGACACGCCGCGGGGGGCCGAGCCATGTCCGGCCCCGAGATGAACTCGGGCTGAAAAGATCCTTCAAATCCGGTACGTGCTATTCACTGGCGACAAAGCAGTATTTAAACTCCGTATCGCATGATCAGCAGCCGGAGCTGTCCTTACCCCCGGAGGACGTGTGCGACTTCGAGCCCTCGTGGCCCAGGTGATCGTGCTCGGCGTCGTTTTCTGCGTCGTTTTCTGTGGGACCCCCGCGGTACCGGCCCTCGCCGAGGAGCCACCGGCGGAAACGGTCCAGACGACACCGGAGCCGGAGAAGCTTGAGGCCGGGCTCGTCTCCGACGAGGACGGCGCCCGCGCCATCGTCGAGCTCGCCGTCCCCGCGCAGGCCGAACAGGTCGCGGGCGAGGCACGGCTGCTGCCGGAGACCGACGTCGTGCTCCAGCCCCAGGACACCTCCTTCATCGTCGTGCAGGGCACCGGTGAGTCGCTGGCCGAGCTGGCCAAGGACCCCCGGGTGGTCTCCATCCGCAGGGACCGCACCTACTCCCCCAGCTCGCTCGCCTCCGGCCTGACGCTCGTCGGGGCCGACCGCGCCCACGCTGAGGGAGCCGACGGACGCGGCACGACGATCGCGATCGTCGACACCGGGATCGACGCCGCCCACCCCGCCCTGGGGAGCAAGGTCGTACGGCAGGCCTGCTTCTCGGTCGTCGACGAGGGCGTGCGCTCCCTGTGCCCGAACGGGCAGGAGGCCGACACCTCCGAGCGCGCCGCCGACGCCGCCACACCCGTCTGTCTGGACGGCCAGGTCAACCTGTGCGAGCACGGCACCCACGTCGCGGGCATCGCCCACGCCGTCGCTCCGGGAGCGGACATCGTGGCGCTCCAGGTCTTCAGCCGTGTCGACGACTGCGGGGCCGGTGAGCCCTGCGTCACGGCCTACGAGTCCTCGCTCCTGCTCGCCCTCGAATACCTCACGCGGCTGAAGGACACCGTCCCCGGCCTCGTCGCGGTCAACATGAGCCTCGGCGGCGGTCTCTACGGCGCCTCCTGCGACGGCGAACCCGAGGTCCAGGAGATGAGGGGACGCCTCGGCGCGCTGCTCGCGAAGGGCGTCGCGACCGTGGCCGCGGCCGGGAACGAGGGCTCCCCCGGCGCCGGGGTGCCCGGCTGCCTGTCCGGCGCGGTGACCGTGGGCGCCACCGACGACGCCGACCGCGTCCCCGACTGGTCGAACCACGGCTCCGTCCTCGACCTGTTCGCCCCCGGCGTCGACGTCGACTCCTCGGTCCCCGGCGGCAGGACCGAGATCTACAGCGGGACCTCGATGTCCACCCCGCACGTCACCGGGGCGCTGGCCGTACTGGCGCAGCGGGCCGCGGAGACGGGCGCGGACGCCTCGGCGGGCGCGCTCACCGGCAGGCTCACCGCCGCGGGCCGCCCGATCGTCTACGACGGGGTCGCCGTCCCCCGCCTCGACCTGTACGGCGCGCTCACCGGCGCCGCCCCCTCCCCCGGGGTGACCCAGAACCCCGGCGACCCGGGTGACCCCGGCCCCGGAGACCCGGGAGACTCCGACGTTCCCGAGGAGCCCGGCGACGACCCGAGCCCCGAACCCGGCACCCCGCCCGTCGGGCCGACCCAGGCACCCGTCCCGATCCCGCTGCCGACGGTGACCGTCACCGTGACCGTCACCGCCGACCCGGTCGATCCGCCCGCCGTCGCGGCGCCTGTCAGGCCCACGATGTGCGTGCGCGGAACATCGAAGAAGACGCTGAGCGCCGCGAAGTGGGCCGCCGAGTTCGGCACGGGCAAGGGCACGCTGACGGACGCGACGCTCCGGTGCTATCTCGGCATGGTGGGCAAGGCCAGCAGGGTCTTCCCCGAGTTGGGCGGGGCCTCGACCCCGGCCGCCGCCCGCCGGGTGCTCAAGCCCGCCAAGCGGACGAAGCGGACGGTGTTCGAGAGCGAACTGCTGGCGGCCTGGCTGAACTGGGCCAGCGGCTCCGTCAACCTCACCGCCAGGGTGAACGAGACCACGTCGGTCGGGGACGCCCTCACCACGGCGGAGGCCAGGCGGCTGCGGGGGTCGTTCCCCTCGGCGTCGGCCTCACTGCTGGGCAGGCACGTCAACGCCCGCCGTACCTGACGCCCCGGCGCCGGTTCGGAGAGGTTCGCCGCCACAGGACCCTGTCGCCAAGACGTCGCTTAGGGTGTCAAGCATGGATGCGACCAAGGTGATCATCGACACCGTCGACCGGTTCAGGCAGCGGCGGACCGCTCCGCTTGTCCTTGAGCTCGACCTCACCGAGGGGCTCTTCGAGGGGCCTCCCGCCGACCCTCTGGGCGCGATCCTGTCCATGCGCAAGACGCGGCTGGCCGACGTGCTCTCCGGTCTGCGGCGCGCGGCGAAGGACCCCAGGGTCAGGGCGCTGATCGTCAAGGTCGGCACCCGGCCCATCGGCCTGGCGACGGTTCAGGAGCTACGGCGGTCGGTGACCCGGCTCAGGGAGGCGGGCAAGCTGACGGTGGCCTTCTCCGAGACCTTCGGGGAGTTCGGCGCGGGCACCGTCCCCTACTACCTGGCCACCGCCTTCGAGAAGGTCTACCTGCAGCCCTCCGGTGACGTCGGGCTGACCGGCGTCTCCCTCGAACAGCGCTTCCTGCGGGGCGCGCTCGGCAAGCTCGGCGTCGAGTACCAGATCGGCCAGCGACACGAGTACAAGACGGCCGCCAACACCTTCACCCAGGACCGCATGACCGACGCCCACCGCGAGTCGCTGGGCCGCATCACCGAGTCGGTCGTCGAGCAGGTCGTCGCGGGTGTCGCCGAGGGTCGCGGCCTCGAACCCGCCAAGGTCAGGGAGCTGATCGACCGGGGGCCCTTCATCGGTGCCGAGGCGGTCGAGGCCGGGCTCGTCGACCGGCTCGCCTACCGCGACGAGGTCTACGACGAGGTGCGCAGGGCCGCGGGCGAGGAGTCCCTGCTGCTCTACGTCGGCCGTTACGCCAAGGGACCGATCGCGGGCAAGCTCCCGCAGCCGGGCGGCCAGACGGTCGCCCTGGTGCACGGCAGCGGCCCGATCCGGCTGGGCCGCAGCGGGCGCAGCCCCCTGGGCGGCGGCGAGGCGATGGGGTCCGACACCGTCTGCGCCGCGTTGCGCGCCGCCCGGCGCGACGAGCACGTCAAGGCCGTCGTCTTCCGGGTGGACAGCCCCGGCGGGTCCTACGTGGCCTCCGACGCCATCTGGCGTGAGGTCGTGCTCACCCGCAGGGCGGGCAAGCCCGTGGTCGTCTCGATGGGCGACGTCGCGGCCTCCGGCGGCTACATGGTCTCGATGTCCGCCGACGCGATCGTGGCCCAGCCGGGCACGCTCACCGGCTCCATCGGCGTGTTCGGCGGCAAGGCCGTCATCGGCGGTCTGCTGGACAAGATCGGTGTCTCCACCGAGTCGGTCGGGGAGGGCGCCAACGCCGGGATGTTCTCCTCGACGCACGCCTTCTCCGAGGCCCAGTGGGAGCGGATCAACGTCTGGCTCGACCGGGTCTACGACGACTTCGTCAACAAGGTGGCCGAGGGGCGCGGCCTGTCACGGGAGCGCGTCCACGAGCTGGCCAGGGGCCGGGTCTGGACGGGCGCCGACGCCCACGAGGGCGGGCTCGTCGACGTGCTCGGCGGCCTTGAGGACGCCCTCGCCCTGGCCCGGCGCAAGGGCGGTCTGGCCGAGGACGCCCCGGTGCGCGCCTACCCCCGGCTCAACCCGATCGAGCGCCTGCGCCCGGCGGACTCCAGCGAGGACAAGGCCGCCGCCATGACGCGGCTGCGCCTTGAGTCGTGGGGGCCGCTGGCCCACCTGGCCGCCGAGCTCGGCCTGCCGTCCTACGGGCCGCTCATGCTTCCCGGGTCGTGGACGATCCGCTGAGCCGTACCGGCTCTCCGTGGCCCTGCCACGGACGGGCGAACGCCAGGGCCAGGGCGGCCAGTGCGAGAGCGACCAGCATGACCGCGGCCGTCGGCGTCGGGCTGTCCGTCCCGAACAGGCCCGCCAGCGGGGAGGCGGCGGCGCCCAGCACGAACTGGGTGCCGCCGAGGAGGCCGGAGGTGGCTCCCGGGGCGTCGTGGCCGAGGGCCTGGACGATGGTCGTGCTCGCGGGCAGGACGAGGCCGAAGCCGACGATGACCAGGAAGAAGCAGACCCAGGTGACGACGAGCCCGCCGCCCGTGGTGAGGAGCACCACGAGCAGTACGGCCGTCGCCGCCAGGGCGGTGCCCAGGCCCACGGTCAGCAGGGCGTTGATCCTGACCCGGGAGGCGACCCGCCCGAAGACGATCCCGCCGACCAGCATGCCGAGGGCGTTGACGGCGAAGATGAGGCTGTACTGGGTGGGTGAGACGCCGTAGACGTCCTGGAACACGAACGCCGAGCCCGCGATGTAGGTGAACAGGGCCGCGCCGCAGAAGGAGGAGGTGAGGACGTACCCCATGAGGGCGCGCCTGCCGAACAGCCCGGCGATGGCCCTGAAGGTGGTGCCGACCCCGCCCGAGTGCCTGCGGGAGGCGGGCAGGCTCTCCGGCGCCCAGGCCAGGACGCCCAGCACCAGCAGGACGCCGAAGCCCGCGAGCGCCGCGAAGACGACCCGCCAGGAGGCGACGCCGAGGATGGCTCCGCCGAGCACCGGGGCGGCGATCGGGGCGAAGGACACGATCACCGACAGGGTCGCGAAGTGACGCGGGGCCTCGGGAGTACCGTGGAAGCGGTCGGTGAGGACGGCGCGGCCGACGACCATGCCCGCCGCCCCCGCGACGCCTTCGAGCAGGCGGGCGACGTTGAGCACGTCGACGTTCGGGGCCAGCGCGCAGACCAGCGAGAACACCGTGAACAGTGTCGCGCCGCCGAGCAGGACCTTACGGCGGCCGACGGCGTCGCTGACCGGGCCGAGCAGGATCTGCCCGACGGCCAGGCCGATGAGGAAGGCCGTCATGGACAGCTGGACCGACGACTCGGTCGTGCCGAGAGACCGGACCAGCCCGGGGAAGCCGGGGACGTACATGTCCGTGGCCAGCGGGGCGACGGCGCCGAGGGCGGCGAGCACGACAAGCAGCCGTCCGACGTGTTCCGGCGGCCGTTCACCGGTCGCTGCGTCTGTCACTGCGTCTGTCACTGCGTCTGTCACTGTGTCTGTCGCTGTGGGGGCGGCGAGAGGGGGGTCCTTGGGCATGGCACGAACTGCTTTCTCGCCACCGGGCGAACGTGACGCCGCTACGATGGGCGACATCGGCAACAGGTAGTTAACTAGTTAACGGATATAAGTAGTTTATAGGTTAACGAATTGGAGGGCTCATGCAAGCCCCCGCCCAGCAGGTGTACGAGCGGTTGCGGCAGATGTATCCAGGCCTCGACACCTCCTCGATGGAGGTCGTCGGCCCGCTGAAACGGGTTCAGGCGCTGCTCGACCTGGCCATCGAGCCACTCTTCGCCGGTGCCTCGGTGACCTCCCCCGAGCTGGACGTGCTGCTCCGGCTGAGGTACGCCGAACAGCCGACGATCGCCAGGCAGCTCGCCAGGCAGATGAGCCGCTCCCCCGCCGCGCTGAGCAAGACCCTGGCCAAGCTGGAACGGCGTGGCTACATCAGCCGCACCGCCAACCCCGCCGACCGCAGGGCCGCCCTGGTCCACCTCACCGACGAGGGCAGCGAGGTCGTGAACACGCTGTTCCCGCAGCAGCTCGCCGTCGAGGTGCGCCTCCTCAGCGGCATGACCGCCCAGCAGCGAGCCCAGATCATCGAGGGGCTCACCCAGCTGGTCAAGGTCATGGAGGCGGGCCTGCGCGACATGACGGCCCCCTGAACGCGCCCCCGGTACGGCGGGCTCAGCCGCCGGCCGGGCGGTAGCGGGCGCGTAGCCGTACGAGAGGGGTCAGGCCGGGGGTGACGTAGTCGACGGCCAGCACCCTGGCGACGAAGAGCGTGTGGTCCCCGGCGGGGACGACCTTGATCGTCTCGGCCTCCAGGGCGGTCACGCCGCCGTCCACGACGAGTGCCTCGCTCAGCTCGCCCCGGTGGTGCGGCGTTCCGGCCAGCAGGAGCCGGGCGCCGGGACGGCCCGCGGTGGCGAACCGGCTGGCGATCGCCTTCTGCCCGCCGGACAGCACACTGGCGGCCCAGCGGTCGCGGCGCAGCAGCAGCTCGTTGAGGTAGCCGCCGCTGTCCATGCTCACCATGACCAGCTGCGGATCGAGTGAGACCGAGGTGAAGGTGCCGACGGTCGCCCCCACGTCGTCGCGCTCGTCCTTCACCGTGACGACCGTCACGGCGGTCGGCACCTGTCCCATGGCCTCGACGAACTCGTTCATTGGTCAATCATGGCGAAAACGGCGCACGGCCCGCGCCGCGGGGCGGCACGGGCCGTGCTGGAGGACCGGCGGGGTCAGGCGAGACCGTTCTGGGTCAGCCAGTCCTTGGCCACCGTGGCGGCGTCGGCCTTGTCGATCGAGACGCGCTTCATCAGCGTGAGCAGCCCGGCGGTGTCGAGCTTGGCGGAGACCGCGTTCAGCGTGCCGGTGACGGTCTCGTTCACCCCGGCCTTGTTGACCAGGGGCGCGACGTTGCCCGCGCCGAAGACGTGCTTGGTGTCCTGCAGCGAGATCAGGCCGTTGATGATCACCTTGGGGTCGGTGGTGAAGACGTTGCCGACCTCGATGGTGCCGTCCTTGATGGCGTCGGCGGTCGCGTCACCGGTCTTCTTCCACTCCTTGAACTCCAGGCCGTAGGCCTCCTTGAGGGCCTTCTCCTGGCGGGTCTGGAACTCCGGCGGGCCGCCGACGGTGTAGTTCTTGGCGACCTTGGCCAGGTCCTCGATCGTGACCAGGCCGACCTTCTGGGAGAGCTCCCTGGTCACGGTCAGCGAGTCGCTGTCCTCGGCCGCGGCGGGTTCGAGGACCTCAAGCTCGGCGGGGAGCTTCTCCTTGAGCGCGGCGACGACGTCTTCCTTGCTCTTGGCGGTCGCCGACTTGTCGATGAAGGCGAGCAGCGAGCCGACGTACTCCGGCAGGATGGTCAGGCCACCGCTCTTGACCTGCCCGTAGAGGACCTCACGGCTGCCGATGTTGAGCTTCTTCTCGACCTGGACGCCCTTGGCCTCAAGGGCCTGGGAGTAGATCTCGGCGAGCAGGACGTTCTCCGGGAAGTTCGCCGAGCCGACGACGACCTTGCCCCCGCCACCCCCGGTCGCCGGCGCGGCCCCGGAGTCTGCCGGGGTCGGGGAGGTGTTGGTGAGCGGATCACCGCCACCGCACGCGCTGAGTGTGAGCGCCGCGGCGAGGGTGACCACCACGGTGCTGAAAAGGCGCTTCATCGTGCTTTTCCCTTCTAAGGCGGGAGGTAAAGGTGACATTACCGTACGGCGTTACGCCGCCTCACCCCCGGTGAGACCACCAGTCTCTGGATCAGGACGAAGACGAGTTGGACGAGCAGGGCGAGCAGCGCGACGAGCACCGCCCCGGCGAGGGTGCGGGGGTAGTCGTTGGTGGCGAACCCGTCGACGACGTAGCGCCCCAGGCCTCCCAGTCCGACGAAGGCGGCCACGGTCGCGGTCGCCACCACCTGGATCGCCGCGAGCCGCAGGCCCAGCAGGATCAGCGGCAGCGCGACCGGCACCAGCACCCGCCCCAGGACCTGGCCGCCGCGCAGGCCCATGCCGTACGCGGCGTCCCTCAGGTCGGGGTCGACACCCCTGACGCCCTCGTAGGTGTTGACGAGGATGGGCGGCACGGCCAGCGCGACCAGCGGGATCAGCACCGGCAGGTCGGTGCCCAGGCCTGCCAGCAACACGACCAGCACCAGCAGGCCGAGCGTGGGCAGGGCGCGGGCGGCGTTGGCGCTCAGCACGACCAGCAGCGCCCCCCTGCCGGTGTGCCCGATCCACAGCCCGAGTGGCAGCGCCACCAGCATGGCCAGCAGCAACGCGACCGCGGAGAACTGCAGGTGCTCGGCCAGCCGTACCGGGATGCCGTCGGAGCCCGACCAGTTGGCCGGGTCGCCGAAGAAGTCGACCAGCCAGTTCATGTCGTCCCCCTCGCCCGTGACCACGGGGTGAGCAGCCGCTGGGCCAGCACGAGCAGCGCGTCGGCGATCGCGGCCAGCAGCACGACCAGCACCACGCCCACGATGATCGGGGTGTAGAACTGCCGCTGCCAGCCGTCGATGAACAGGTAGCCGAGACCGCCCCTGCCCACCAGCGCCCCCACGCTGACCAGGCTGATGCTGGAGACCGCGGCCACGCGCAGCCCGGCCAGCACCACCGGGACCGCGATCGGCAGCTCGACCAGCAACAGCCTGCGCAGCGGGGTGAAGCCCATGGCGACCGCGGACTGGCGCACGTGGTCGGGAACCGAGCCGAGCCCGTCGACCACCGCCGGGATGAGCACCGCCAGCGAGTAGAAGGCGAGCGGAACGATGACCGTCGCCCTGGTGGCCAGGCCCGTGACCGGGATGAGCATGACGAAGACGGCCAGTGAGGGAAGCGAGTAGGTCACGTTCATGACGCTCATGGTCGGCTGGTAGATCCCGCGCCAGCGGACGCAGGCCAGCCCGAGCGGGAGCGCGACGAGCAGCCCGACGACGATCGGCACCAGCGACATGACGACGTGATCTTCGAGGAGGGACTGGATGGAGGGCCAGTTACGCCCGATCCAGTCCCAGCGGACCAGCGGCTCCTCACGCATGGGCGCCCCCGGCGACCCGGTCGAGCGCCTCGTTCAGCGCCTCGCGGGTGACCACGCCCTCGGCCCGCCCGGCGTCGTCGACCGCGATCGCGCACCCCGACGGGGACAGCAGTGTCGCGTCGAGCGCCGCGCGCAGCGAGTCGCGCCCCCTGACGAACGTCCCGTACGGCGCGGGCCGCACGTCGGCGAGCGTGCCCGAGGCGGGCAGGTCGGCGACCTTGACCCAGCCGAGCGGCCTGCCGTCCTCGTCGAGCACCGCCAGCCAGGGATCGGCCGCGGCGCGCAGGCCGGCGACCTCGGCGGAGACGGGCGCGGTGAGGTCGGTGCGCAGCCGTACCTCCTGGCCGGGGACGAACGACAGGCGCCTGATGCCCCGGTCGCGGCCGAGGAACTCGCGGACGAAGTCGTCGGCGGGCCTGGACAGGAGGGTCGCGGGGTCGTCGAGCTGGGCGAGGTGGCCGCCGACGCGCAGCACGGCCACCCGGTCGCCGAGTTTGACGGCCTCGTCGATGTCGTGGGTGACGAAGACGATGGTCTTGTTCAGCTCGGCCTGCAGCCGCAGCAGCTCCTCCTGCAGGCTGGTGCGCACGACGGGATCGACCGCGCTGAACGGCTCGTCCATCAGCAGCACCGGCGGGTCGGCCGCCAGCGCGCGGGCGACGCCGACACGCTGCTGCTGCCCGCCGGAGAGCTGGAAGGGGTAGCGCTCGGCGAGCCCGAGGTCGAGCCCGACCCGTTCGAGCAGCTCCATCGCGCGGTCGCGGGCCTTCTTCCTGTTCCAGCCGAGCAGGTGGGGCACCGTCGCGACGTTGTCGACGATCTTGCGGTGCGGGAAGAGGCCCGCCTGCTGGATGACGTAACCGATGCCCCGGCGCAGGGCCGGTGGGTCGATGGTCGTGACGTCGACGCCGTCGAGGAGGACACGGCCCTCCGACGGGTCGATCATCCTGTTGATCATGCGGAGTGAGGTGGTCTTGCCGCATCCTGAGGGGCCCACGAAGACCGTGATCTCGCCCGTCGGCGCCTCAAGGCTGAGACGGTCGACGGCCACGGTCCCGTCGGCGTAGCGTTTGGTGACCCCGTCAAATGTGATCATGCGCAACCCCATGCTTCTCGGCAGGGCCGCGGCCCCCCTGCCACAACCGCCCCATGATCTGTCCGACCGACAGCCTACGGTGGCCCTCCGACATTCGACCCCGTCCCCCCGGCCAAGTCATCCGGGATCGTGAGATATCGAGCAAAAGAGCACTCAATAGTGCCCAGAATCTCGGCGTCTCACCACGATTACCCATATCGTGGACATCGACCCCTCCAGTCACACGTACCACGGGCTTTTCGCCCTCGCTTCTCACCACGACCCCAGAGGAACCGGTCTCGTGAACCAACCGATCCTCGGTCAGCGCTCGCGCGGCGAACTGATTACCGAGCTCTATGACACACACGCCGCCGGGCTGTTCGCCTACTGCCACGACCAGCTGGGCGATCCGGGGGCCGCGGGCACGGCGCTGGCGGCCGTCTTCGCCACCCTCACCTCCTCTGGCGCCTCCACTCATGCTTCCTCGGGCGCCGTCTCCGACGCACGGCCGCCGCGCGCCGCGCTGTACGCGCTCGCCCGCCGCGAGATCCACCAGCGGGACGTCGTCCACGCCGCCCCGCTGCCCGGCGCCGACCCGGTCTCCCTCTTCGTCGACCGGGTGCTGCACGACCTGCGCCCGCACCAGCGCGAGGTGCTGTACCTGTCCGGCGTGTGCGAGATGGACACCGCCGAGCTGTCCTGGGTGCTCGACGTGGCCGCCGACACGGCCGACGAGCTGACCGTGAGCGCCTGCCGCCGCTTCGCCCAGTCCCTCCAGCTCGCCCTGGTCTCTGCCAGGGTCCCGGCCCACCTGGCCGACGCCTTCGGCGCGCTCGGTGTGGCCCCGATCAGGGACGTGCTCGTCCGCGCCCCGTGGGCCGTCCCCCCCGCCGGACTGCGCGCGGCCGTTCTGGGGCTCCCCGGCGCGCCGGCGCTCCCCCCGGCCTCCCCCACGCGGACCCCGGCGCTGCCGGTCTCGCTCAGGCCCCTGTGGCCGACGCCGCCCGCCTGGCCGCTGCCGCTGGCCGACACCGACGCCCTGACCAGCACCAGCGTCTTCGCCACGCCGGAGCTGCCGCCGCCCTTCTCCCCCGCGGACTTCTTCCCCGCCGCGCCCGCGCGGGACAACTTCCCCGACCCCTTCTCCCCGCCGGACCCCGACGTCGTCTCCGCGCACGAGGCGACGACCGAGCCGATGCCCAAGCTCAAGGACTCGGTGCTGAGCGCGCTCGACGAGATCGTCCCGCGCACTCCCCGGCGCAGGCTCCAGCGGCCCAAGCCGCGCGGGGCGAAGCCGCTGCCCGCCCCGATCCCGGGGGACGTGCTCGACGACGCGCCCGCCACCCGCCATGAGGGCGCCGCCGAGGACCTGTTCCAGCCGTTCACCCCCGAGCCGAGGCCCAGGCAGCACTCCGACAAACTGGTCGCCGCCGCTCCCAGGGAGACGGCCCCCGAGGACTTCGCCGCCTTCGAGGCCTCCGGGGTCGTGACGCCGCTGCCCGGCTGGCCGCTGCGGGCCGAGGAACTGGACGCCGCCGCCCCGGTCCTCCCCGAACCGGAGGCCGTACGGCCCGCCCCGGCCGGCTGGCCGCTGCGGACCGACGAGCTGGGCACCGTGGAGGCCTCTGTGGACTCCTCGGACTTCACGGACTCCGGGGACCGTGCCAGGCACGCGAGGAGGCCGGGCCGGAGCGCCAGGAGAACGGGCGCGCACCGCGGCGCGCACGCGGAGCAGCCCGGCGACGACGCCCCGGCCCGCGCGCCCCTCCCCGAGGGCCTTCCCGAAGACCTTTCCGGCGTACCGGACTCCCCTCGGGAGATCCCCGCAGAACCCGAGACCGCCGGCGTCTCGGAGAAGGCCCCCGCCACACGCCTGTCGCGGCTGGGCGGGAGGGCACGCCGCAGGCGCGGGCAGGCCAGGCGGGGCGGGCAGCGCCACGACTGGGCGTGGGAGCTGTTCGGCTTCGTCATCTGCGTGGTCTGCGTGGCGATCGCGATGCTCGTCTTCTTCGCGATGCCCACCCCGCTGACGCCCTGACGCCCGGCCCGGCGCCCTCAGTGGTCGGGGAAGGCGAGACGGACGGTGCCCGAGACGTGTGTTCCGAGGCCGATCTGTCCCAGGACCCGCACCGTGAGCCTCTCGCCCTCACGGGACATGACGGTCCCGGTGAGGGCCAGCGTCTCCCCGGCGTGGGCGGGAAGGCCGAGCTTGACGTTGATCCCGCGGACCAGCGCCTCCGGTCCCGCCCAGTCGGTGACGTACCGCTCGACGAGGCCCATCGTGGTCAGGATGTCGAGGAGGCCGCCCTCAGGGCGGTCACGGTGCGGCGGGGCGAGGCCCGCGGTCGAGGTCAGCGTGATCGTGGCGGTGGGCAGAAGGGTTCCGACCTCGACGAACGCCGCCTCCTTCCCGGGAGGCCCGCACCTGCGAGCCGACTCGTCATCCTGCTGGCGGTACGTCACACACGACGGCATACCGATACCCACTTCTCCAGGTGGGCGGCCCACGACGCCGCCACCGCCCACACACCTTCCGGCAGTTACCACCACCGTCCTCCCGGCGCCGGGGGTCACGGCGCACGGCGAGGCCGCGGGTCCTCGCCGTGACAACCGCGCTCCCGCGACGTGCCACGCCGTACGGCCCGGCGGCCCGGTCGGTGGGGGAAGGACCGCACCCGACGCGTCCCGCCCCCGGCACACCCTTCCAGAAGGCGTCCCGCCCCCGGCACACCCTTCCAGAAGAAGGCGGTCCCGCCTTTCCCCCTGCCTTCCGGAGGGTACGGCTCGCATGTGTCGGGCTGGTTTTTCCCTCCCCAGGGCGAAAATCCAGTACCCGAGGACTTCCGCGCAGTGGGGTAGAACCAATTACATTTTTCACCCCGCCCCATACCTGCCCCATGATGACGACAGGGCTCCATAACACGCGTGACATGTGGAGACAGAGATCCCCTGTAACTGACAGATAACCCACCGGAGCGGGCTAAGGTCAGATAACGTGTTCTCATGCGTACCCCGCGTGCGGCCGTGGGTCTCCCGGTCGCCCCGCGCCCCGGCGGAGCCCCGGCCACCGGCGGCGCCGGACCGGCCACGATCGAGGGGGCATCCGGCATGCAGAGCGAACCGCACCCGAGCGGTGTCCGCGCGAGAAGCCAGCACCAGCGCCGAAGGCGCATCGTCCAGGCCGCCGCGGCCCTGGCCTCCCTCGGCGGCGTCGAGGCCATGCAGATGCGCACCGTCGCCGAGCGCGCGGGGGTCGCCCTCGGCACGCTCTACCGCTACTTCCCCTCGAAGATGGACCTGGTCGTCGCGGTCGTCAGTGACGAGATCGACCTGATCGAGGGCAGCGTCGAGCGCAGGCCCCCGGCCACGACCACCCCCTCGGGCCGTGCCGTGGACGTGCTGATGCGCGCGACCCGGGGTCTGATGCGCGAGCCCGAGCTGGCCGACGCCCTCGTCCGTTCGCTGATCATGGCGGAGATCGACACCCCGTTCGCCGAGCGGGTGACCGGCCTGCTGCTGCGCGTCTCCGGGCACGAGCCCGACGCGCGGACGGTGACCGAGGAGCAGCGCGTCCTCGCGGGTTCGCTGACGAGTGTCTGGGTGCACGAACTGCTGGCGATGCTCAGGGGGCAGCGGACCTACGACCAGGTCCAGCGTCATCTGGAGATCACCGCCACCCGGCTGCTCGCCGATTTCCCCGCCCCGCCTTCACCCTGAAGGCCGGCACGCGTTACTGTCGGCGAGGCGAACAGACTAACGTTCTAGAGCGACGCGCCGGGAACCCCCTGGACCGTGGAGCCGCCGGGACGACGCCGACAGACAGGGAGCGCCGCCGTTGAAATCCCTCCGCAGGCCCTACAGCGAACAGCGTCCGACCGACATCGGTGGCGGGGTGTGGAGCGTGCCCGTGCCGATCCCCGGCAACCCCCTCGGATACACGTTGATCTACGCGATCGAGTCCCCCGCCGGGCCGGTGCTGGTCGACGCGGGCTGGAACCACCCCGACGCCTGGCTGGCCCTGCGGGACGGGCTGGCCGCCACGGGCATGGACATCCGCGAGGTCAGGGGGGTCGTCGTCACCCACTTCCACGCCGACCACGCCGGACTCGCCGGTCAGGTGCGGCAGGAGTCCGGGGCCTGGATCGCCATGCACGAGGCCGACGCCGAGCTGGTCGGGACCATGCGCGAGGCCGAGGAGGACGCCCAGCGCACCGAGCGGGCCGGGATGCTGCGCCGGGCGGGAGCCGGCGCGGCCGAGATCGAGGCGGTGACCACCGCCTACCGTCCCGAGCCCCCCGCCGCACCGGACAGGACGCTGCGCGACGGCGACATGATCGACATTCCCGGGCGCAGGCTCCGCACCGTCTGGACCCCCGGTCACACCCCGGGTCACGTCTGCCTGCACCTGGAGGACGCCGACCGGCTCTTCACCGGGGACCACGTGCTGCCGGGCATCACCCCGCACATCGGCGTCTACCCCTACGACCGGACCGACATGGACCCGCTCGGGGACTTCCTGGCCTCGCTGGAGAAGGTGGCGGAGCTGGGACCGCTCGAAGCCCTGCCCGCCCATGAGTGGATATTTCAGGACACGGCGGAGCGGGCGCGGGCGATCGGCGCGCACCACGAGGAGAAACTCACCTCCCTGGTGGCCCTGCTGGCCGAGGCGGGCGAGCCGCTCACCATCTGGGAGATCGCCTCACGGATGACCTGGAAGCGCTCCTGGGACGACCTGCCCTCCATGCTGCGCGGCATGGCCGCCGCCGAGGCCGCCGCCCACCTGCGTGCCCTTGAGGTGCGGGGCCGGGTCCGCCGTACCGCCGAGGGGGACCCCAAGGAAGATATGGTGCGCTTCGCCGTACACTCATAGACATCCGATGTCTGAGCGTGACCAGGGAGGACGAAGCGTGGCGGTCACCGACACCGCTATCGACAGGATCAAGCAGATGATCCTGGAGGGCGAGATCCCCCCTGGCGGCAGGCTTCCGAAGGAGGCCGACCTGGCCGAACGGCTCGGCCTGTCGCGCAACTCCCTGCGCGAGGCCGTCCGCGCCCTGGCGCTGATCAACGTGCTGGACGTACGGCAGGGCGACGGCACCTACGTGACCAGCCTGGAGCCTCGCCTGCTGCTGGACGCGATGGCGTTCGTGGTCGACTTCCACCAGGACGACACGGCGCTTGAGTTCTTCCAGGTCCGCCGGATCCTGGAGCCCGAGGCGACCGCGATGGCCGCCACCCGGATGACCGAGGCCGAGATAGCCGAGCTGCACGAGATCCTCACCCGGCTGCCCGAGAACCCGAGCGTCGAGCAGCTGACCGCCAACGACCTGGAGTTCCACCGGCGCATCGCGGCGGGTTCGGGGAACTCGGTGCTGTGCTCCCTCATCGAGAGCCTGTCGGGGCCGACCACACGGGCCAGGCTCTGGCGGGCCCTGACCAGGGAGAACGCCCTGACCAGGACGCGTGAGCAGCACACCGCGATCTACGAGGCCATCGCCGCCCGGCAGCCCGAGGTCGCGCGCGCCTGGGCCACGGTCCATGTCGCCGGAGTCGAGGAGTGGCTTCGTAGCGTGCTCGCCTGAGCGGATATCGCATCATAAAAGATCACAAAGCCGTACTCTTGGGGCGGAACGATTCCCCGACGACGAGGATGCCCCCCATGCAGCCACTCGATGGAGCCGACTTACGGGTGGTGGCCGCCCTTCAGGTGAACGGACGCGCCACCTGGGACCGCATCGGAAGAGTGCTGGACGAGTCGACCCGCAACGTGGCCAGACGGGCCACCCGGCTGACGGAGGCGGGCGTCCTGTCCGTCGTCGGAGTGGTCGACGACCGCCGGATCGGCTCGGCGATCCTGCGGCTGCGCTGCCGGCCCGGTTCGGTGATCGACGTCGGCGCCGCGCTGGCCGAGCTGCCCCAGACCCGGTTCGTCTCGCTGGTCTCCGGCTCCGCCGACTGCACCGCGGAGCTGTGCGTGGCCGACGACGCCCTGGTCGATCTGATCTTCCGGGACATCCCCTCGATCGACGGGGTGGTCGAGAGCACCACCTACCCGGCGCTGCGTTACTTCAAGACCCCCCAGGAGTGGCACGTGGACGTGCTCACCCCGCAGGAGATCGAGGGACTCCTCGAACAGTGGACGCCGCTGCCCGAGCGCTTCCAGCGCGCCGGTGACACCCCCTCCGCCGAGGACGAGCGGATCATCGCCGCGGTCGCCGCGGACGGCCGGGCCACCCACGCGGAGATCGCGGCGGCCACCGGGATCAGCGAGTCGACCGCCCGCCGCAGGCTGGACTCCCTGCTCCGCAGGGGCATCCTGCGCATCCGCGCGGAGATCGAGCCCGCCTACCTGGGCCTGCCGATCGAGGCCGCGCTCTGGCTGCGGGTCGCGGAGCGGGAGGTCGAGACGGTCGGCCACGCCCTGGCCAGGCTGCCGAAGGTGAGATACGTCCTGGCGGTGGCGGGCGACCACCAGCTCGTGGCCCACGTGGCCGTCCCCGGCCGTTCCGAGCTCTACGAGATCCTCAGGGAGATCGGCGGACTGACCGGGATCAGGGCGATCGAGACGACGATGACCCTCCTGCCGCTGAAACGCGGCTTCATCATCAAGCGGGACGGCGTCGCCGACCGCTGGGCGGGCCCGATCGGCTGACCCGGGTCCCTCAGGCCGGTGCGGGGGCACCGGTTCTCGCAGACCGGAAGGCACGCGCGCCGCAGGGAAGATGCGCATACGGTTCGCCCTAGGAGGGACTCAAATGGACATCAATCTTGTGGACAAGGACGTCTACGCGCGCGACGGTGCACCCCACGACCAGTTCCGCTGGCTGCGCGCCAACGCCCCCGTCTACCTGCACGAGGGCGAGCCCGAGCGGGACTGGCCGCCGTTCTGGGCGGTGACCAGGCACGCCGACGTTGTGCACGTGTCGCGGCGATCCGACCTGTTCTCGTCGAGCAGGAGACTCGCGCTCTTCGACGAGATGCCCGAGGAGCAGCGCGAGCTCCAGCGGCTCATGATGCTCAACCAGGACCCGCCCGAGCACACCCGGCGGCGTTCCCTGGTCAACCGGGGCTTCACCCCGCGCATGATCAACGCCCTTGAGCAGCACATCCGCGACATCTGTCACCAGCTTCTCGACGAGGTCACCGGGCTCCCTGCGGTGGACTTCGTGCGTGACATCGCGGCCCCGCTGCCGCTCTACGTGATCTGCGAGCTGCTCGGCGCCCCCGTCGAGGACCGTGACAAGATCTTCAACTGGTCCAACCAGATGATCGGGGCCGACGACCCCGAGTACTCCTCCGGCCCCTCCGCCGGTCAGGCGGCGGCGGCCGAGGTGTACGCCTACGCCAACGCGCTGGCGGCGGAACGGCGCGAACGGCCCCGCGAGGACATCGCGACCAAACTGCTCCTGCCGGACGTCACCGGGGAGACCCTCGACGAGAACGAGTTCGACCTCTTCGTGCTGCTGCTGGTCGTCGCCGGCAACGAGACCACCCGCAACGCGGCCTCCGGCGGGATGCTGGCCCTCTTCGAGCACCCCGAGCAGTGGCGGCGGCTGGTGGCCGACCGCGCGCTCGCCGCCCCGGCCGCCGACGAGATCGTCCGCTGGGTCTCCCCCGTCAACCTCTTCCGCCGTACGGCCACCGCCGACACGGTGATCGGCGACCAGGAGATCAAGGAGAACGACAAGGTCGTGGTGTTCTACGGCTCCGCGAACCGGGACGAGGAGGTCTTCGCCGACCCCGACGTCTTCGACATCGGCCGTTCCCCCAACCCGCAGATCGGCTTCGGCGGGGGTGGTGCCCACTTCTGCCTCGGCAACCATCTGGCCAGGATGGAGCTCCGGGTGCTCTTCGAGGTCCTCGCCGAGCGTTTCCCCGGCCTGACCCAGGCGGGTCCCGCCCGGCGGCTGCGCTCCAACTTCATCAACGGCATCAAGGAGCTGCCGGTCACCCTCTCCTGACCCGCTCCCGCGCCTGCGGCGGCCGCCCACCGGTCCGCCGCGGGCCTTCAGGCGCGCAGGCCCAGCGTGAGCCGCAGGGTCAGGCCGGTGTTGCGGCGCAGGCCGAGACGGCGCACGGCCAGTTCGAGCGCCTCGCGCTGACCGACCAGCACCACCCACGCCTTCGCCCGGGTGACCAGGGTGTAGAGCAGGCCCCTGCGCAGCATCACTCCCCCGGCCTCGGCCACGACGGGCGCGACCACGAAGGGGTACTCGCTGCCCTGGGAGCGGTGCACGCTGATCGCGTAGGAGTGGGTCAGCTCGTCGAGCTCGTCGAAGGTGTAGCGGACGGTCTCCCCGTCGCCGGTGCGCAGCTCCAGCACCCGGTCCTGCGGGAGCACCGCCGTGACGGTCGCGGTCTCCCCGTTGAAGACGCCCTTGTCGTAGTTGTTGCGGATCGGCATGACCCGGTCGCCGACCCGGAAGACCGACGGGCCCGACCAGTGCTCGGCCGTACCCTCGCGTGCGGGGTTGAGCCGCTCCTGAAGGCTCCGGCCCAGCTCGGCCGTACCGGTCGCGCCCTTGCGCATCGGGCACAGCACCTGGACCTGGTCGCCGCCGACGCCCTGCTTGCGGGGGATGGCCTCGGTGGCCAGGTGGACCACCCGGTCGGCGACCAGCTCAGGGTCGTCCAGCTCCTCGAACCAGAAGCCGCCCCCGCCGGGCAGGTCGGGCAGCCGGCCCGACCTGATCCGGTGGGCCGCCCTGACGATGCCGCTGTCCTGGGCCTGCCGGAAGACGTGGGTCAGCCGGACGCGTGGGATCTCCTCGACCCCGAGCAGGTCGGCCAGCACGTTGCCCGGCCCGATGCTGGGCAGTTGGTCCCCGTCCCCGACCAGCAGCAGGTGGCCGCCCGAGGGGATGGCCGCCACCAGGCGGGTGGCCAGCTGCAGGTCGAGCATCGACGCCTCGTCGACCACGATGAGGTCGGCCTCCGTCGGCAGCCGCTGGAAGAGCGTCCCCTCCTCGGGGTCCGCCCGCTGGGCGAGCATCCGGTGCACGGTCATCGCGGGCAGGCCGGTCAGCTCGGACAGGCGCTTGGCCGCCTTGCCGGTCGGCGCGGTCAGGGTCACCCCGCCGCCCATCGCCCGCACGGTCGCCGCGATCACCCGCACCGTGTGGCTCTTGCCGCAGCCGGGACCTCCGGTGATGACCGAGACGGTGCTGGTCAGCGCGAGGTTCACCGCGGCCCGCTGGTCCTCGTGCAGGCTCTCGTCGTCGGGGAAGGGCCGCAACGGAAGCGTCGAGGCGGCCCGCAGCAGCCTGGTCAGGTGCGTGGCGAAGGCGACCTCGCGGCCGTGCTGCTCCTTGGCGTAGACCACGAGGCCGGGCCCCGCGGGTGACTCCTCGACGACGACCGCGCGCTCGGCGGCCAGCGCGTCGACGGCCCGCCGTACGGACTCCTCCTCCTGCTCGACGAGGGCGGCGGCCGAGGGGAGCAGGACGGTCAGCGGCAGGTAGCAGTGCCCGTCGCGGGCCGCGGCCGTCTCCAGGCGGTCGAGCACCGCGGCCTGGAGGCGGCGCGGGCTGTTCTCCGGCACCCCCGAGCGCAGCGCGATCCGGTCGGCGGTGTGGAAGGCGATGCCTCTGACCTGGCCGATCAGCCGGTACGGATCACGGGTGAGGATCTCGCGGGCGTCGTTTCCGTAGACCTGGTAGATCTTGGCCGCGAGCAGCGGGCTGATCCCGAAGCCCTGCAGAACGACCATCAGCTCGGCGACCGCCTTCTGCTCGGCCCACGCCTGGACGATCTGCGCCTGCCGGGTCGCGCCGATGTTGACGACCTCGGTGAGGCGTTCCGGCTCGGTGTCGATGACCGTGAGCGTCCGCTCGCCGAAGTGGCTGACGATGGCGTGGGCCAGGCGGGGCCCGATGCCGCGGACCAGGCCGGAGCCGAGATAGAGCCTGATCGCGCGCACGGTCGAGGGGACGACCCGCTCACACCGCCTGACCAGCAGGCGGCTGCCGTGACGGGGGTGCTCGTCCCACTCACCGGTCAGCCTGAGCGTCTCGCCCGGCTGCACGCCGGCCAGGGCGCGCCCCGAGGCGACGAAGGCCGCCGGGGCGCCCTCCTGGTCGTCCGCGCTCATCCGCGCGACGGTGTACTCGTCGTCGCGGACGTAGACCAGCTGCTCGACGGAGGCTTCGAGCTCCGTCGCGCGCGCTGTGGCGAGCACGGTCACCGTGCGCTCCCGGGAATCGTGTGCGGCACCTCTTCTCCAGGACACTAGCGGGCGACTGCGACAAGTCTCAGGTGGCGCGGGACTCCAGCGCGTCCAGGATGAGGTCGATCGCGGCGTCGAAGGTGGTCTCGGCGTCCCCGTCCGGGTCCAGCCCGGCGAGCAGGCCGCCTGTCTCAGCGGTCAGCAGGCCGGAGACGAAGGTGTAGAGCACCGTGCGGACGCGCACCAGCTCCCCGGCGGGGACCCCGGCGGCGGCCAGGACCCGGTTGAAGACCACCCACATGTTCTCCTCCTTCTCGACGAGGTCGGGGTGGGTGTTGACGTAGGACCACAGGGCCGGGTGGGAGAGCGCGATGGAGCGGTAGGCGTGGGCCAGCGCGCGCAGCTGCTCCTGCCAGGGGGTGCCGTCGTCGGGGGGCAGGCGCAGCCCGAGGGCGACGGCCGTACAGGCTCCGTGCAGCAGCGCGTCCTTGTTCTCCACGTGGTGGTAGAGCGACATGGGGTTGACGTCGAGTTCGGCCGCCAGCTTCCGCATGGACAGGCCCTCGACCCCGCCTTCGTCGACCAGCCGCAGAACGGCCGCGTATATCTCCTGGGTTGTCAGGGGTTGTCCCCTTCGCGCACTCACTGCCATACACCGTATGGTAGCTTGAGACATACAGTGTATGGCTGGCGGTTCCGGGAGGCCGCCCGGTAAAGGAGGAGTTCCATGTCGGTGACCCGTTCCATCCCCTCCCCCCAGGGGCTCCCTCTGCTCGGCAACACGCTCCAGATCCCCTCGCACTCGCCCGACGAGCACTTCAGGAAGCTCGCCGCCGAATACGCCGAGGAAGGCCTCTTCCAGCTCGAACTGCTCGGCCGCAAGGTCCTGTTCGTCTACGACCCCGACATGGTCGCCGAGATGTGCGACGAGACACGCTTCTACAAGGGCATCGACCCGCCGCTGTCCATCGTCCGCGACTTCGGCGGCGACGGGCTGTTCACCGCTCGCCACGACGAGCCGGTCTGGGGCCACGCGCACCGCATCCTGATGCCCGCCTTCAGCCAGCGCTCGATGAAGGCCTACTTCCCGCAGATGCTGGAGATCGCGCAGAACCTGGTCGGCAAGTGGGCGATCTCCGACGAGGTCAACGTGCCCGACGACATGACCAGGCTGGCCCTGGACACGATCTCCCTCACCGGGTTCGACTACCGGTTCAACTCCTTCCAGTCGCCGGAGCTGCACCCGTTCCTGCAGGCGATGGGCCGCTCGCTGACCGAGGCGATGCTCCGCAACCGGCAGCTCCCCCTGGTCACCAAGCTCAAGAAGCGGCAGGACACGGCCTACCGGTCCGACATCCAGGTCATGCAGGACCTGGTCGACGACGTCATCAGGCAGCGCAGGAGCACCGGCAGGGGCGACACCAAGGACCTGCTCGGCCTGATGCTCAAGGCCGCCGACCCGCGGAGCGGTGAGCGGCTCTCCGACGAGAACATCCGCAACCAGGTCCTGACCTTCCTCATCGCCGGGCACGAGACCACCAGCGGCCTGCTGTCGTTCGCGCTGTACAACCTGCTGCGCAACCCGCACGTGCTGGCCAGGGCCTACGCCGAGGTCGACAGACTGCTGCCCGGCGACACCGTCCCGACCTACGACACGATCATGAAGCTCGACGTGATCCCGCGCGTCCTGGAGGAGACGCTGCGCCTGTGGTCCCCGATCCCGGCGTTCGCCGTCAAGCCCTTCGAGGACACCGAGCTCGGCGGCTATCCGATCACCAAGGACCATGTCGCCGTCGTCCTGCTCGGTCAGCTGCACAAGCACCCCGGGGTGTGGGAGCGTCCCGAGGAGTTCGACATCGACCGTTGGCTCCCCGAGAACAGGAAGGGCCACCACCCGGCCGCCTACAAGCCCTTCGGCAACGGCGAGCGGGCCTGCATCGGCCGCCAGTTCGCGCTGACCGAGGCCAGGCTGGCCCTGGCCATGGTGCTGCAGCGCTTCGCGATCTCCGACCCGGACGCCTACCGGATGAAGATCAAGCAGATGCTCACCCTCAAGCCCGAGGACTTCACCATCCGGGTCAGGGAGCGCAGGGCCCACGAGCGGGGCACCGCGGAGACGGTGGAGGCGGCGGAGACCGTCCGGGAACAGCCGGTGGAGGTGGCCGTCACGGGAGTCGGCCTCACCGTGGCGTACGGTTCCAACCTCGGCACCGCCGCCGACGTCGCGGAACGGCTGGCCGAGGTCGCGGGGCGCTCCGGCTTCGCGACCACGCTGACCACCCTGGACGAGCTCGAACCGCCCTCCGAGGGGCTGCTCGTGGTGATCACCTCGACCTACAACGGCAAGGCCCCCGACAACGCCCAGCGGTTCGACGCCCTGGAGGGGCTGCCCGCCATGGACGGGGTGCGCTTCGCGCTGCTCGGCTGCGGCAACACCCAGTGGCCCACCTACCAGGCCTTCCCCAGACGCGTCTTCGACAAGCTCACCGCGGCGGGAGCCGTACCGCTCGTCGAACGGGGTGAGGCGGACGCCGACGGCGACTTCGACGGCGACGTCTCGGCGTGGACCTCAGGGCTCTGGGCGGCGCTGGCGGCCGAGTACGGCACGTCGGCGGCCAAGGCCGGTCCCCGCTACGAGATGGACGTCCTCACCGAGGCCGACGTGCGGCCCGCGGTCGTCTCCCCGCAGGCGGTCCCGCTGACCGTGGTCTCGGCCGAGGAGCTGACCGGCGACCCCACCGGCCTGTGGGACTTCTCCCGCGAGCTGCCCAGGCCCGGGGTGCGCTCGATCGTGGCCGAACTGCCCGAGGGGACGTCCTACACGGCGGGCGACCACATCGCCGTCTTCGCCAAGAACGCCCCCGAACTCGTCGAGTGGGCGCTGCGTCAGCTCCACGTCCCCCGCGACCAGGTCGTACGGCTGCGCGCCAGGGGGACGACCCACCTGCCCGTCGACACCCCGGTGACCGCGGGGCTGCTGCTGACCGAGTTCGCCGAGCTCCAGGAGGTGGCCACCCGCTCCGACCTGGCGACCCTGGCCGAGCACACCCGGTGCCCCTGGACCAGGGGCCAGCTCGCCGAGCTTGAGGCCTCCTACGCCGACGAGATCCTCGCCAAGCGGGTCTCGGTGCTCACGCTGCTCGAACGCCTCCCGGCGATCACCCTGCCGCTGCCGGCCTTCCTGGAGATGGCCGGGCCGATCAGGCCGCGCTACTACTCCGTCTCCTCCTCGCCGCTGGCCGACCCCCGGCGGATCAGGATCACCGTCGGCCTGGTCGAGGGGCCCTCCTGGTCGGGCGGCGGTTCCTACCGGGGCATGTGCTCGGCCTACCTGGCGGGCCTGGAGCCCGGCGACGTCTTCTACGGATACGTACGGGTTCCCAGCCCGCCGTTCCGGCTGCCGGACGACCCGGCGACGCCGGTGATCCTCGTCGGCCCCGGCACCGGTTTCGCCCCGCTGCGCGGCTTCCTTGAGGAGCGGGCCCTGACCGGGGCGTCCGGACCCGCCGAGGTCTTCTACGGCTGCCGCCACCCCGAGCACGACTGGCTCTACCGCGCCGAACTGCTCGGCTGGCAGGAGGCCGGGATCGCCCGGGTGCACACGGCCTTCTCCGCGCTCGACGGACACCCCTTCAAGTACGTCCAGGACGCGGTCACCGCCGAGGCGGACCGGGTGTGGGAGCTGCTCGAACAGGGTGCCCACGTCTACGTCTGCGGGGACGGCCTCCGCATGGCGCCCGCCGTACGGCGTGCCCTGGCGGAGATCCACCACGACAGGACCGGAGGCGACGGCGAGGCGTGGCTGCGCGAACTGGAGGCCCAGGGCCGGTACCAGCAGGACGTCTTCGCCTGACCCGGCGGTGAGATAGGACATTCCACCCCATATCTAAAGTGCCCTTTCGCGGAACGTCGACTATGGTCGAGGTGATGAGGGAACCGCGGTGGGGCACACCCAGGCCCACCGCGGTCACGGCGGTGGGTCTGCTTCTCGTTCTTCTGCTGGCCGCCGTCTCCCCCTCCCCGTGGTCCGGCGGCTGGAGGCCTGCGGACGCGGGCACCGGCTTCTGGGTCCCCGGCACCGACACCGCCGGTCACTCCACCGCGCCGAGACTGCTCGCCGGTGGGACCGAGCACCTGCCGACGCCGGGACAGCTCCGCTCCCTCCTCGCCGTCGGCGCCACGGTCGCGACCCCCGGGCCGCCGCCCTCCATCTGGCGCCCGACCGGCCCCGCCGCCGCGCCCAGACACGACGTCCAGCGCGCCGTCACCTCGCGCAGCCCGCCGTCCGCCTGACGGCGCCCTCTTGAAGGCCACCGGCTCTCCGTAGGCGAGACGACGCGTGGAAGGCCCGTCCCCGGGCAGTCCACGTCCATGATCGCGTCAACGACGACGGCCTGAGGGGGCCCCGCTGCCCCTTTTCTCTTCTTTCCTGCCCCGACGGGGACCGCGTCGAGCGGTGGCCGGCCGGGGTCCCACAGTCGTGCGGTGCTTTCGCGCCGCCCTGCCTTTCGAGTTCCGGCTTTCCCGGCGGAGACCGTGTCCAGCCGTGACCGGCCACGACCGCCGTGAGTCATCCAAGGAGTCGATGTCCCATGGGCGACATCAGGTCGACAAGCAGGCTGCTTGAGGACTACCAGCGTCACACGACGCATCTGGAGGAACTGCGCGCGCTCCTGCACGAACGGCTCGGCGCCGCGCGGGACGCCATGACCGAGAACGAGACCGAACCCGGGAGCGAGCCGGCGTCCCCGGAGGACCCGGGGGAGCCCGTCTCCCTGTCCGCCAGGCGTGCCGCCCGTGCGGCGCGGACCGTCGTGGAGATCGAGGCCGCGATCGAGCGGCTCGACTTCGGGGTCTACGGCACCTGCGAGCACTGCGGGGCCTTCATCGCGCTGCGACGGCTGCGGCAGGTGCCGCACACCCGGCACTGCGACGACTGCGAAACCCCGCGCGCCCGCCCCTCGGGGCCGGCCCTGGCGAGCTTCCCGACCCTCAGAAAGGACCAGAACACCATGATCTCCGACGTCCACCTCAGCAGCGTCCAGCTCGACAGCATCCGTGAGGAGCTCGAAGGCCAGCTCCTGCGGTGGACCAGGCAGCTCTCCGAGCTGGAGGCCGCGGTCGGCGACGACTCGGTCGAGGTCTCGGAGAAGTCGGCCCTGCTGGCCGACATCGTCTCCGCCGAGCGCAGCGCCTCCGTCCTGCGCGCCACGCTGGGCGAGATCGCCGAGCTGACCTACGGCCGCTGCGACGGCTGCGGCTCCGGCATCCCGTTCGAGCGGCTCAAGGCCCGTCCGCTGGCGCGCTTCTGCATGCAGTGCCAGCGCCGCCACGAGAACGGCTGACCCGGCCCCGGCGACCGGGGCCCGTCGAAGGCGGTCAGCTCAGCCGCCGACGCGGGCCTCGGTCCACGCACGGGCGAGGATCTCCTCGACGGTCTCCTCGGGGGTCTGTTCCGAGGTGTCGAGCCAGAGGCCGAGACGCGGGGTCCGCTCGCGCAGAACGGCGTCGAGCGGACCGGCCTTCCAGTGGACGTAGGCGTCCTTGGCCCGCGCGGCCTCACGCGCCTCGACGACCTCGGCCCTCGGGGCGAGCACGACCACCAGCAGGGGACGGGCGCGGACAAGCCGGGTCATCTCCACGAGATGCTCGCCCAGCACGACGTCCTGGGCCACCACGGTGAACCCGGCCGCGAAGTACTCGTCGCAGGTGGCCGCGGTCAGCCGGTGCCGCAGACGCAGTTGCGCCAGCGCCTCGGCGGAGGGTTCGGGAGTCATCTCGGCCCTGCCGCCGACCACCATGCGGCGGAACACGTCGCCGCGCACGTGCGCCGAGCGGGGCAGCCGCTCGGCCAGCCGCTGCGCCACCGTTGACTTGCCCGCCGCCTGGATGCCCGTGACCAACAGGACGGCCCGCCGCCCGGCCTCCTCGCTCAGGGCCATGAGGAGTCCTGCTCGGGGTCGCCGCCCTCGGACAGCAGTTTCAGGTCGGACTCGACCATCATCGTGACCAGTTCCTCGAACGAGACCGAGGGCTCCCAGCCGAGCTGTTCACGGGCCTTCTTCGGGTCGGCGCACAGGAGGTCGACCTCGGCCGGGCGGTGCAGGGAACGGTCGGTGACCACGTACCGCTCCCAGTCGAGCCCGGCGGCGGCGAAGGCCGCCTCGACCAGCTCACGAACCGTGTGCGTACGGCCGGTGCCGATCACGTAGTCCTCCGGCGGGCCCGCCTGCAGCATCAGGTGCATCGCCCGCACGTAGTCGCCCGCGTACCCCCAGTCGCGGCGGGCCTCCAGGTTGCCCAGGCGGAGCCGGTCGGCGAGCCCGAGCTTGATGCGGGCGACCCCGAGGGAGACCTTGCGGGTCACGAACTCGGCGCCCCGACGCGGGGACTCGTGGTTGAACAGGATCCCCGAGACCGCGAACATCCCGTACGACTCACGGTAGTTCTGGGTGAGGAAGTGGCCGTAGGCCTTGGCGACGCCGTACGGCGAGCGGGGGTGGAAGGGGGTGATCTCGGTCTGCGGAGTCTCCCTGACCTGGCCGAACATCTCCGAGGACGACGCCTGGTAGAACCTGATCTGGCCGGATTCCGCGGGGGTGCGTGAGGAGGAGACACCCGAGCAGACCCTGATGGCCTCAAGCATGCGCAGCACGCCCATCCCGGTGACCTCGCCGGTCAGCTCGGCCTGTTCCCACGACATCGGCACGAACGAGATGGCGCCCAGGTTGTAGACCTCGTCGGGCTGGACCTTCTCAACGGCGGAGATCAGCGAACCCTGGTCGAGGAGGTCGCCCCGGACGAGGCGGACGTCCCGCAGCAGCCTGCGCACCCGGGAGACACGGGGGTTGGCCTGTCCCCTGACGAGCCCCCAGACCTCGTAACCCCGATCGAGCAGGCACTCGGCCAGATAGGAACCGTCCTGCCCGGTGATACCGGTGATCAGCGCGCGCCTGGCCAAGGCGTCCTCCTCGCTTGTGAAGCTCGTGAAGTGGGACTTCCGCTCGGCTGAGTGCCGTGTGACGGCGAATGTATCGCCCCTCCCGTCGCCGGGCACGACTCAGGGCCCCAGTACCCTAGAACACGTTCCACCGAACGTCGTTCGGTTGGCGTGATGCCGCAGTTGGCGCGCGACAGAAGTGGCTTTAGCACCGTTTCCACATTAGGTGGAAGAGAGATACCGAATGGTAAGATCCGAATACTGAGGTCATCTTTCACGGTACCTGTCCCCTTCCGGACAGGCTGAGGAAGGGGTTGCCGTGCCTGACGCGGACTCCCTGCGGGTCGCGCTGCTGTCGTACCGGAGCAAGCCGACCTGTGGCGGGCAGGGCGTTTACCTGCGTCACCTCAGCCGTGAACTGGTCGCCCTCGGGCACCACGTCGAGGTCTTCTCCGGCCAGCCGTACCCCGAACTGGACGAAGGGGTCGTTCTCAACAAGATCCCCAGCCTGGACCTCTACCGTGACGAGGACCCCTTCCGCACCCCCAAGCTGGGCGAGTACCGCGACTGGATCGACCTTCTCGAAGTCGGGACCATGTGGACCGCCGGGTTCCCCGAGCCGCTGACCTTCACCCTGCGGGCCCGCCGCGAGCTGGCCAAACGCGTCGGGGACTTCGACGTGGTGCAGGACAACCAGACGCTCGGCTACGGCCTGCTGGACATCCAGAAGCTGTTCCCCGTGGTCGGCACCATCCATCACCCGATCAGCGTCGACCGCAGGATCGAGCTGAGCGAGGCCCCGCTGCGCAAGCGCCTCACGCTCAGAAGGTGGTACGGCTTCGTCAGGATGCAGGCCAGGGTCGCCCCCAGGCTGAACCCGATCCTGACCGTCAGCGAGTCCTCGCTGGCCGACATCCACCGCGACTTCAACGTGCCGCAGGCCAACATGCGGCTCATCCCGCTCGGGGTCGACACCCGCTACTTCCACCCGCGCCCCGAGATGCCCAAACGGCCTGGCTCGATCGTCGCGGTCGCCAGCGCCGACTCCCCCATGAAGGGTGTCGCCACCCTGCTGCGGGCGGTCGCCAAGCTCGCCACCGAGCGCGAGGTGAACCTCACCGTGGTGAGCAAACCGACCCCCGGCGGACCGACGGAGAAGCTGGTCGCCGAACTCTCCCTGCGTGAGCGGGTGAGGTTCGTGCACGGCATCTCCGACACCGAGCTGGGCGAACTGATCGCCACCTCGGAGGTCTCGGTCGTGCCCTCCCTCTACGAGGGCTTCTCCCTGCCCGCCGTCGAGCACATGGCCTGCGGCACCCCGCTCGTCGCCTCACGGACGGGGGCGCTGCCCGAGGTCGTCGGCGACGCCGCCGTCCAGGTCGCCCCCGGAGACCCCGAGGAGCTGGCCACCGTACTGCGGCGCCTGCTCGACTCCCCCGAGGAGCGGGCCGAGGTCGGGCGCAGGGGCTACGACCGGGTCATGGAGCGCTACACCTGGCGCGTCGTCGCCCAGCGCACCGTGGACGCCTACCGCGAGGCCATCGCCGCGCACAACGCCCGGTGACCGACCACTTCACAAGGAGCGGCAAGTGCTGACCGTCGACTTCGACCGGCTGCCCGTCGGACCCGGCCTGCGTGTCCTCGACCTGGGCTGCGGGGCGGGACGGCACGCCTTCGAGGTGCTGCGCAGGGGCGCGGACGTGGTGGCCTTCGACATGGACGCCGAGGAACTCGAAGGCGTCGCGGGCATGTTCGCCGCGATGGCGAAGGAGGGCGAGGTGCCCGAGGGCGCGGTCGGCGAGACCGTGACCGGCGACGCGCTGAAGATGCCCTTCGAGGACGCCACCTTCGACCGGGTGATCGCCGCCGAGGTGCTCGAACACATCCCCGACGACATGAGCGCCATGCGGGAGATCTTCCGGGTGCTCAAGCCCGGCGGACGCGCCGCGATCACGGTGCCGAGTTTCCTGCCGGAACGGATCTGCTGGGCGCTCGACGAGGCCTACCACACGGCCCCCGGCGGGCACGTGCGCATCTACACCCTCGCCGAGCTGAGCGCGAAGCTGAAGGCCGTCGGCATGGAGATCGGCTCCCACCACCACGCCCACGGACTGCACGCGCCGTACTGGTGGATCAAGTGCGCGGTCGGCGTCGGCAACGACGACCACCCGCTGGCCAAGGCCTACCACGAGCTGCTGGTGTGGGACATCATGAAACGCCCCGCCGTCACCCGGATCGCCGAGACGCTGCTGAACCCGTTCATCGGCAAGAGCGTGGTGCTCTACGTGCGGAAGCCCGCGTGACCCGGTACGGCCCCGCGCCCCGAGACGACCGGAGCGGCCGATGAGGCGGGAACTGGTCGTCGAGACCGCCCTGAGCATCGCGGCCGTGCAGGAGGCCGACGGCGGCGTCCCCTGGCCCGAGGGGCACGTGGACGCCTGGAACCACGTCGAGTGCCTGATGGCCATGGGCGTCGCCGGGCTGAGCGGTCCCGTGCGCAGGGGTTACGACTGGCTGGTGCGCAACCAGCGCGCGGACGGCTCGTGGCCGATGAAGCTGGTCGGCGGCCTGGCCGTCGAGCGGGGCGGGGAGTCCAACCACGCCGCCTATGTCGCGGTCGGCGTCTGGCACCAGCTGCTGGTCACCGGGGACGACGGCTTCGCCCGTGAGATGTGGCCCGTCGTCAGGTCCGCGCTGGACTTCGTGGTCGGGCTGCAGACCGCCCGGGGCGAGGTCGTCTGGGAACGCACCGCCGACGGCGAGCCCGCGGGCTACGCCCTGCTGACCGGCTGCGCCTCCATCCACCAGGGGCTGCGCTGCGGCGTGCTGCTCGGTGAACGTCTCGGCGACCCGCAGCCCGACTGGGAGCTGGCCGCCGACCGGCTCGCCCACGTGCTGTCCGACCACCCCGAGGCGTTCGCCGACAAGAGCCGCTTCTCGATGGACTGGTACTACCCGGTCCTCGGCGGCGCGGTGCGGGGCCCCGCCGCGCGGGCGCGACTCGCCGCCGAGTGGGCCGTCTTCGTCGAACCCGGCCTCGGCGTGCGCTGCGTCTCCGACCAGCCGTGGGTGACCGGCGCCGAGTCGTGCGAGCTGGTGCTCACCCTGGACGCCCTCGGCGACCGGGACGAGGCGCTGCGGATCTTCACCGACATGCAGCACCTCAGGCACGAGGACGGTTCCTACTGGACCGGCTGGCAGTTCGCCAACCAGAAGTGGTTCCCGCACGAGCGTTCCGCCTACACCGCCGCCGCCGTGGTTCTCGCCGCCGACGCCCTGTACGGCCTCACCCCGGCCTCCGGGCTGTTCAGGGACGTGCGCGGCGCCATGCCCGGCGCCGTGGAAGACCGGGCCGCCGACCGCCCGGCCCAGGACTGCGGCTGCAGTCACGCCGGTTCACCCGCCTGACGACCCCGCGCCCGAATCCCTTCCCCCGAATCTCTTCGCCCGAATCCGAGGCGGTGCTTGAAGGCTCGGGGACGGCTCACTACGTTCGGGCACGTGAGCGACACGGAGGGCGACGGAGAGATCGCGGGGGGCGACGGCGGCGTGACGACGGTCGCCGCGCCCCATCCAGGTGTGCCCGGTCCCGGGGCACCGGAGCCGGAGGCGGGCGAGCGCACCGTCCCCGTCCGCTCTCCCTGCCCCGCGCCCCGTGCCCCGTCGCCCGCCCTGCCGCCCGGCGATCCGGCACCGGGCAGGCCGCGTGGCCTGCCCGGGTTGTTCTGGCAGGACCCCGATCGGACCGGGTTCGGGGTGCGGCGTTTCCGGCTAGGCCCGGCCAGGGAGCACCTGGAGAACGCCGGGCGGGCGTGCGTCGCCGGGCACAACGCGGTGATCGCGGGCGAGCCCGAACGGATCGACGGCCTGCGTGAGGAACTGCGCGGCTTCGCCTACGAGGGGGCGGGCATGGCCTGCGCGTCCCTCGACGTGCTCACCGCGTCCGGCGGCAAACGGCTCAGGAACCTGCTCAGCGGCCAGGGTGTGCGCTACCCGCACATGATCCACCTGGGTGCCGGCCGGGGATACGCCCGGCTGCGGATGCGCCCGATGTGGGGCATCCACTCCGTCCACCCCCTGCTGCGCTGGCTGGCCTTCGACGGCTTCGGCTTCCACCAGGGCTTCTACGCCGCCGACCGGACGGTCGGGCGTCAGCGTACGGCGGGCCTGCTCGACCGGACCAGGCGGGCGATCTTCGACCAGGGGGTCGGCCGGATGCTCTGGTTCCACGAGTGCGCGGGCGTCGAGGACGTCGTCCTCCGGTTGGCCGAGTTCCCCCTCGGCCGCCGCGCCGACCTGTGGAGCGGGATCGGGCTCGCCGCCGCCTACGCGGGCGGCGCGCGGGCCTGCGAGCTGGAACGGCTCAGCGCCGCGGCGGCCGAGGACGGCTTCCGCGCCCACCTCGTGCAGGGCGCCGCCTTCGCCTGCTCGGCCCACCTGATCTCAAGGACCGTGCCCGAGCACACCGCCGAGGCCGTCCTCGCCCTGTGCGAGGTCGGCGTCGAGGAGGCGGGCGGCTGGACGGACACCGCGCTCGTCGCCCTCGGGCACAACGCGCACACCGGCGACCACTACCAGGCATGGCGGGCCGGGGTCAGGAAGGCCTGGGCGAGGCGCAACCGCGGCTCGTGACCGAAGTACGGCCAGGCGCGACGTCCAGGGACACGGCCGACGCCGTGCCCCCGGTCCGTCCGGCCGCCCTGGTGGCGCTGGCGGCCGTCGCCGTCGGGTGGGCCCTGACCGGTACGGCGGAGCCCCCCGCCCCCTCCCCCACCACCCCGGTCTTCTCCTTCGCCGCCGACCGGCTCGGTGGTTCCGCGACGGGAGTGGCGCTCTTCGACCTCGACGGCGAGATCGTCTCCGACGACGTCTGCCTGGCCGACCCCCGTCACGGCGGGGTGACCGTGGCTCCCGTGCCGGGCACCCACGGCGGCTACCGGCCGTTCAGGCTGACCGCCCCCGGCCCGCGCGGGGTGCCCGTCGGATGCCTACCCGCCGACCTCGACGAGGACGGCGCGCAGGACTTGGTCGTCCTCTACCGGGACCGTTCCCCCTCCCTGTTCGTCCGCCTTCCCGGGACCCGTCCCTCCGCCACCGCCTTCGCCCACCGTGAGCCCGCCGTACGGCCCGGCCCGTGGAACACGGCCGCCGCGAGCGTCGGCGACTTCGACGGCGACGGCCACCTCGACCTGGTCCTCGCCGCCGGGACGACCTCGGGCGGCTCGTCGCCGGACGTCCACGACGACGGGCCGCGGCTGTACCTCGGGACGGGGACGGGCACGTTCACCGAGGCGCCGCAGGCGTTCGGCGAGGCCGGGCGGACGGGCGGGACGCTCGCGCTCGGCACCCGGGACCTGGACGGCGACGGGCTGCCGGAGCTGTACCTCGCCAACGGCCTCGGACCCGACACGCTGCTCGTCAACGAGTCGGCACCGGGTAGGGCCGCCTTCCGGGTGGCGTCGGGCACCCGGGACCTGACCACGCCGAGGTCGTCCGTCCTGGGCCGGGACTCCTCGGACAGCGGGGCGGTCGCCTTCACCGACCTCGACGCCGACGGCGCGCAGGACATCCTCATCGGGCGGGGCCCCGACGAGATCGGGCCCGTCTTCGTCTCCACGGTCCTGCCCGGACTGCGGGAGCACCTGCACGAGGGCGAGGCGCCGTACGAGGACCGGGCCGGGGAGCTGGGGCTCGGCCGTACCGGACGGGTGTGGGACGTCGAGACCGCCGACCTCGACAACGACGGCCACGACGAGATCATGTACGCGGTCGCGGCGCCCGGGGGCGTCACCCTCTTCACGCCAGGCGCGGACGGCCGTCACACGAACGTGGCCGGACCGGTGCCTCCCGGGGGCGACGCGACGGCCCTGGCGGTCGGCGACGTGGACGACGACGGCCGTCTCGACGTCGCGGTCTCCGGCCCTCTGACCCCGGCCACGCTGTACCGCAACCACGGTGTCACCGCCCCCTTCGTCGGCCTGCGTCCCCGCCTGCCCGCCGGCCCCTGCGGCGCGGCGCACGGCGCGGCAGGCGTGACGCGCCCGGCGATCGGGGCGGAGGCCAGACTGAGGCTGCCGGACGGCGGCACACTCGCCGGGCAGCTCTACCCCGCCGCCTCCGCCCCCGAGTTGCTCCTCGGTCTCGGCGAGACCGACACGGGTGAGGCGGCCCTGCCCGTCGCCCTGTCCTGGCGCGACGAGTGCGGCGTCCCGCGCACCGCCACCGTCTCCCTCGACCCCGGCTGGCACGACCTCCTGCTGACCCCCCAGGGCGTGTCGGAACTGAGGAACCCATGACAGCGCCTACAAGGGTGCCCGTTTCGCACCGGCTGGCGGTCTCGGTGACCGTGGTCACCCTCGCCGGGCACCTCCTGCTCGGGTTCGAGCAGGCCTACCTGGCACCGGTCGTCGGAGTCCTCACCGGCGTGACCGCCGAACTGGCGCTGGAGACCGTGCGGGCCTGGACATCCCGCGACAGACCCCGCTACCTGACCGACCGCGCCTTCCTGCTGCCGTCCTACGCCGAGAGCCTGCTGTGCGCGATGCTCCTGTACGGCCAGGCCCACCTGGCCGGGATCGCGCTGGCCGCCCTGGTGGGGGTCGCGAGCAGGCACGTCCTGCGGGCCGGGCGGCCGGGGACGCCCTTCGTGAACCCGGTCGCCCTTGGGGTGACCGTCGCGGCGCTGCGCCCCGGGGTCGAGATGGCGCCGCCGTACCAGTTCACCGCGTGGGTGCCGGAGGCCCTGCAGTCGTTCGTGCCGCTGGTGCTCCTGGCCCTCGGCATGACGTTCGTACGGTCTTCCGGGCGGTTGCCGCTGGTGCTGGCCTGGGCCGGGGGCGTGGCCCTGGCCGGGCTGGTCGCGGGTCCCGGTTTGGGTCACGGTTTGGGTCACGGCCTCCTGGCGGTGACGGACGCGGCGTTCGTCCTGCACACCTGCTTCGTGCTGCCCGAGGCGCGCACGACGCCGTCCCGGCCACGTGAGCAGGTCGTGTTCGGCCTGTCCGCCGCCGTGCTGTACCTGGCGCTGCCCGGCCCCGGGCCCATGGCGGCGCTGCTGGCGGTCTGCGCGCTGCGGGGGGCCTGTCTGGCCGTGCTGGGGCGGCGGGGTCAGCCGATGCCGGGGCCGACACGCTCCAGGACCCGCAGTGAGCCCTCCCGTCTGACCTCCCTGAACGCCCCGGAGGCCAGGGCGCGCAGATAGACGCGGTGGGGCTCCTGCCCGCCCTCGGCCGGGTCGGGGTAGATGTCGTGGAAGACCAGTGCCCCGCCCTGGAGGACGTGCGGGGCCCACCCCTCGTAGTCACCGGTCACCGGCTCCCGCGAGTGGCCGCCGTCGATGAAGAGCATCCCCAGCGGGGTGCTCCAGAGCGCGGCCACCCGCTCGGAGCGGCCGACGACGGCGACGACCTCCTCTTCGAGGCCCGCGGCGGCGATCGTGTGGCGGAAGGTCGGCAGGGAGTCCATCCTGCCGAAGCGCGGGTCCATCAGCGTGGGGTCGTGGTGCTCCCAGCCTGGCTGGATCTCCTCCGAGCCCCGGTGGTGGTCGACGGTGACGACCACGGAACCGGCCAGCCTGGCCCCCGCCCCGAGGTAGACGGCCGACTTCCCGCAGTAGGTGCCGATCTCGCAGATCGGACCGCGCGGGCCGTACTCGACGGCCGTCTCGAAGAGGGCGAGGCCCTCGGCGGGCGGCATGAACCCCTTTGCGCCGAGCGCGGCGTCCAGCAGGTCCTCGGGCATGGTCACGTCGCTCACCGCAGCAGGCTATCGGGGACCGACCGGCGTTCCACACGGCCCTTGTCCACCGTTATGCAACATGTTCTACTTTCCACCGTGAACCAGCGCGCCCGCCGTCAGGCCCCGGAGCGGGCCGCGAAGAACCCCCCGTGACAGACCACACGCGACGTCCGTGCCCTACGGTCTGATCCAGGGGCGGGTTCCCTCATCTGACCTGTCCCCCGCGTAGGAGGTTCACATGAAGGTCAAAGTCGACCACATGGTGTGCGAGGCCAACGCCGTCTGCACCGGACTCGCCCCCGAGGTCTTCGAACTCGACGACGACGACCAGCTCCACGTGCTGCTGCCCGAACCGCCGCCGGAGGCACGGGACCGTGTCCGGCACGCCGTACGGTCCTGCCCGAAGGCCGCCCTCTCCATCGAGGGCAACTAGGAAGGCTTCCCCATGCGTGGTGCGTTGCTGCACGCCGTCGGCGACGACCGTCTCGACATCCGGGACGACCTCACCCTCGCCCCCGTCGGGCCCGCCGACGTCCGTGTCAGGATCAGGGCGACCGGCGTCTGCCACTCCGACCTCTCGGTGGTCAGCGGAGTGCTGCCCATGCCGCTGCCGGTCGTGCTGGGGCACGAGGGCGCGGGCGTGGTCGTCGAGACCGGGGAGCGCGTGACCTCGGTCTCCCCCGGCGACCACGTGGTCGTCAACTGGACCCCGGCCTGCGACACCTGCTCGAACTGCCTGGCGGGCCAGCCCTTCCTGTGCATGACGTACATGAAGGACGCCTTCGTCAACGCCCGCTTCCGCTACGACGGCGGGACCCCGGCGTACGGCATGGCCGGATGCGGTACCTGGGCGGAGGAGATCGTCGTCCCCTGGCAGGGCGCGGTCAGGATAGACCCCGAGCTGCCCTTCGAGATCGCGGCGCTGATCGGCTGCGGCGTCACGACCGGTGTCGGCGCGGCGCTCAACACCGCCCGCGTCAGGCCCGGCTCGACCGTGGCCGTGGTCGGTTGCGGCGGCGTCGGCCTGTCCGTGGTGCAGGGCGCCCGTGTCTGCGGGGCCACGACGATCCTGGCGATCGACCCCCTGGAGTCCAAGCACGAACTGGCCCTCAAGCTCGGCGCCACCCACGCCGTCACCCCCGACCGGCTCTCCGACGCCGTCCGCACGATCACCGGTGGACGGGGCTTCGACTACGGCTTCGAGGCCGTGGGCGGCTCCGCGACCATCATGACCGCCTGGAAGGCGACCCGCCGCGGCGGCGACGTCATCGTGGTCGGCGCGGGCGCCTCCGACGACCTCGTCCCGCTGAGCGCCTTCAACCTGCTGTTCGAGGGCAAGAACATCCTCAGCTCCCTGTACGGCGGCGCGGACGTCCGCAGGGACTTTCCCCTCCTTGCCGAGCTCTACAAAGCAGGCAAACTTGACTTGGAAAGCATGATTACCACTCGCCTTCCACTCTCAAACCTTAATGGAGCCATAAATGCACTGAAAACCGGCGAACCCCTCCGTCAGATCATTCTCATGGACTGACTCACCCCGCCCTAGAAAATCTCTTGATTCGGTCTCTCCCCGCCCCGGTTTTTGCTGTGCTCCCCCAGCACCAAGCGTGAAGGATTTCGGCCCGCGCCTTACCGGCGCCAAGCGCGAGGAGTGTCCGGCTTGTGCCTTATCAGCCCTCAGCATGAGGAGTGTCCGGCTTGGGCGCGTCGGTGCTTGGACTGAGGAACGCAGGAGCGCAGCGACGCAGAGACGAGGGAAAGCACCGACCCGAAGCGCCCAAGCCCGCGACGCCGAAGGCGTCGCAAAGAGACACAGCAGGGCCTGCCTCCACCCTCTGGATGAACGCAGGCCCTGCCAGCGCATCCGCCCCCCACCGGGTGGATGCGGGTTCTCGGGCCACCGGCCGCCCGCCTTGTGGGCGGGGACGCCGGTTCCCGAGTGGTCGTGCCGCCGGTCAGGCGGGCTGTCGCTGTGCCGTACCGTCCTCGACGTCCTCGTCGGCGAGGGCGGCGCGGTAGTCGCTGGGCGCGCAGCCGTAGATCCGCCGGAAGGCCCGGCTGAAGGAGGCGGCGTCGGAGAAGCCCCAGCGCGCCGCGATGGAGCTGACCCGGTCGGCGCGCAGGTGGGCCGTGGACAGTTCCCTGCGGCAGCGGTCCATTCTGCGGGTCCGCACGTGGGCGGCGACGGTCATGCCGGCCGCGTGGAAGATCCGGTGAAGCTGGCGCACCGAGACGTGGTGGGCGTGCGCGATGACGGCGGGTGACAGGTCCGGACGGTGCAGGTTGCGCTCGATCCAGTCGGTGATGCACTGCAGCAGCTCGGCGCCCGCGCCGGGTACCGGCGATTCGCCGCTGAGCCGCTCACTCAGGGCGGAGGTCACCATGTTGACGATGGCCTCCCCCAGGTACTGGCCGTGTGGCCCGTCGACGGCGTCTCCCTCGGCGGCCAGGGAGGTCAGGAAGGAGACGGTCAGTCTCCCCGGTCCCTGTCTGCTGGCCAGCAGGGTGCCCGCCAGGTCGGCCACGTGGGCCGCGGGCAGTGGGATGGCCGAGCGCGGCACCGTGAGGGCGAGCAGGTGGTGGGCGTCGAGGACAAGCTCCATCGGACGGCTGAGGTCGTAGAAGACCAGGTCTCCGGCACTCGCCACGACGCGGCGCCCCGCCTGCTCGATGACTCCGGAGCCCCGCAACAGCAGGCAGAACTTGTAGTTCTCCCTGCCTCCCCTGGTGGTCATGTGCCGTGCGGCACGGCTGACCACGTGCGCGGGGGCGCGTACGTCGCTGACCTGGACGGGGCCGAGGGTACGGCTCGCGATGCGGCCGGCGAACCCCCCGGTGTCCCCGGCCCGCAGCTGTAGCGGGCCGAAGGCGTCCGACACGACATTACGCCAGAACTCGACCTGCTCCCTTGGGGGCAGGCCGGCCGTACTGACGAGTGTGGGCATGACGCTCTCCTCGGCGTTAATGAGGCGATGACCCTAGCTTCACCCCTGGTTTCCACTCGGCGGCAATCCCATTCAGATCCAACATCGCGTTATGCCCGGCACGCCCTGACAACAGACTGGCACTTAGAGTCAACCTTGCAAGTCAGATGAATGGATATACACATCTGGAGCCGTGCGCACCCCCAGCACGGCCACCACCTCGCTGAAGGAGAACCTCGATGTCCGAGATTCCTCTCACCCCAGAAGAGGAAATGGAGTCCGGCCTGAGCCGCAAGCAGTTCGTCGCGGCGGTGGGCCTGGGCGCGATCGCGGCCCCGGTGGTCGCGGGCGCGATTGCGGGTCCCGCCTCCGCGCTTCAGGGGCAGGACCTGCCTCTGGCCTGCACCCCCGGCGGCTCGACCACCATCGCGCAGACCGAAGGGCCGTACTTCAAGCCCAACTCCCCGCTGACCGGCAACATCGTCCCGGCGGGAGCGGGCGGCACCAAGCTGACGGTGACCGGCCGTGTTTACAGCCGTTCGTGCAAGCCGCTGGCGAATGTGCTGCTGGACTTCTGGCAGGCGGACAACGCCGGCAACTACGACAACTACGGCTTCAGGTTCCGCGGCCACCAGTTCACCGACGCCAACGGCGCCTTCTCCCTGACCACGATCGTCCCGGGCCTCTACCCGGGGCGGACCCGGCACATCCACGTCAAGCTGCAGGCGCCCAACAGGCCGATCCTGACCACGCAGCTCTACTTCCCGGGTGAGCCGCGCAACCAGACCGACACGATCTACGACCGGCGCCTTCTCATGACCGTGCAGTCCGTGCCCGGTGGGCGCGCCGCCTCCTACGAGTTCGTGCTCAACGTCCCCTGACGGACCGCCTGATCTCCTGACGGCCTCCTTGGACCGGCCGGGCCGTCGTTCCGCCTATCCCGTAGCCAGGCGGAGCGGCGGCCCGGCCTCGCCTTCTCCGCCATAACTCCGGCGTTCACCGACCATGACTTCGGACCGTTCCAAAGGGGCCTGACACATCTTCTGTCAAGGCCATTGTCAAGCACGATTTTTGTCGCAAATGTCACGACAGGGGTGTTTTGTCGGACATCACAGCACTTCACAGAACATGCTTCTGCCTTCCGGGACGCCTTTCCGGGCGCCTGGTGAGCCATGATGTTCACATCCGCGCCCTCCCGAAGCACGGAGGAAAACGACAGAGTGTCAGACCGTCGCGGATAGTGATCGAGCGTGTGAATTTCTGCTAAAGTTTCTGCACTTACCGGGCGAGGGTAATCAATGCAACTCCTCCCAGTACGGCCCTGCCCAAAGACCCCGGGCTGGAGGCCCCCATGCCCCCACCGCCGCCCCTCCGCGTGGTCCAGTGGGCCACGGGCGCCGTTGGCAGATACTCCCTGCGCAATCTGATCCGCCGTCCCGAATTCGAACTCGCCGGAGTGTTCGTCTACGACCCCGGCAAAGTCGGTCTCGACGCCGGTCCGCTCGTCGGACTGCCGGAGACCGGCGTCCTGTGCACCGACGACGTCGAGCGCATCCTCGCTCTCGACGCCGACTGCGTGCTGCACATGCCGTTGCCCTCGGCCGCCTTCGACGGGGATCCGACACCCGACGTGGAGACGTTCTGCGCCCTGCTCGCCTCGGGCAAGAACGTCGTGACCACGACGGGGTTCGTCTATCCGTGGTGTTACGGTCCGGCGGTCGTCGGGCGGATCGAGGCCGCCTGCGCGACGGGCGGCTCCTCCCTGCACGGCACCGGCATCAACCCGGGCTTCGTGAGCGACATGCTCCCTATCGCGCTGAGCGGCCTGTCCGGCAGGATCGACCACGTCTACGTCCGTGAGTGCTCCGACTTCAAGGGGCATCCGTCCCGCAGGCTCGTGGTCGACCTGTTCGGCTTCACCCGCTCGGCCAAGGACTATGCGACCGCGGTGCGCCCGTTCCGTGCGTACCAGCGCGGCCTGTTCGCCGAGAGTGTCCAGCTCGTGGCGAGCACCCTCGGCGTGGCCCTCGACGAGGTCGACGAGAGCGACGAGTTCGACCTGGCGTCGGAGGAGTTCGAGATCGCCGCGGGCCTGGTCAGGAAGGGCACGGTCTGCGCGTCCCGCTGGACGTTCAGCGGGCTGGTCAGAGGCCGTCCCTTCATGACCGTCGAGTGCGTCTACAAGGCGGACGCCAACAGGGTCGACCGCTGGTCCGCCCCCGGTTTCGTCGTCCACATCGAGGGTGTGCCGCAGATGACGGTCTCCCTCGACGCGATCTCCCACGGCCTGGCCGGAGCCGCGGCCCACGCGGTCAACTCGGTGGCCGCCCTGTGCGCGGCGCCGCCCGGCATCCGCACCCTCCTCGACCTGCCGCCTCCCACCGGGCGGGGCACCGTACGACTGGCCTGACCGGCGGGGACGTCCTTCGGGCGTCCCCGCCGGACGGTCAGGTGTGCGGGGTGAAGCGGCCGAACCTGCCCCGGTGGTAGAGCAGGGGGCGGTCGTCGGAGACGAGGTTGGTCTCGGTGACCAGGCCGACGACGAGGACGTGGTCGCCGATGTCGACGGTCGAGTGGGGGACGCACACCAGCTGGGCGGAGACGCCCCCGAGGATCGGGACCCCCTGGGGACCCGGCCACCACTCGGTCGGGGCGGCGAAGCGGTCGACGCCCTTGCGGGCGAACCTTGAGGCCAGTTCCGCCTGGTCGCTGGCCAGGACGTTCACCGCGAAGTGCTCCGCGAGCCTGAGCGAGGGCCAGGTGGTCGAGGACTGGTCGACATAGAAGGAGACCAGCGGGGGTGTGAGGCTGACCGAGGAGAACGACGTGGCCGTCAGGCCGACGGGGACCCCCCGCGCCTGCGCGGTGATCACCACGACGCCGGCCGCGTGTACGGCCAGCGCCTGCCGGAAACGGTCGGCGTCCACGGCCCGGCCGGGGAGGGTCTCGGTCACGAGTCCTCCCCCGCGAGTCGTTCCACACCGGAAACGCCGGAGAGGATCTCGGAACCGGTTGCGTCGTTCCGCTCGGTCACTTCTCCTCCTCCAGGGCGTAAACCACGCTTATGATTCGCAACCTATTCATAACGCCTTCTCTTCCCGATCTCATCGGGGACTCCCTCCTTGCCGCGTTCACGCCCGGGTCACCGAGTCCGCCGAGTCCTTCGCCGTGAGCGCCGCCCTGACCTGAGGGGCGACCCTGTCGGCCCAGGGACCGAGGACCTCGTCCAGGGCGGGGATCTGCGACTCGACCACCGCCAGCCCGGGGGTCGGCACGCTCGCGCCCAGCTCGACCAGGAGAGGACGCAGGTGGACCTCCACGGCCAGGGCGTGCCCGGCGTCGCCCAGCACCAGCAGCGGGAGCGCGACGACCGAGACGAGCGCGCCTCCGGGAAGACGGTCCAGGAAGACCTTGAGCAGGCCGGTGTAGGTCCCCTTGTAGGTCGGGCTCGCGACCACCAGCACGTCGGCCCGCCGTACCAGGTCGAGGGCCGCCTCCACCTCGGGTGAGGTCTGGGGGGAGAGCAGCCAGGGGGCCAGGACCGACAGGTCGACGACCTCCTCCTCGGCTTCCCGCCCGGACCACTCGTCGCCGAGCCGCCCGGCCACGGCCCGCGCCGCCTGGACGGCCACTGCGTACGTGCGCGACCCGGTCCGCGGGTTGCCCACCACTGTCACGATGCTCATGAGGCCACCGACACCTTCTGCTCGAACTGCTCAAAACTGGACACCGGTCGCGCCAACCCGTAGTTCTGGCGCAGGGTGCGGCCTTCGTACTCGGTTCTGAACAGGCCACGGGCCTGCAGCTCGGGTACGACGTGATCGACGAAGTCCGCCAGGCCGCTCGGCAGGACAGGCGGCATGATGTTGAAGCCGTCCGCCGCGCCGCTGGTGAACCACTCCTGGATCTGGTCGGCGATCAGTTCAGGGGTACCGGCGACCACCCGGTGTCCCCTGCCTCCCGCGAGCCTGCCGATCAGCTGACGCAGGGTCAGCCGCTCACGCCTGGCGAGGTCGGTGACGAGTTTGAACCTGCTCTGCTGACCGTCACTCGGCTCGGGCAGTTCGGGCAGCGGCTCGTCCAGCGGGTGGCCGGACAGGTCGGCGCCGAGCATGGTGGACAGCTGCTGCACGCCGTACTCGGGGATGATCAGGTCCTGGAGCTCCCGTTCCAGCCTGAGTGCCTCCTCCTGGGTCGAGCCGATGATCGGTGAGATGCCGGGCAGGACCAGCAGCTCGCCGGGGCGCCTGCCGTACCGGGCGAGGCGGGACTTGAGGTCGGTGTAGAACGCCTGCCCCTCGGCGAGGGTCTGCTGGGCGGTGAACACGGCCTCGGCGAACCGGGCGGCGAACTCCTTGCCGTCCTCCGAGGAGCCCGCCTGCACCAGCAGGGGATGGCCCTGCGGGGGACGGGAGGTGTTCAGCGGGCCCCTGACCCTGAAGTGGGTCCCGACGTGGTCGAGGGCGTGGATCCTGCCGGTGTCGGCGTAGCGGCCCGCGGCGCGGTCGTTGAGGATCGCCCCGTCCTCCCAGCTGTCCCAGAGTTTGGTGACGACCTCAAGGAACTCCGTGGCGCGGGCGTAGCGGTCGCCGTGGGAGGGGCGTTCGATTCCGAAGTTGTGCGCCTCCGCCTCGGTCGCGGAGGTGACGATGTTCCACCCCGCCCTGCCGCCGCTGATGTGGTCGAGCGAGGCGAACTTGCGCGCCACGTGGAACGGCTCGTTGTAGGTGGTCGAGACGGTCGCGATCAGGCCGACGTGCTCGGTGACCGCGGCCAGCGCGGCCAGCAGCGTGAGCGGTTCGAGCCCGCCGAGGGCGTTGTGCCGGACGTTTCCCCACAGGGCCAGCCCGTCGGCCAGGAAGACCGAGTCGAGCCTGCCCCGTTCTGCGATTCTGGCCAGCTCCTGGTAGTGCCGTACGTCGGCGATCAGGCCGGGGTCGGTTTCCGGGTGCCGCCAGGCCGCCTCGTGGTGGCCGACGCCCATCAGGAACGCGTTGAGATGGAGCCTGCGTTCGGTCATCAGGAGGTCCTCCACGTCGAGAAACGGCGCTCCAGACGAACGAGGAGCTGGTTGATGAGCAGTCCGAGCACCGAGATGGTGAGGATGCCCGCGTACATCTCGGGCACCCGGAAGTTGAACTGCGCGTAGTTGATCAGGTAGCCGAGGCCGGCCTTGGCGCCGACCATCTCCGCGGCGATCAGCACGAGGATCGAGTAGGCCCCCGCCAGCCTGATGCCGGTGAAGATCGTCGGTACCGCCGCGGGGAGGATCACCTTCTGGAACAGCCGGAACGGCCCGAGTCCCATCGACCTGGCCGACTTGACCAGCAGCGGATCGACCCCGCGCACCGCCGCGATCGTGTTGAGCAGGATCGGCCAGGCGCAGGCGTACAGGATGATCGAGATCTTGGACGTCTCGCCGAGCCCCAGGATCAGCACGAACACCGGGAGCACGGCCAGCGCCGCGGTGTTGCGGAACAGTTCGAGCAGCGGGTTGAGGAACTCGGCGGCCGGCCGGTACCAGCCGATCAGCAGACCGAGCGGGATGGCCACCACGATGGCCAGGACGCATCCCGCCAGTGACCTGACCAGGCTGGCCTGGGTGTGGTCGAGCAGCTCACCCGAGACGAGCAGGTCCCACCACGCCGTGAGGACCTGCGAGAGCGGCGGCAGGAAGGTGGGGTCGACCACGTCGAGGCGGGGCAGGACCTCCCAGATCACGGCCAGCACGGCGATGGCGGCCGTGCGCCTGCCCACCGCGACGGCGGCGCGCGCCGTACCGCGCAGCAGGCGGGTACCGGCTCCCGGGACGGCGCCCGCCGTACGGGACGCCTCCTGGAGCGCCTCCCTGGCGAGACCCCGCGTGGTGACCTCGGTGGAGACCGTCCTGGTCGAGACGCTAGCCAACGGGGACCACCTCCTCGGCCCTCGTCTCGATCCTGGCGGCCCCGGCGGCCTCCTCGCGCAGCAGCGTCCACACCTCGTGGCGGTAGGCGCCGAAGCGGGCGTCGGCCCGCAGGTCGCCCTCGCGGCTGTCGAACTCGATGTCGAGGATCCGCTTGATCCGGCCGGGGCGGGAGGTCATGACCGCGACCCGCTGGCCGAGGTAGACGGCCTCGTCGATGCCGTGGGTGATGAAGACCACCGTCTTGCCGGTCCGCTGCCAGATCCGTAGCAGCTCCTCCTGGAGCGACTCGCGGGTCTGGGCGTCCAGCGCGGCGAACGGCTCGTCCATCAGCAGCACCTCCGGGTCGAAGGCGAGGCTCCTGGCGATGGCCACCCGCTGGCGCATGCCCCCGGAGAGCTCGTGCGGGTAGCGTTCCTCGAACCCGCGCAGCCCGACCAGCTCCAGGTGCGCCCTGGCCCGTTCGGCGCGCTCCCGCTTCGGTACGGCCTTGGCCTCAAGCCCGAACTCGACGTTCGACAGCGCCGTGCGCCAGGGGAAGAGCGCGTACTGCTGGAAGACGACTCCCCGGTCGAGACCCGGCCCCTCGACCGGGGTCCCGTCGAGGAGGATGCGGCCCCTGCTCGGCACGGCCAGTCCGGCGAGCAGGTCGAGGAGGGTGGACTTGCCGCAGCCGCTCGGCCCGACCAGGGTGAGGAACTCCCCCTCCCGCACGTCCAGGTCGACGTCGTCGAGGGCGGTGAAGGGCCGGTCGGCGCCGCGGACGGCGAACTCCTTGCCGACGCCCTGGATCTGGAGCTTCATCCCTTGCCTCCGAACGGGTTGTAGGCGTTGGTGAAGAGGTCCTCGGTCTTGACCTGGCCGGGCTTGATCTCACCGGCGCGCTGCAGCCAGTCGATCCAGATCTGGAACTCCCTGGGGTCGATCACGCCGCCCTTGCCCGCGACCCCGCTGCTCTTCCAGAGCTTGATGGCGGCGGTGTCCTCGTTGCGGTGCCGTTTGGCGATGATCGCCTCCGCCCTGGCGACGTACTCCTGCCGGGAGTGGGTCTGGGTCCACTCGACGGCCCTGGCGACCGCCTCGACGAACTTCTTCGTGGTGTTGGGGTTGCGGGCGATGAACCTGTCGGTGAGCACGTAGCTGCCCGCGGTGAAGGGGCCGAACAGGTCGATGTCCTTGAACAGGGCGCGGATGCCGCCGCGTTGCAGGGCCGTGTCGCGCAGGACGCCGTTCAGCGCGGCCACGTCGATCTGGCCCTGGCGCAGCGCCTGCTCGGTGCTGATCGGAGGCACGACGACCAGCTCGACCTGCTTGATCTCCTCGGGGGTCAGGCCGCCGCGCTTGAGATACTCCTTGAGCACGGCCTCCAGGTGTGCCCCGAGGGTGTTGACGCCGATCTTCTTGCCGATCAGGTCGCGGGGACCCTTGATCGGCGAGCCGTCGGGGACGAAGTAGCCGACGTAGCTGTCGGCGTCACTGCCGTAGTAGCCGACGACCGCCTTGATGGGAGCCTTGGCGGCGGCCAGTTTGATGATGGCGCCGTTGAACGCGCCGCCGAAGTCGGTCTGCCCGGTCGCGGCGGCCTGGATGTCCTGCGGCCCCGAGATCGTGTTGCCGATCCACTTGAGCTTCACAGGGGCGAGGTAGCCGAGGTCCTCGGCGAGCTCGGGGAAGGTCACGGCGCCGACGTTGCCCTGGTAGCGCAGCTCCAGGGTCTCCGGCGCACCGGGTTTGGCCGCGGCCTCCGCGCCGCAGCCCGCGAGGCCGAGAGCGAGCAGCACAAGGAACGGGACGTTTCTGAACTTGATCACGAACGTTTCCTGAGGGATGAAGGAAGGGGGACGGAGGTCGGTTCGTGATCACGGACACAGAGCACTGAACACGCGACAGAAGTCGACATGTGCACACCGGGTCAGATAGAGGCCCATACCGGAGAAGCTACGCACGACTCCACGCTTAGTCAATATTTCCTACTTGTTTTGCATGAAATCGTAGGTGAGAAGTATGTGACAGGGGACGACCTAGACTGAGGTCCGTGATTGAGGACATCCGGGTCGACCCCGCCGTCAGCGCGCTGCGGCCGGACTTCGCCGTCCTGGCCATGGCCGTGTACGGCCTGCGCAACGGCCCGACCGACGACAGGTCGAGGGCCTGGCTGGCGACGGCGGCCCAGGAGGCCGTCTCCGCGGACGACCCGAAGGTCGAGGCCTGGCGGGAGGCCTACCGGGCATTCGGCGCCAAACCCCAGCGGACCAGGCCGTCCGTCGACGCGTTGGTCAGGCGCATGCCGCTGCCGGAGATCAACCTGGTGGTCGACGCCTACAACACGGTCAGCGTCAGGCACGGGCTCCCCATCGGCGGAGAGGACCTCGGCCGTTACGCCGGGGCGGCCAGGCTGGTCAGGGCCGTGGGCGACGAGCCGTTCGAAGTGATCGACAAGGGCGAGACCGTGATCGACACCCCCGAGATCGGCGAGGTGGTCTGGCGCGACGACCTGGGTGTCACCTGCAGACGGTGGAACTGGCGGCAGTGCGTGCGGACCCGGATCACCGAGGAGACGACCGACGCGCTGTTCCTGCTGGAGCGCCTGGCCCCCATGTCCCTCGACGAACTGCACGCCGCGGGCGAGGAGCTGAAGGCCCTGCTTGAGGCCGTGACGCCGGGCGTCAAGATCGAGTCCAGGCTCGTCGAGCATGAATGACCAGACCGGTACCACCCAGATGGACCCCCCGGGGATGACCGTTTTGAGCTGTCCTGAGAGGATCAGGCGGAGAGCTGCGGTCAGACTGGCGCAGGTCCGGGTCCGGGCGAGTAGCCTTGGACAGGTTCTCTATCATCAACGCCGATCTGCGGAAGAGGGCGATTTCCGCCGTGTCGTCTGAGTCGTCGCGGACAAACCCGCTGGCAGCCTTTGGTCAAAACGAATGGCTGGTCGACGAGCTATATCAGAAGTACCTCCAGGATCCCGAGTCCGTGGACCGTGCCTGGTGGAACTTCTTCGCTGATTACAGCCCTGACTCCGGGGCGGGCAGAGCCGCGCCCCCCGGGACGGCCCAGGCCGCTCCCGTTCCCCCGACCTCCGCTGCGGCGCCGGTGACCCCGGCGGCCACTCCGGCACCCCCCGCGCCGAAGCCAACCTCGGCGCCGGCTGCCCGACCCAAGCAGGAGACCCCGTTGCCCGCCGGTACCGAGGAAGTCAGACTCCGTGGCGCGGCCGCCCGTACGGCCGCCAACATGGAGGCCAGCCTCGAAGTGCCGACGGCGACCAGCGTGCGCGCCGTACCGGCGAAGCTGCTGATCGACAACCGCATCGTGATCAACAACCACCTGTCGCGGGGTCGCGGCGGCAAGGTGTCGTTCACGCACCTGATCGGTTACGCGGTCATCAAGGCCCTCAAGGTCCTGCCGGAGATGAACCACTCCTACACGGAGGTGGACGGCAAGCCGGTGCTGGTCAAGCCCGAGCACGTCAACCTGGGCCTGGCCATCGACGTCGCCAAGAGCGACGGCACCCGCCAGCTCCTGGTGCCCTCGATCAAGGCGTCCGAGTCCATGGACTTCCGCCAGTTCTGGGTCGCCTACGAGGACATCGTACGCAAGGCCAGGTCCGGCAAGCTGGGCGTGGAGGACTTCGCGGGCACCACGATCTCACTGACCAACCCGGGCACGATCGGCACCGTCCACTCGGTGCCGCGTCTGATGCCCGGCCAGGGCACGATCATCGGTGTCGGCGCGATGGAGTACCCCGCCGAGTACCAGGGCGCCTCCCCGGAGACGCTCTCCCGCCTGGCGGTGAGCAAGGTCATGACGCTCACCAGCACCTACGACCACCGGATCATCCAGGGCGCCCAGTCGGGTGACTTCCTGCGCCAGATCCACCGGCTGCTCCTCGGCGAGGACGGCTTCTACGACGAGATCTTCGAGGCCCTGCGGATCCCGTACGAGCCGATCCGCTGGGTCCAGGACATCTCGGCCACCCACGACGACGACGTCGCCAAGTCGGCCCGTGTCATAGAGCTGATCCACGCCTTCCGGGTCCGCGGTCACCTGATGGCCGACACCGACCCGCTTGAGTACAAGCAGCGCAAGCACCCCGACCTCGACATCAAGTCGCACGGGCTGACCCTGTGGGACCTGGAGCGCGAGTTCGCCACCGGCGGCTTCGGCGGCCGTCCCCTGATGAAGCTGCGCGAGATCCTCGGCGTGCTGCGTGACTCCTACTGCCGCACCATCGGCGTGGAGTACATGCACATGCAGAACCCCGAGGAGCGCGCCTGGATCCAGGCGCGGGTCGAGCGTCCGCACGCCAAGCCCGACCGCACCGAGCAGCTGCGCATCCTGGAGCGGCTCAACACCGCCGAGGCGTTCGAGACGTTCCTGCAGACGAAGTTCGTCGGCCAGAAGCGCTTCTCGCTGGAGGGCGGCGAGTCCCTGATCCCGCTGCTCGACTCGGTGCTGTCTGCCGCCGCCGAGGAGGACCTCGACGAGGCCGTCATCGGTATGGCCCACCGCGGCCGGCTGAACGTGCTGGCCAACATCGTCGGCAAGTCCTACGGCCAGATCTTCGGCGAGTTCGAGGGCAACATCGACCCGCGCAGCGCCCACGGCTCCGGCGACGTGAAGTACCACCTGGGCGCCAGCGGTGACTTCGTCTCACCCGACGGCTCCAAGCTCAAGGCCTCCGTCGTGGCCAACCCCTCCCACCTGGAGACGGTCGACCCGGTCCTTGAGGGCGTGGTCCGCGCCAAGCAGGACCTGCTCGAACGCGGCGAGGAGGGCTTCAGCGTCCTGCCCGTGCTCGTCCACGGTGACGCGGCCTTCGCGGGTCAGGGCGTGGTCGCGGAGACGCTGAACCTGTCGCAGCTGCGCGGCTACCGCACCGGCGGCACCGTGCACATCGTGGTCAACAACCAGGTCGGCTTCACCACGAGCCCGGCCAGCTCGCGTTCCAGCGTGTACGCCACCGACGTGGCCCGGATGATCCAGGCGCCGATCTTCCACGTCAACGGCGACGACCCCGAGGCCGTGGTCCGGGTCGGCAAGCTGGCCTTCGAGTACCGCCAGACGTTCCGCAAGGACGTCGTGATCGACCTGATCTGCTACCGCCGCCGCGGCCACAACGAGTCCGACAACCCGGGCTTCACCCAGCCGCTGATGTACGACCTGATCGACGCCAAGCGCTCGACCCGCAAGCTCTACACCGAGGCGCTGATCGGCCGGGGCGACATCACGGTCGAGGAGGCCGAGAGCGCGCTGCGCGACTACCAGGCCAAGCTGGAGAACGCCTTCGCCGAGACCCGCGAGGCGGTCAAGCAGCCGACCGGTGAGTTCGCCCGTCCCGACACCATGGAGACCATCCCCTGGTCCCACGAGGACACCCCGACGGGCATCTCCGAGGAGACGGTCAAGCGGATCATCGAAACGCAGCTCAACCTGCCGGAGGGCTTCACCGTCCACCCGCGTCTGCTGCCGGTGCTCCAGCGCCGGGGCCAGATGGTCGCCGAGGACCGCATCGACTGGAGCACGGGCGAGACCCTGGCCTTCGGCTCGCTGCTGATCGACGGCCACCCGGTCCGTCTCGTCGGCCAGGACTCCCGGCGTGGCACCTTCACCCAGCGGCACGCCGTGCTGGTCGACCGGGTCACCGGCGCCGAGCACACCCCGCTGAAGGCGTTCAACCAGGGCACCACGAAGCTCTACATCTACGACTCGCTGCTCAGCGAGTACGCCGCGCTCGGCTTCGAGTACGGCTACAGCGTGGAGCGCCCCGAGGCCCTGGTCGCCTGGGAGGCCCAGTTCGGTGACTTCGTCAACGGCGCCCAGTCCGTCATCGACGAGTACATCACCGCGGGCGAGCAGAAGTGGGGTCAGCGTTCCAGCGTCACCCTGCTGCTGCCGCACGGCTACGAGGGTCAGGGTCCCGACCACTCCTCGGCCCGCATCGAACGCTTCCTGCAGATGTGCGCCCAGGACAACATGACGGTGGCCCAGCCGACGCTGCCGGCCAACTACTTCCACCTGCTGCGCTGGCAGACGATGTCGAACCGGCGCCGTCCGCTGGTGGTGTTCACGCCCAAGTCGCTGCTGCGGCACAAGGCCGCGGTCTCGGCGGTCAGCGAGTTCACCTCGGGGTCGTTCAGGCCCGTGCTCGGCGACGCCACGGTCAACCCGGCGCAGGTCCGCAGGGTCGTCCTGTGCTCCGGCAAGATCTACTACGACCTGGCCGCGGCCAGGGAGAAGCAGGGCAGGAACGACGTGGCGATCGTCCGTCTGGAGCGGCTCTACCCGTTCCCGGCGAACCCGCTGCAGGCCGAGCTGGCCCGCTACGGCGACGACGTCGAGGTGGTCTGGGCGCAGGACGAGCCCGCCAACATGGGCCCGTGGCCGTTCCTGACGCTGAAGATGGTCGAGCACCCCGATGCGTTCGGCGGCCGCAGGCTCAGGAGGATCTCCCGCAAGGCGAACTCCTCCCCCGCGACCGGCTCGCACTCCGCGCACGAGACGGAGCTGCAGCAGATCCTGGACGAGGTCTTCGGCTAGACCGGGCCAGAAGCACACCGAGGAAGTCCCCCACAGGCGATCCTGTGGGGGACTTTCCCCTTTGAGACCTGCCGAGAGACCTGTTGAGAGAGGACGACGATGTACTTCACCGACCGTGGCATCGAGGAGCTCGTCACGCGCCGCGGCGAGGAGGAGGTCAGCCTGACCTGGCTCGCCGAGCGGCTGCGCGAGTTCGTCGACCTGAACCCCGAGTTCGAGACCCCGGTCGAGCGGCTGGCGACCTGGCTGGCCCGGCTGGACGACGAGGACGAGTAAAACACGATATATCTTGACCATTGCCCATAACGCGACATATCGTGTCTCCATAAGGAGGTCACGAACATGCGGCAGTGGACGATCGAGAAACCCGAGCAGCTCACCTTTGACACCGTGCGCAAGCTCAACGTGCGGATAGTGGCGGGGAGGCTGGCGGTGCTGGCCAGCGAGGGGCCGCCCACCCTTGAGGTCACCGACATCGGCACCCCGCCGTTGATCGTCACCCACGACGACGACGGCACGCTCGTCGTCACCTACAAGGATCTGACGTGGGAGGGTGTGCTCGGCTGGCTGCAGCCGGGGCGCAGGGAGGCCACCCTGACCCTGACCGTGCCGAAGGACTGCCCGGTCAGCGCGGGAGTGGTCTCCGCCTCGGCCGTCGTCGCCGGTTTCGAGAACCGCACCTCGGTCAAGAGCGTGAACGGCGAGATCGTGCTCGACGGGGTGAGCGGCGAGATCACCGCCGACACCGTCTCCGGGACCGTGGAGAGCCGTGGCCTGGTCGGCGACCTGTCCTTCAAGAGTGTCTCGGGTGAGCTGACCGTGGCCCAGGGCACACCCCGCCGGTTGAGCGCGACCACCGTCTCCGGCCGGATCACCGCCGACCTGGAGCTTCCGCCGACCGGTCATGTGACGCTGAACAGCGTCTCCGGCGAGATCGTGCTCAGGCTTCCGTCCACGGTCGAGACCGACGTCACCATCCGTTCGACCTCGGGCAGGATCAACACCGCCTTCGCCGAGCTGCGCCACACCAGCCAGCCGGGTGCGAAGACGCTGAGCGGCCGCATCGGCGGGGGCATGGCCTCGCTGGCCGCGACCACTCTCTCCGCGGACGTCACCCTGCTGAAGGGAGCACTGGCATGAGCCCGGTCTTCGGCCACGGGCGGCTGCGTCTCTACCTCCTCAAGCTGCTCCAGGAGAGCCCGCGCCACGGTTACGAGGTGATCAGGCTGCTCCAGGACCGCTTCCTCGGCGTCTACTCGCCCTCCCCTGGCACGATCTACCCCCGCCTGGCCCGTCTGGAGGAGGAGGGTCTGGTCACTCACGAGGTGGTGAACGGCAAGAAGGTCTTCACCCTCACCGAGCAGGGTCAGGAGGAGCTGAAGGCCAGGGGCGACGAGCTCGCCGACCTTGAGCAGGAGATCTCCGAGTCGGTCCGTGACATCGCCCGCGAGGTCAAGGAGGACGTGCGTGACACGGTCAGGTCACTGCGCGACGAGCTGACCCAGATGGCGCGCGAGGTGCGTCAGGGGGTCAGGCACGAGGAGCAGCAGGTCAGGCAGGAGCAGCGCGAGTCCTGGCGGGAGCAGAAGGCCGAGTGGCGACGGCAGAAGCATGAGTGGAAGCGCCAGGCCCACGAGTGGAAACACGAGTGGAAACAGCACTGGGCGGAGAGCTTCACCGGCCACGGCCCCACCGAGGCCGACGACCAGCTCGGGCAGATGCTTGCCGAGTTCGTCCAGGAGGTCCGCCAGGACACGGCGGCGGGACGGGTGACCGAGGAGACACTGGCCACCGCGCAGGACGCGCTCTACGACGCGGCCCGTCGTATCCGCGACGCCCTGCGCTGACCCGCGCGGCCCGACCGGGTACGGCTCAGCCGGGCGGGATTCGGTCCAGCGGTCCTCAGCCCGGCGGGCTTCGGCCTGAGCGGGCTTCAGCCCGGCAGGGTGAAGACGATCTTTCCGAAGACGTCGCCGTCCCGCAGGGCCGCGAACCCCGCGCGGGCCTCGGTCATCGGGAGCACCCGGTCGATCGTCGGCCGGACACCGGTCTGCTCCAGGAGGCGGGCCAGCCTGCCCAACTGGTCACGGGTGCCCATGGTGGAACCGACCACGGAAAGCTGCAGGAAGAAGACCCGGTTGAGGTCGGCGGGCGGTACGGCTCCGCTGGTGGCCCCCGAGACGACGATCCGGCCACCCGGGCGCAGCGCCTTGAGCGAGTGCGCCCAGGTGGCCTGGCCGACGGTCTCCATCACCGCGTCCACCCGCTCCGGCAGCCGGGCGCCGCTGTCGAAGACCTGGTCGGCGCCGAGAGCCAGGGCGTGCAGCCGCTTCTTCTCCGACCGGCTGGTGGCCCAGACCCGGTAGCCACCCGCCCGGCCCAGGACGATCAGTGCGGTCGCGACACCGCCGCCGGCCCCCTGGACCAGCACCGTCGAACCGGGTTCCAGCCCCGCCTTCTCGAACAGCATCCGGTAGGCGGTCAGCCACGCGGTCGGCAGGCAGGCGGCCTCCTCGAAGCTGAGCGCGGCGGGTTTGGGCACCAGGTTCCGCCGGGGTACGGCCACCCGCTCGGCGAAGGTGCCGTCGTGGACCTCGGAGAGCAGCGACCTTCCTGGGTCGAGTGTCTCGTCGGCTCCCTTCCCGATCACCGCGTGCACGATGACCTCGTTGCCGTCCTCGTCGACACCCGCGGCGTCGCAGCCGAGGACGATCGGCAGCCTCTCCTGACGGATTCCCACGCCTTTGAGCGTCCACAGGTCGTGGTGGTTGAGCGCGGCGGCCCGCACCGTGACGACGGTCCAGCCGTCCGGCGTCTCGGGGTCGGGGCGCTGCCCGAGTGTGAGCCCGGCGAGCGGGTCCTCCGGGTCGATCCGGGTGGCGGTTACGGCGAACATGGCCGCACCCTACCGAACCGGTTTGCCCCTGACTCCGGCGATCACCCGCTCCACGATGTCGCGTTCCCCGGAGGCCGCGACGTATATCCCGTTCTTACAGACGCTCTCCGAGACGCCCTGCCCCGCTTCGATCGGGCCGATCCCGGCGGTGTCGCAGCCCGGCATGGGCGCGACCACGACCAGTGGCCCGCCGAATCCGCCGAACCACAGCCGCGGCCCGGCGAGTCCTCCTCTGAAGATCTGCCCGGACTTGCCCAGCCGTACGGGGGAGGAGGCCTTCAGCACAAGGTAGCCGTCCTTCGTCACCTCACCGCGCAGGTTCTTGGCCCAGAGCTGCCGCTGTTCGAAGGTCATCCCGTTCCTCTGGTCGCGCAAGGTGACGTACCAGGGAGTGAAGTCGAACAGCATGATCTGCCCCTCGGTGGGGCTCGCCGACTGCCAGAGGGTGCTCTGGCCGGCCAGCTCACGGATCATGGGGCCGCCCTGGGCGATCTCGTCGCGCCCTCCCGGGGGAACGGTCAGCTCCCGGTACAGGCTGAAGTAGCCGTCGAGCCAGCCGCCGAGGGCGGGCCGTACACCCAGTTCGGCCAGGCCGAGCTCCGCGGGATAGCCGATCTCGGCCTTCGTGCCGTCGGGGAAGACGACGTCCAGGATCTCCTTGCCGCCCTTGCGGCGTGGCTTGGGGTGGAGCACGTTGGTGGGGGCCGACGCGGCCACCGGTGCCGAGACGGCGCCCGAGGTGGTGGCCCCCGTGTCGGGGACGGGCGGAAGCCCGGGATTCCTGCTGGCCAGCAGGCTGACGACCGGGACGACCACGAGCGCGGCCAGCACCGCGATCCCGACCCAGCGCCTGGGGCCCGCGGGCCCCTTGGACTCGATGACGTCGTTCGGATCCCCGGCCACGTTCAGACTGCCTTCACGAAATTACGGCTTTCGTCCATCTTCGGCGGCGTTTGACGCCCACGCCTAGATCATCTCGATCACGAATCGGAACCGATGTGTCACCGCTTCATGACACCGGGAGGTCCGTGATTCCGGCGGCCCATTGTTCCCACGGATACCGGAGAAGCAGGGGGAACCGGTGTTGCCGGAGTTTCCCATGATGTGATGGACAGGCCTCTCACCTGCGGATCCGCCCCACCGCACGGCCGTGCTGAATCGTTCCACGTCAACCGCCGGGTAAGGCCGTCCCTTTTCTTTTCAGGACAGCGGAACGGCCTTTTCCGAGTCAGGACTTTCCGTACGGAACCCGGCCGTGGAGACCGGACCCCGTTCAGGACTTGGAGCGCTCCCCGAAGGAGAAGACCGCACCGGTCGCGGCGTACAGCGAGCAGTCGTTGCCGTAGGTCTTAACGAATCGGACAAACCTTCCATCCCAGGTCCCGGTGGCGGTCACCGTGACCGGGTCGTACCGGGTCGTACAGACCACGCCGGACAGGGGCGTGAGCGCACCCGGGTCCCCTTTGGCCGCGACCAGTGCGCCGCACGCCGCCACCGGATCGGGGTGCGTGCCCCGCGGCGGGTCGCACATGAGCAGAACGTGCCGGAGGACCGGCGTCGGACTCTCGCCACGGGCGAAGGTGAGCAGGAACGTCCTGACCCGGTTCGGCGGCCGGTCCCCGCCCGGCCTGACCGGCCCGGGGACGATCGGCACCACCTCTCCCGGGTACGGCGGGCCGGACCCGACCGGCGCGTTCGCCGCCCGGTCGGACCCATGGGGCGGCGAGGCGGCGGCCGTACCGAACAGGGACCCGGACAAGGGCAGGGCCAGGAACCCGGCAGCTGCCAGGCCGATGAGACGTCGCAAGGATTCCCCCGAATGTCGCGTGACGCCAGGTGCGGCTCAGCCTTCCGCACCCGTCCCGCCCCGGCAACGACCGACTCTCCCGTTTTCGCAGCTCACAGCCCGGCGCAGGCGCCGGCTTCCGGCACATTCAAAGCGGGAGAGATCAGACGCCGATCTTGCGAATTCGGTTCCATCCGTTTGGTAACGAAAACATAACGGTACCCTGTGATGTCCGTTTTGTTGTCTTTTAACCGTTCTTTGCCTAGTACGGTCAGCACTTGTCTCTTTACGCATGCGTGGGTTGCGTCCCGAGTGACCCATGACAAAGAAGGAGCTAGATTGAACTTCCGAGCAAAGCACCTGATCCTCCCCCTTGGCGGTGCCGTCGTGGCCACCTCCATGGTCAGTGCGACTCTCGCGTCCTCAGCTCAGGCCGCTCCGGACCGCAAGACGATCACTCTGGCCGCCTCCGGCAACGCGAAGGCCATCGCGGGCTACTGGACCCCCTCCAAGCTGAAGTCGGCCAAGACGTACACCTCCGAGGGCACCGTCTCCGCCAAGCTCAAGACCGGCGCCTCGCGCGCCTCCGCCGACGGCAAGGCCGGGAACGTCGCCCCCACCGGTGAGAGCGGCAAGAGCGCGGGCAGGTCCAAGAACCTGAACCTTCCCATCACGGTCGGCAAGGTCTTCTTCCTCGACGACAAGGGCCAGGAGCGTTGGTGCTCCGGCACCTCGGTGCAGTCGAAGTACCGCAACCTGGTCGCCACCGCGGGTCACTGTGTCTACGACACCGACACGAACAAGCCCTACAGCAACTTCGTGTTCATCCCCGGCTACTACCAGGGCAAGGCCCCCTGGGGTATCTACGTCGGCTCCAAGGTCAACGTCCACTTCGACTTCGACGTCTACGAGGACTACGACTACGACTACGCGTTCGTCAACGTCTACAACGGCGTCAAGCAGACCGGGGTCAAGGAGACCACGATCTCGGAGTACGAGGCCGCCAAGGGCTTCAAGTACACCGAGGACAAGCCGATCTCCAAGGACGAGTACGAGGCCGGCTACTCGAAGTACGGCGAGAAGGGCCCGTTCTGGAAGAAGTCGGCCGACCCCGAGGTCGAGACCGTCGGCAAGCCCAGCGACGCCTCGAAGTACATCGAGGACTACGTCAAGGACGGCCGGGGCGGCGTGAAGCTGACCGCGGTCGAGGTCGACGCCTACACCTACGGCAAGGCTCCCTCCGGGCTGGACAACGGCGCCAAGTTCGAGCGCCTCAGCGACGAGAAGGGCAAGACCGCCATCAGCCAGGAGCAGTACAACAAGCTGCTCAAGGACAAGGCCGACGGCAACTTCCTCGGCAAGCTGGAGGCGACCAAGGACGTCAACGGCACCGAGATCGCCTGGTACAAGACCCAGTACTTCGTGAAGAAGTGGGTCAAGACCACGGTCAAGGAGCTCTACTTCCACACGAAGTTCTACGTGGTGCTCCTGGCTGACGCGGGCCGTCTCGGCGACAACGTCGGCGGCCAGGGCTTCTCCTGGAACCAGCGGACCGGCAAGAAGGTCTTCACGTTCGGCTACCCGGCCGCGGCCCACCTCGACGGTGACAAGCCCTACAGCGGTCACACCATGAAGTGGTGCTACGGCGCGACCGGCGCGGCTCCGGTCGTGGCGCAGTTCAAGGCCGAGGAGCAGCAGGCCATCAAGTGCGCCTTCACCCCCGGCGCCAGCGGCGGCCCGTTCCTGCTGCAGTACAAGAGCAGCAAGCGGACCGGTTACCTCAACGGCGTCGTGAGCCTGACGCTCGACAGTGACAAGAACGGCCGTTACGACCGGGTCACCACCCCGTACTTCAACGGTGAGACCTACGGCATCTACAAGTACGCGGCCAACCTCTGGACCGGGAAGCTTCCCGTCTGAGGACGGACACCGTGAACGGGAAGACCCGCCGATGGCGGGTCTTCCCCCCGTCTGACGGGGGGTTTATGTCCGAAGATGCATACTCTTTCAAGGAGGACTGCAAAACCCTACGGCCAAGGCCTCAAAGCAGATCACTCCACCGAACTGCCCAAAACCAAATCGATCTGGAAAAATCACCCCTTACGACCAACTTTTCCCCTTGATCCCAGAAGGGAACACCCGCCATGTCCCCCCGCGTGAGGCGGTTGACGGCCCCCCTGAGCGCCCTCGTGGCCTCCGGCGTGCTCGTCGTGTCCGCGTTCACCGGGAGTGCGGGCGCCGTGAGCACCCAGGCAGGGAAGGCGACGGCGGGCAGCATCACCTCCATCACGCTGACCAAGACCAACGCGGATGTGAAGCGGATCGCGGAGTACTGGAGCCCGGCCAAGCTCAAGCAGGCCCAGAACAACAACCCCGCCACCCCCGAGGTCAAGCCCAGCGACGGCAGCAAGGCCTCCTCCGCCCCGGTCTCCCCCACCCCCACCGGTACGGCCAGCGGCGGCACGGCGGTGAAGGCCGTCACCTACAGCAATCCCAAGGCCTCCTCGCCGGTCGTCAGCCCTGTCCTGCCGACGAAGAAGCAGCCGTCCAGCAGCAACCTTCCCCGCACCGTGGGCAAGGTCTTCTTCAAGATCGGCGACAAGGAGTACTGGTGCTCCGCCTCGGCCGTCGCCTCGAAGAACCACCACCTGGTCGCCACGGCCGGACACTGCGCCTTCGACCCCAAGCGGAACAGGCACGCCGACTACTGGATCTTCATCCCGGGCTACGACCAGGGCAAGACGCCGTACGGCATCTACGTCGGCCACTCGCTCAACCTGCACGAGAACTTCACCGCCCAGGGTGACTACGACTACGACTACGCCTTCGTGACAGTGCACGACGGGTTCGTGTGGAAGCCCGGCAAGGCGGCGGACACCTACCAGATGGAGTCGGTCGGCAGCCTGGAGGACAACGTCGGCGGCCAGGGCCTGATGGTCAACCGCGGTGTCGGGCTGTCCGTCTTCGCCTTCGGCTATCCGGCCGCCCCCAACATCGACGGCAGCAGGCCGTACGACGGGCAACGGATGCTGTGGTGCGACGGGCGCACCTACCAGACCAAGGCGCCGACCCGCCTGGTCGAGATGGGCATCTCGCTGGGCTGCACGTTCACCGGCGGAGCAAGCGGCGGGCCCTGGTTGATCTACTACGATCCTCGGCAGGGCGTTGGTTATCTCAACGGCATCAACAGCTTCGCCTGGGACACCGACACCGACAAGAAGTATGACCGCATCTCCTCTCCGTACTTCATCCAGTCGACCTATGTGGTCTACGAGTACGCCGACCGCCAGCGCGCCTTCTGACCTTATAGGAACCTTATGGCTACCTTAAAAGGGACTTAAGGCAGCCTTATATCAGCCTTTGCCCTTACCTGTCTGCATAGGTTTCTGTCGTCCCCTGATTCCGATGCCTGCACTCAAGCAGCGCAAGGAGCAGTCTTGAAGCGCATCCTCCTTCCCGTCGCCGGCACCGTCGTCTCCGCTGGTCTGCTGGCCGCCGGCCTGGCCGGTACCGCCCAGGCCGCCCCGGACTGGGCCACCGACCCGATGGCTGTCAACAACGCCGCGGCGGTCTCCGTCGTCGATTTCTGGACCGCGTCGAACAACGCCGCCCTGAAGAGCGCGACGGCCTACTACCACGACAGCACCCCGCCCTCCTGGAAGTCCGGCGGTGGCTACTCTCCCGACGGCAAGCCCGGCTCGGTGCTCCCCATCGGCGAGGAGAAGGCCGCCCCCGCCATGGTCAAGAACATCAACCTGCCCAGGACCATCGGCAAGGTGTTCTGGGTCGACGCCAGTGGCCGCCCGAAGTGGGCCTCGGCCACCTCGGTGCAGTCGAAGTACCGCAACCTGGTCGTCACCGCCGCCCACAACGTCTACGACACCGCCGGTGTCGGCGACCCCAAGGTCCTCGACCGGTGGGTCTTCGTCCCGGGTTACTACCAGGGCAAGGCTCCCTACGGTGTCTACGTCGGTAAGACCGCCTGGACGCACTACGACTTCGACGTCTACGAGGACTACGACCGCGACTACGCGTTCGTCACCGTCTACAACGGCGTCCTCGCCAACGGCGAGAAGAAGGTCACCAGGGCCGAGTACGACAAGTTCACCGGTCCCAAGTGGACCAAGGGCGGCGACTACCTTATCGGCCTGTCCAGGGACGCCGGTCGCCTCGGTGACAACGTCGGCGGCCAGGGCTTCACCTGGAACCAGCGGACCGGCCAGGGCGTGTACGTCTTCGGCTACCCCCAGGCCCCGCACCCCGACGGTGACAAGCCCTACACCGGCATCACGCCGAAGTGGGTGTACGGCAAGACCACCGGCAAGGTCTACGTCTCGCCCGCCGAGAAGGTCGAGGAGCACGTGGGCCTCAAGGCCGCCCTCACCCCCGGCGCCGACGGTGGCCCCTGGCTCGTCAGGTACAGCAACGCCAAGCGTCTCGGCTACGTCAACGGCGTCACCAGCCTCTTCGGCGACCAGGACAAGAACGGCCGCTACGACCTGATCACCTCGCCGTACTTCGACGGTGAGACCGCCGACATCTACAAGAAGGCCTCCAACGTCTGGTCCGGCAAGATCGTCGGCCCCAACGGGGAGCTCTACCGCTAGAACCCGAGGCTTTTTCTCTCCTCACACAACGCGAGGCCCGGCATCCGCCGGGCCTCGCGTCCTTTTTGTCCGGGTTCCCGGTAAGTGACGATTCCACGACAGGTTGACTACGGGCGCGTTAGACGTAGTTCGAGCCGATTTGGTGCCATCGAAAAGTGTGATCTGCGTCACATGGAACCCCGGCCGACCAAGCGGAGGGCTCTCCGCAGGCGATCTCCTTCTTCAATATCAACATTTCGCTGATCTGCCGAAATATGCAATATGCCTCACATGAGCCCCAGAAGCCCCACCCTCCCCAGTCCGCTTTGGAGCGGTCCGGGAGGGGTTGACCGGCGACTTTACTTAGCGGAACAACTTCCGCTTACGAAGATCGCCCCTGTATGTTTCTGGCTATCCCTTTACTGACGCTTGGGACGCAAGAGCGTTCCACATCAGACCAAGGAGTTCCCTTGAAGCGCATCCTCCTCCCGGCCGGTGGCGCCATTCTCGCCTCCGGTCTGCTGGCCGCTGGTCTGGCTGGCACCGCTCAGGCCGCCCCCGACTGGGCGACCGACCCGCTGGCCAACAACAACGCCGCCGCCAAGTCCGTGGCGAGCTACTGGAGCGCGTCGAACAACGCCGCGCTGAAGAGCGCGACCGCGTACTACCACGACGCCTCCGCGACGGGCTGGAAGTCCGGTGGCGGTTACTCCCCCGACGGCAAGCCGG
>NZ_JBEXZT010000018.1:35064-40204 GCF_040631275.1 Streptosporangium sp. NPDC020145 | reverse complement strand
GGCATCTACGTCGGTAAGACCGCCTGGACGCACTACGACTTCGACGTCTACGAGGACTACGACCGCGACTACGCGTTCGTCACCGTCTACAACGGTATCTTCGACGGCGGCAAGAAGCAGGTCACCGAGTCGGAGTTCAACTCCTTCGTTGGCGACAAGTGGGCCGAGGAGAAGGTCATCTCCGAGGCTGAGTACAAGCTCGGCTTCGAGAAGTACGGCGAGAAGGGCCCCTACAAGGCCAAGCTCGTCGACCCCAAGGTCGAGACCGTCGCCAAGCCGAAGGACGTCAACGGCGACAACGTCAAGGACTACATCCTCGGCAAGGACGGCATCAAGCTGGTCGGCGCCCAGGTCTCCAAGGCCGAGTACGACGCCGCTCCCAAGGGTCTCGACAACGGCAACCAGTTCGAGGGCCTGAGCCAGCCGGTCGCCATCAGCAAGGAGAAGTACGACGCTCTCCTGGCTGACAAGGCCAACGGCAAGTACCCGCTGGGCCAGCTGGCCGAGGTCAAGGAGAACGGCGCGGTCATCGGCTGGACCCAGCAGGAGTTCTTCCTCAAGAAGTGGACCAAGTCCACCGCTCAGACGAAGTACTGGGTCGACCAGTACTTCATCACGGTCTCCAAGGACGCCGGTCGCCTCGGTGACAACGTCGGTGGCCAGGGCTTCGCGTGGAACCAGAAGACCGGCCAGCCCGTCTTCATCTTCGGCTACCCCGAGGGCCCGCACCCCGACGGTGACAAGCCCTTCACCGGCATCACGCCGAAGTGGGTGTACGGCAAGACCACCGGCAAGGTGTACGTCTCGGCCGCGCAGAAGATCGAGGAGCACATCGGTGTCAAGGGTGCTCTCACCCCCGGCGCCGACGGTGGCCCCTGGGTCCTGAAGTACAACAACAACAAGCGTCTTGGCTACGTCAACGGCGTCACCAGCCAGTTCGGCGACCAGGACAAGAACGGCCGCTACGACCTGATCACCTCGGCCTACTTCGACGGCGAGACCGCCGACATCTACAAGAAGGCCGCGGCTGTCTGGTCCGGCAGGATCGTTGGCCCGAACGGCGAGCTCTACAAGTAAGCCGTAAGGATCCGATGATCCACTGAGCCGGAGGGTCCAGGCCCTCCGGCTCACCCAGTTCCACCACAGGGAGACCCGGCGATGCGCACGCCGGGTCTCTTTGTCATGTCCGCTGTAAAGTCCGCATGAATTCGCCGGCCGTACCCTGTCAGGGTTCCTGTCAGGTTCGGCTCACGTGACGGAGACGAGATCTCCGGCCCGCACGTCCAGTTCGGCGACCGTCCTGTTCCCGGCGAAGGGGGCCAGCCTGCGGCGCAGGTCGGCCACGTAGGACCGGGTCCGTGCCGACTGCAGCCCCGTCGCGAGGTCCAGCGCCTCGGCCGCCGCGACGCAGGCGTGTTCCAGTTCCCCGCGCTGCAGCAGTCCCGCCGCCAGCAGCGCCAGGTTGAACATCCGCCCCCTGACATAGCGGCCGTCCATGTCCAGGGACCGCCGCGCGTGCCGTACGGCCGCCGCGCCGTCGCCCAGGTCGCGGAAGCAGTGGGCGAACTTGGCCGACAGGTAGGCCTCGTCGAAGTAGGCGATCCAGTCGGGCCGCTCCCCTGTCTCACGCCTGTCGAAGGCCAGTTCCGCCTCGTGCAGGGCGGCCCCGCACGCCGGGCGGTCCTCAAGGAGTGCGTGGGCGTGGGCCTCGACCACGTGGGCCTCGGCCAGCAGGGCGTAGACCCCGGCGCGGCGGGCCGAGAGCTGGGCGGCCCTGGCCAGGTCGAGGGCGTGGGCGGGCTGGCCGATGTACAGGGCCTGGTGGCTCATTCCCGCGAGGATCTCTCCGCCCAGTCCGTGGTCACCGGCCCCCCTGGCCAGCCGCAGCGCCTGGATCAGGTAGCGCTGGGCCAGGCCGTGCTGCTCCAGGTCGTAGGCCATCCACCCGGCGAGCCTGGTCAGCTCGGCCGCGGCCGACGCCAGCGCCCTGCCGGTCGTCTCGGCGTAGGAACCCTCACCGAGCAGTGGGGCGACGGCGGTGTCGAGATATTTCACGACCGCCGATCTGACCCTGCCGCCGCCGAACCTGTTGTCGAGTTCGCCGAACGACCGGGTGACCTCCTTGATCGCGGCGATGTCGGCCATGCCGACCCGGCGGGGACCGTTGGCCGTGGGGTGCTCCTCGACGGGCAGGGTCAACCAGCGCAGAGCCCCGGTCGAACCCGCGCCGATCGCGAAGGTGGAGTCGAGCAGGAACCTGCGTCTTTCTACGTCCCCGCGCCACAGTGCTGTCACGGTCGCGATCCCTTCCTGCCACGTGTGAGTGAACTCCTGCCCCAGATCTGTGGGGGTGGAGACGGCGGGCAGGCCGAGATCTTCGACGCCGACCGCCCTGCCAAGCCGGAGGGAGAAGATCTCCGCGAGCAGCATGGGGACGGGGCCTCTGGGTCGTTGGCCGCCGATCCAGCGCAGCACGGAGCTGTGGTCGTACTTCAGGCCGGACAGACCGCGGGTCACCCCGAGGTCGTTGAGCCTGCGGGCCAGCCCCTTGTGGGTGAAGCCCGACTCGATGATGAGCCGCTGAAGTGCGCGGTTCGGCTCGCGTTCCATTGCTCTCCTCACCGTGAGAACCGTCTGAGCATGGGAGACACGGCCGTCTGTGACGGCCACCGGCAACCGCCCCGCATGCCTCTCACCTGAGCAGGTAACGGAACGCCATTTTTATAGCACATTCCGTGAACATCGCTCATGGATTCGCAAACCAAAAAACGCCCCTCGCCGATCGGGCGAGAGGCGTCCCCACGAGGGTGTTCCGTCGGCGGATCTGGAAGGGGGTGACCTGTGCAGACCCCGGCCGGCGGACATGGAAGGACTGACCCGGACGAAACGGGCCTGAAACCGGAAAGCGCTACCTGCGGGCCACTCCGTCGAGACGGGCCTGCTCGGAGACGGCGGCGATGACCGCAGGGGCGACCCGCTCGTCGAACGGGCTCGGGATCACGTAGTCGGCGGACAGGTCGTCACCGACGACGGAGGCCAGCGCCTCGGCGGCGGCCACCTTCATGTTCTCGGTGATGGCCGTGGCGCGGACATCGAGTGCCCCGCGGAAGACGCCGGGGAAGGCGAGCACGTTGTTGATCTGGTTGGGGAAGTCGGAGCGGCCGGTCGCCACCACGTGGGCGTGCCTCCTGGCGACCTCCGGGTGGACCTCGGGGGTCGGGTTGGACAGCGCGAAGACGATGGAGTCCTTCGCCATCGAGGCGACGGCCTCCTCGGAGACGGTCGATCCGGAGAGCCCGACGAACACGTCGGCCCCGGCCAGAGCGGACTCGGTCGAGCCGCGCAGGCCCGCCCTGTTGGTGTCCCGCGCCAGGGCCTCCTTGACCGGGTTGAGCCCCTCGCGGCCCTCGTGGATGAGGCCCTTGGAGTCGGCCACCGCGATGTCCCCGATGCCGGCGTTGAGGAGGATGCGGCTCACGGCGATCCCCGAGGCGCCCGCTCCCGCGACCACGGCCCGCAGGTCTCCCAGCGAGCGCCCGGTCAGCCGCGCGGCGTTCTTCAGCGCCGCGAGCACGACGATCGCGGTGCCGTGCTGGTCGTCGTGGAAGACGGGGATGTCCAGCAGTTCGCGCAGCCGGTCCTCGACCTCGAAGCACCTGGGGGCGCTGATGTCCTCCAGGTTGACGCCTCCGAAGGAGGGGGCGAGGCGGGCGACGGTCTCGACGATCTCGTCGACACCGGTGCAGCTGATGCAGATCGGCACCGCGTCGACCCCGGCGAACTGCTTGAACAGCAGGGCCTTGCCCTCCATGACCGGCATGGCGGCCGCGGGGCCGATGTCTCCGAGGCCGAGCACGGCGGTGCCGTCGGAGACGACGGCGACCACGTTGGAGACCCAGGTGTAGTCGTTGACGAGGTCGGGCTCGTCGGCGATCGCGCTGCAGACCTTCGCGACTCCAGGTGTGTAGGCCAGGGCCAGGTCACCGGCGTCGCGGACGGGAACGGTCGAGCGGACCTCCAGCTTGCCCCCGCGGTGCAGGGCGAAGGCCGGATCGAGATCGAGGGATTCTAGAGAGATGGAAGATGGCGTGACAGCCACAGCGACCCCTGTGTTCAGTCAGACTCAGACGGATTGGTCCTTCGTAGACGGCCGCCGCGGGCCTGGCCCGGCTTCGGTAGTCGCTCGGGGCCTGCTCGTGGGGCCGTCGGAGGGGTACGGGGGTCACCCGTTGCTCGATTCTGCCACAGGGAGGCCTCCCACCAGGGGACAGGGGCCACTCACTTTCGTTACATGACGAGGGGCCTCTTTCGTTACATGGTGACGGTCCGGCCACGCCTGTAGGATGCGGCTCCGATCGTCGTCGCTCGCCACGACTGTCGTCATCACCCACCACGACGGAACAGTCCGATGGATCTGACCTCCTACGCCGAGCTGGCCGTACTACTGATCAACAGCCCGGACCGGCTGGCCGGTCTGGACGGCCTGCGCGCGCTGCTGGAGGAGAGCGGGCGTCACCGGCCCGGCTGCCGCCTCACCCGCGGCGACCTCGACGCCCTGCGGGACCTGCGCGCGGAGCTGACCGCCGTCTTCGAGTCAGCGCAGGCCGGTGACGAGGCCGACGTGGTCGACCGGCTCAACTCCCTGCTGGTCCGGCATCCCGTACAGCCGCAGATCTCCGGGCACGACGGCCAGCACTGGCACATGCACCTCACCGAGAGCGGCCGGGCGGCCGACCAGTACGCCGCCGGGGCCGTGATGGGCCTGGCCACCCTGGTGACCGACCTGGGGGTGAGCAGGCTCGGCCTCTGTCAGGCGGCCCCCTGCAGACGGGCCTTCCTGGACACCTCCTCGAACCGGTCGAGGCGTTACTGCTCCGAGCGTTGCGCCAGCAGGGCGAACGTCGCCGCCTACCGGGCCCGCAGGAAGGGCGGCGGCCAGTAGCGCAGCGCCACCCGGCCGACCAGTGACGAGGAGGGCACCGCGCCGAAGTCCCAGCTGTCCCTGCGGCCTGAGGCGCGCTGGTTCTCGCTCTCCAGCCACCAGTCCTCCCCCTCACGCCAGGCGGCCCGTTTGACGATGAGCAGCGACGGGTCCGAGGGGAGTCTGGCCACCACCAGATCCCCGGCGCTGACGGGAGCG
>NZ_JBEXZT010000018.1:0-34965 GCF_040631275.1 Streptosporangium sp. NPDC020145 | reverse complement strand
GCCACGCCGTACCCACAGCCAGTCGCCGGGGCGCAGCACGGGCAGCATGGAATCTCCCTCGACACGCACTCTCACGGATCTCAACCCCATCCCATGACGATGAGCAGCGACGGGTCCGAGGGGAGTCTGGCCACCACCAGATCCCCGGCGCTGACGGGAGCGCCACGCCGTACCCACAGCCAGTCGCCGGGGCGCAGCACGGGCAGCATGGAATCTCCCTCGACACGCACTCTCACGGATCTCAACCCCATCCCATACGGCATTTGAAGGCGAGTAAGGTCGGTAACGGACCATGTTGATCTCAGCATCAAGGAAGGACTTTCCGATGCTTGCACGACTTCTGCGGCCCAGGCTCGTCGCGTCCGCGCACTGCGACCTGCCGTGCGGCGTGTACGACCCGGCACAGGCCCGCATCGAGGCCGAGTCAGTCAAAGCCATCATCGAGAAGTACAACGCGAACGAGGACCCGGTCTTCCGCACTCGCGCACTGATCATCAAGGAGCAGCGGGCCGAGCTGGTCAAGCACCACCTGTGGGTGCTGTGGACCGACTACTTCAAGCCCCCGCACCTGGAGGCCTACCCCCAGCTGCACCAGCTGTTCTGGGAGGCCACCAAGCTCGCGGGCGCCGCGGGCGGCAAGGGCACCGTCGAGGTGGCCCAGGCGGACGAGCTCCTGGCCAAGATCGACGAGATCTCCAAGATCTTCTGGGCGACCAAGGCCGCCTGAGCCAGAAAGCCCGGTGATCGACACGTCCAGGCCTCGTGTGGGGTGCGACCACACGGGGCCTGACCTGTTCTTAGAGCCCATTCGGTGTCTTAAAGTGTTCTTGAGGTGCTAAATCACCCGGATCGCGAGTCCAAGCGGGCCAACCACCGCCGTGGGGCTGTAAGTTGCAGTCAGCGACTCTGCGAGGAGGAACGTGACCGAACACACCGAGACACCCGCGGTCGACATGGGCGGAATCCGTGACGTGGTCAGCGTCCGGCTGCCGGCCGCGAGTGCCTATCTGTCCGTGCTGCGTACGGCGACCGCCGGGCTGGCCGCGCGGCTGGACTTCACGCTTGACGAGATCGAGGACCTTCGGATCGCGGTCGACGAGGCGTGCGCGATGCTGCTGACCCAGGCCGTTCCCGGCACCGACCTGACGGCCGAGTTCGAGCTGACCGGGCAGCTGATGCAGGTCAGCGTCGAGGTCAGCACGGTCGGCAGCGCCGCGCCGAAACGTGATGACTTCGCCTGGATGGTGCTCACCGCGCTTGCCGACGACGTGGATGCCGTGACCGACTCCCCCGACCGTATGGCGATCGTGCTACGTAAGCGCCGGGGCGCGGCGAGGCCGGCGTGACGGAAAGGACTCGTGCCATGGCCGCCAGCGACCACGCGGTGCCCGACCGGGTGCGCGCGCGCCTGCTTTTCGCGGAACTGGCGGAGTTGACCCCCGACGACTCACGGCGCCAGCGCATCCGTGACGAGCTCGTCGAGCTCCACCTGCCTCTCGTGGAGTACCTCGCCCGCCGGTTCCGCAACCGGGGTGAGTGGCTCGACGACCTCACCCAGGTCGCGACCATCGGTCTGATCAAGTCGATCGACCGCTTCGACCTCGCCCGTGGGGTGGAGTTCTCCACCTACGCCACCCCGACGATCGTGGGCGAGATCAAACGTCACTTCCGTGACAAGGGCTGGGCGGTCCGTGTGCCGCGCCGTCTGCAGGAGCTGAAGCTCTCGCTCACCAAGGCGATCAGCGAGCTGTCCCAGCGCGAGGGGCGTGCCCCGACCGTCGGAGAGCTGGCCTCGTTCCTGAAGATGACCGAGGAGGAGGTGCTTGAGGGGCTTGAGTCGGCCAACGCCTACTCCACGGTCTCCCTCGACGCGCCCGACTCCGGTGACGACGACGCGCCCGCGGTCGCCGACTCCCTCGGCATCGTGGACGACTCCCTTGAGGGCGTCGAGTACCGCGAGTCGCTCAAGCCCCTTCTCGAACGGCTGCCGCCCCGCGAGAAGCGCATCCTTCTGCTGCGTTTCTTCGGCAACATGACGCAGTCGCAGATCGCCACCGAGCTGGGCATCTCCCAGATGCACGTGTCCCGGCTGCTGGCCAGGACCCTGGCTCAGCTCCGCGAGGGGCTGACGGCGGAGGACTAGACGCCGTCCCGGTGCTCTCCGTAGAGCGCCTGGGTCGTCGGGGGTGACAGCAGCGCGACCAGTCCGATCACTGCCACGGTGATCAGCGGGATGCCGATCGTCCGCTGGTCGGACTGGATCAGCGTGACGCCCACGACGACGGCGAAGATCTGGGCGAGCACTCCGGGGCTCCTGGACCATCGCTCGGTCCTCAGCATGCCCAGGGCCACCCAGACCAGCGCGGCCCCGAGCAGGATGCCGAAACCGGCGACGAAGGCCGAGCTCACCACGTCAGAGGGCTGCCCGATGACCGTCTCGACTCCGACGTAACCGCCGAGCAGCACGGTGACGACGCCTTCGAGCGCCATGACGACGGCTGCGACGGTGAGAGTGAGCGGGCGCTGGTTCGACACGGGGTTCGACACAGCCAAAGCCTATCGCCGGGACATCTCGCCCTTCTCTGCCGCCGTGGCCGTGGTCGCGGCGGATACGCTGGCGTTATGCGAGCGATGCTCCTGGTGAACCCCAAGGCCACCACGACGAACCAGCGGACGCGGGACGTGCTGATCAGGGCGCTGGGCGCGACGGTGGATCTGACCGTCGAGGAGACCCAGTACCGGGGGCACGCGGCCCATCTGTCCCGCGAGGCCCATGGCTCCGGTTTCGACGTGGTCGCCGTGCTCGGTGGCGACGGGACCGTCAACGAGGCCGTCAACGGCCTGCTCGACGCCCCTGGCATCGCCGACATCACCGGGGAAGCCGTGGAGGGCGGCGACGCCGAGACGGCCCGTCGGGAAGATTCGTCCGATGACGGTGCCGTGGACGACGGTGTGAGCGGGGGCGCGGTGAACCGTCCCGCGCTGCTGACGATCCCCGGAGGCAGCGCCAACGTCTTCGCGCGGGCGCTGGGGCTGCCCAACGACCCGGTCGAGGCGGTCGGCGCGATCCTTGAGGCCCTGCGTGACGACAGACGCAGGACCGTCGGACTGGGCCAGGCCATCTGGAACGGCCGGCGCAGATACTTCACCTTCTGCAGCGGGCTCGGGTACGACGCCGAGGTGATCAGGGCCGTCGAGGGGCTGCGGGGCGCGGGACGCAAGGCCACGCCCGCCCGCTATGTGAACACGGCCCTGCACCACTATCTGTCGACGGACAGGCGGCAGGCGCCCATGAGCGTCGAGGGGCCCGAGGTGCCTCCCGCGGACGACCTCTTCATGGCGATCGTCTCCAACACCTCACCCTGGACCTACGTGGGCTCCCGTCCAGTCTGCCCGACGCCGTGGGCGAGTTTCGAGACCGGCCTGGACCTGCTGGGGTTGCAGCGGCTCGACCCCGTCACGATGTGCCATCTGATGCCCCAGATCATCGGGGTGCGTGAGACCCTGCCCACCGGCCGCCACCTGGTACAACTCCATGACGAACGGGAGTTCACGGTGAGCGCCCTGCGCCCCGTGGCCTTTCAGCTTGATGGTGACTATCTGGGAGAGGTTGAGCGGGTAACGTTCCGCTCCATCCCGAAGGCGTTACAAGTGGTGGTATGACCAGTTACATCCGGTCATCGTGTGACGCATCCGACATGCATATCAGGCAAAACCTTCTCCCAAACCTCTTGCATGTACTGAGCGTGGCTGACAATCTCAACATTGACGTCGGAACGTAGGACCTTTGAGCGGAGACATCGCTCTTGGGCCACCGGCGATCTAGTGAACGCAACCCCGAACCGAACCAGGCTCGGGCGATCGTTCGCGCTGGTTAGTGAAAGTCTTCACAAAGTACACCGCCGGAGCCGAAGCAAGGGCTCCTCATCCGAAGGAGTGGACGCATGGACTGGCGCCACCGAGCCGCCTGCCGTGACGTGGACCCCGAGCTTTTCTTCCCGATCGGCAACACCGGCCCCGCCCTGATGCAGATCGAAGAGGCCAAGCAGGTCTGCCGCACCTGTAACGTCAGCGAGGCCTGCCTGAAGTGGGCGCTGGAGTCCGGTCAGGACGCCGGTGTCTGGGGCGGCATGAGCGAGGACGAACGCCGCGCCCTCAAGCGTCGCACGGCACGCGTCCGCACCCGTGTCAGCGCCTGAATCTCAGCGATCCGACAGAACCTTAGCAAACCAGGCGACGACTCCCGCGCACCCCTCCCCCCGGGCTCGAACCGTGACCCCATGCCACGGTCTCAGGCCACGGGGAGGGGAATGCTCAGCGTGACCTCGGTGCCACCGCCCTGACGAGGTTCGATCGCCAGCCTGCCCGACAGTTCGCCGACGACGAGCGTCCGTACGATCTGCAGGCCGAGGCTGGTCGACGACTCCAGGTCGAAGTTCTCCGGCAGGCCGTTGCCGTCATCGGAGACGATCACGTCAAGCCGGTCGGCACCTCGCTCGACGATCACCTGAAGCTTCCCGGGACGCTGGGCGAGACCGTGCTGGACCGCGTTCTGCAGCAGCTCGGTGAGAACCATCGCCAGCGGCGTCGCGATCTCCGAACGCAGTACCCCGAACGTCCCGATCCGGCGCGGCACCACCTGTGCCTCGGGTGCGGCGACCTCCCCTGTCATCGCGATCACCCGGTCGGCGATGTCGTCGAAGTCGACCTGTTCCTCGGGTGTGTGGGACAGCGTCTCGTGCACGATCGCGATCGAGCCGACCCTGCGCACCGCCTCCTCCAGCGCCTCCCGCCCCTCCGGCAGTTGCAACCGCCTGGCCTGTAGCCGCAGCAGCGCGGCCACCGTCTGCAGGTTGTTCTTGACCCGGTGGTGGATCTCCCTGATGGTCGCGTCCTTGGTCATCAGCTCCCGCTCACGGCGACGCAGCTCCGTCACGTCGCGGATGAGCACCAGCGCGCCGATGCGCCCGCCCCCCACGACCAGCGGGATCGCCCGTAGCTGCACGACCGTCCCGCCCGACTCGACCTCGGTCTCCCTCGGTTCCCGGCCGCTGGCCACGATCATCAGGTTCTCGTTGATGGGCTCGTCGGAGTAGCACAGGTTCGCCGTGGTACGGCCGAGCTCGGCACCGACCAGGTCCGCGTTGAGCCCCAGCCTGCGGTAGGCGGACAGGGCGTTGGGCGAGGCGTAGGTGACCCGCCCCGCACGGTCGAGCCTGAGCAGTCCGTCGCCGACACGCGGGGAGCGGACCAGGATCGGTTCGGCGCCGGAGAAGGGGAAACGTCCCTCGGCGACCATCTGGGCCAGGTCGGAGGCGCTCTGCAGGTAGGTGAGTTCGAGCCGTGACGGGGTGCGCGCGGAGGAGAGGTTCGTCGAGCGCTGGATCACGCCGATGAAGTGGTCGGCGCGCCGTACCGGGATGGTCTCCTCGCGCACCGGCACTCCGCTCGACCAGTCGGGGTCGCCCTCCCGGCAGATGCGCCTCTCGTTCCAGGCGGTGTCGATGAGCGCCCGCTCGCCCTTGGCCGCCGTCATCCCCACGATGTCGTCGTGATAGACGGTCGGGCCCGTGGTCGGCCGCATCTGGGCGACCGCGATCCAGCCGGTGCCCTCCCTGAGGGGGATCCACAGGATGAGGTCGGCGAACGACAGGTCGGCCAGAAGCTGCCAGTCGGAGACCAGTGAGTGCATCCACTCAAGGTCCGCGTCGTCGAGCGCGGTGTGACGAACCGCCAGGTCGCTTAGAGTCGGCACTCGTGCATCATGCGTGGTTTGAGGGGCCGAACGCGAATCGGGCACACCACATTGGGAAAATGCCCCCATGACACATGGGCCCGATCCGCTGGCGCGCTTCCGAACCGCCGCGGTGGCGCGGGAGGCCGCGGGACTCAGACGGGTCCTGCGTGCCCGGGCCTCCGACGACGACCTGGTCGATCTGGCCTCGAACGACTATCTCGGGCTCGCCGGGGACCGGCGGCTCGCCGAGGCCGCGTCCGCGGCGGCCTTCGAATGGGGAACGGGTGCGACCGGCTCCCGCCTCGTGACCGGTTCGACCGTGCTGCACGCCCGCCTTGAGGAACGGCTGGCCGCCTTCGCCCACGCGGAGGGCGCCCTGGTGTTCTCCTCCGGGTACCTGGCCAACCTGGCGGCCGTCACGGCGCTCGGCCGCGACGCCCTGGTGGTCTCGGACGCGGGTAACCACGCCTCGATCGTGGACGCCTGCCGTCTGTCGCGCTCCCCCGTGACGGTCACCCCGCACCGGGACGTGACGGCCGTGGAGAAGGCGCTCGCCGGCCGGGACACCGAGCACGCGATCGTGGTCACCGACGCGCTCTTCTCCGTCGACGGGGACCTGGCCCCGCTGGCCGAACTGCACGCGGCGGCCGTACGGCAGGGCGCGCTGCTGGTGGTCGACGAGGCGCACTCTTTGGGGATCCTCGGGTTCGGAGGACGGGGAGCGGCGCACGCGGCGGGCCTGGCCGGGGAGCGGACCGTTGTGAGAACGGTCACACTCTCCAAATCCCTCGGTTCCCAGGGCGGGGCCGTCCTCGGCGCTCCCGAGGTCATCGAAACCCTGATAAACACGGGCCGTTCCTTCATCTTCGACACCGCTCTCGCGCCGGGGAGCGTGGCCGCCGCACTCGCCGCGCTAGATATCCTTCACAATCAGCCCGAACTGCCCGGACACGTGCTCACCAGAGCGAAGGAGCTGGCCGCCCTGGCCCGCGACCTCGGTCTGGAGACCAACGATCCGGCGGGTGCGGTCGTCCCGATCGTGCTCGGCCAACCCGAGACGGCGCTTCGGGCCGCCGTCATCTGTGCGGAACACGGGGTGCGGGTCGGATGCTTCCGGCCGCCCTCGGTACCGGCCGGCCGCTCTTGCCTGCGGTTGACCGCGCGGGCCAATCTGAGTTCCGACGATCTAGCGGTGATCAAGGGTGCGCTCACCGCCGTGGCCGAGATGAAGGTGACCATGTGAGTGAGCGAAGCGAGCGGACCTGCGGGTGGGACACGGGTCCCGTCGCCCTCGAACCTCCGGACGAGGTGCGGGCGTGACGGAGGAATCCCCCAGAATCCCGAAGTACTACGACGTCAAGCGCAGCCTGCTCGCGCTCACCAAGAGCCTGGCCGCCGGCAGCGCCCTGCCCCCCGAGCGGACGCTCGCGGTGCGTTTCGAGACGTCGCGCACCACCGTGCGCCAGGCCCTGTCCGAACTCGTGGTCGAGGGACGGCTGGTGCGCATCCAGGGCAAGGGGACGTTCGTCGCGCACCCCAAGGTCGCCCAGGTGCTGCAACTCACCTCCTACACCGGTGACCTCAGGACCGTCGGCCTCGAACCCGACACCAAGATCCTCGACATCAGCTACATCACCGCGGACGAGCCGCTGGCCCGGCGCCTGGCGATCAACCCCGGCGGCCGGGTGCTGCGGATCCACCGGCTCCGTCTGGCCAACGGAGAGCCGATGTCCATCGACACCACCCACCTGTCCGCCCGCCGCTTCCCCCGGCTCAGGCGCGAGCTTGAGGTGCACTCCTCGCTGTACGAGACACTGCACAACGCCTACAACGTACGGCTGACGGACGCCGAGGAGATCATCGAGACCGTGCTGGCCACGCCGTACGACGCCCAGGTGCTGAGCGTGGACGTGGGTCTGCCGATGCTGCTGCTCACCCGGCACGCCTTCGACGCCGACGGCAACCCGGTCGAATGGGCCCAGTCCCTCTACCGGGGAGACCGCTACAAGTTCGTCACCCGCCTTCGACGCCCCTGACGTCCGTAAGGTGTGGAGGATGAGCATCCTCGTGATCACCGGGACCGACACGGGAGTCGGCAAGACGATCGTCACCGCCGCGGTCGCCGCGCTCGCCAAGGAGCGGGGCGCCTCGGTCGCGGTGGTGAAACCGGCGCAGACCGGGGTCGGCGCGCTCGACCCCGGCGACCTGGACGACGTCATCCGGCTGACCGGGGTGACCACCACCTTCGAGCTGTCCAGGTTCCCCGACCCCCTGGCCCCCGCGGCGGCGGCCAGGGTCGCGGGCCTGCCCCCGGTCTCCCTCGACCACGCCGCCGCCCGCATCGCCGATCTGGCCTCCTCCCACCGCCTGGTGCTCGTCGAGGGCGCGGGCGGGCTCCTGGTCCGCTTCGATGAGGAGGGGGCGACCCTGGCCGACCTGGCCAGGGCGTTGTCCGCTCCGGTGCTGCTGGTGACGCGGGCGTCCCTGGGCACGCTCAACCACACCGCGCTGACGCTGGAGGCCATGGCGGGACGCGGCCTCGACCTGGCGGGCGTGATCATCGGTTCCTGGCCCGCCGAACCCGGCCTCGCCGAACGGTGCAACGTCGCCGATCTGGAGATGCTCGCCGCCAGGCCGCTGGCGGGTGCGCTGCCCGAGGGCGCCGGATCCCTCGACCGGGAGGCCTTCGCCCGTACGGCCCGCATGGGCCTTGCCCCCGTGCTGGGAGGGGGCTTCGACTCCTCAGCCTTCAGATCCACATTTAGGCTCTAGCCGTAGCCGACGGCCTTCAGAGTGGAGCAGCATGAGCGACATACTCGACATCGCCCGCGTCCAGGTGCTTGAGGAAGGCAGAGGACTCGACGCCGGACAGGCCCTGCGGTGTCTGGAGTTACCCGAAGAGCGAGTTTCCGACCTGCTGGCGCTCGCGCACGAGGTACGTGTGAAGTGGTGCGGCCCCGAAGTCGAGGTCGAGGGGATCATCTCCCTCAAGACGGGCGGCTGCCCGGAGGACTGCCATTTCTGCTCCCAGTCCGGGCAGTTCAGTTCACCGGTCCGCGCCGCGTGGCTGGACATCCCGTCCCTGGTCCAGGCGGCCAAGGAGACCGCGGCGACGGGGGCGACGGAGTTCTGCATCGTGGCCGCGGTGCGCGGCCCCGACCGGCGGCTGATGGACCAGGTCCGCGAGGGGGTCGAGGCGATCAGGCAGGCCGTCGACATCAACGTCGCCTGCTCCCTGGGCATGCTCACCCAGGAGCAGGTCGACGAGCTGGCCGGGATGGGCGTGCACCGTTACAACCACAACCTGGAGACCGCCAGGTCGCATTTCGACAAGGTCGTCACCACCCACAGCTGGCAGGAACGCTGGGACACCTGTCTGATGGTGCGCGAGGCCGGGATGGAGCTGTGCTGCGGCGGCATCGTCGGCATGGGCGAGACGCTGGAGCAGCGGGCCGAGTTCGCCGGACAGCTCGGCGAACTCCAGCCCGACGAGGTCCCGCTGAACTTCCTCAACCCCCGTCCCGGCACGCCCTTCGAGTCGTTCCCGCTGCTGACGGGTACCGAGGCGCTCAGGACGATCGCGACCTTCAGACTGGCGCTGCCCCGCACGATCCTGCGCTACGCGGGCGGCAGGGAGCTGACGCTGGGCGACCTGGGCACCCGTGACGGCATGCTCGGCGGGATCAACGCGATCATCGTCGGCAACTACCTCACCACGCTCGGCCGTACCCCCGAGGCGGACCTCAACCTGCTGGCCGACCTGCGGATGCCGATCAAGGCGCTCTCCGAGACCCTGTGAGCCGAGGAACCCGCTCCCGGTGCCGTCCGAGGAGCGGGTTCCCCCATGTGACAGGTGGTCAGAGCGTTAGCCGGGGGGAATCTGGGCAGGGTCTCCAATCACTGTCCGGCTAAGTGACTGACTGGTAGGTTGCGCGATATGGAGTCTCCAAAGCACGCGGGCGACATCGCGGTCGCCGTCTCCAAGGCCTACGGGATCGAGACCATGTTCACCCTGTCCGGCGGGCACGTCTTCCCGCTGTACGACGGGGCGGTCCACGAGGGCGTGCCGATCCTCGACGTACGGCACGAGCAGAGCGCGGTCTTCGCGGCCGAGGCGACGGCCAGGCTGACCCGCAGGCCGGGTCTGGCCGTGCTCACCGCGGGCCCCGGCGTCACCAACGGCGTCAGCGGCGTGGCGACCGCGCACGCCAACGGCTCCCCCGTCGTGATCATGGGAGGCAGGGCGCCGAGGTCGCGCTGGGGCTCCGGCGCACTGCAGGAGATGGACCACCCGCCGTTGCTGGCTCCGATCACCAAACTGGCCTTCACCGGCTCCGGGCCCGACTCCGTCGGCGAGGACGTGGAGATGGCCTTCAGGACCGCCCTCGCCCCGCACCGGGGGCCGGTCTTCCTCGACTTCCACATGGACGACCTGTTCTCCCCGGCTCCCCCGCTCGAACACGCGACCAGGACCCTGACCCCCTCACCGCTCGAACCCGATCCCGACGCGCTCGCCGGTATCGCCGCCCTGCTCGCCGAGGCCGAACGCCCGGTGCTGGTGCTCGGCTCCGACGTGTGGATGGACCGGGCGGAGGAGGTCGCCAGGGGCTTCGCCGAGGAGTTCCGCCTGCCGGTCATCCCCAACGGACAGGGTCGTGGCATCCTTCCCGCGGGCCACGAACTCCTGGTCACCCGCGCCCGCGGCCTGGCCTTCTCCCAGGCCGACCTGGTGATCGTCGCGGGCGCCCCGCTGGACTTCCGGCTCGCCTACGGCTGGTTCGGCGGCAAGAACGGCACCCCGCTCGCCAGGGTCGTGCACCTGGCCGACGCGCCGTCGCAGCTGACCCCCCACATGCAGCCCTCCGGTGCCGCCGCGGGTGACCTGTCGCTGGTCTTCTGGGGTCTCGGTACGGCCTGCGGCGAGGCGGGCGTCTCCCCCAAGGCGTACGCGCCGTGGCTGTCGAGGTTGAGGGAGGCCGCCGACGCCGCGGTCGCCGGGGACGCCGAACTGCTGGCCTCCGGCGCCGACCCGATCCACCCGATGCGGATCTACGGTGAGCTGAACAAGATCCTCGCCGACGACGCCGTGGTGATCGGCGACGGTGGCGACTTCGTCTCCTACGCGGGCAAGTACGTCGAGCCGAGGCAGCCGGGCAACTGGCTCGACCCCGGCCCCTACGGCTGTCTGGGCACCGGCCTCGGCTACTCCATCGCCGCCCGCCTGGCCAGGCCATCCTCCCAGGTGGCGTTGCTGCTCGGCGACGGCGCCGCCGGGTTCTCGCTGATGGATGTGGACACGCTCGTCCGGCACCGCCTGCCGGTCGTGATGATCTGCGGCAACAACGGCATCTGGGGCCTGGAGAAGCACCCCATGCGGCTGCTGTACGGCTACGACGTGGCGGCCGAGTTGCAGCCGCAGTGCCGATACGACGAGGTGGTGACGGCACTCGGCGGGGGTGGTGAGCTGGTCACCGACCCGGCGGAGATCGGTCCCGCGCTGCGCCGGGCCTTCGACTCCGGCGTGCCGTACATGGTGAACATCGCCACCGATCCGGCGATCGCCTACCCCCGCAACACGACCGGGGTCTGAACGGCCCCGGATCGCCGGGGCCGTCCAGATCAGGAGGTGCTCGGGCTCGGGCTCGGGCTCGACGGGCAGGCGTCGTTGACCAGGGTGATGTCCACCGGCCGCTTCGCGTCCCACATGGTGCCCGCGCCGGGCCGCTGCTCGACCACCTTCATGCACTGGGTGACGTCGACGTCGGGGCCGATGCTTGAGGCCGCCTTGAAACCGGCCTTCTTGAGCACCGCCTTGGCCGCCTCCTCGTTGAGGCCCATCACGCTCGGCACCTTCTTCTTCACCACCGGCGTCGCGGTCGCGCTCGGCGAGTGAGTCGGGGACGAGGACGGTTTCGGGTTGTCAGCCGTCTTCGTCGGCTTTGCCGTTGGCTCCTCCGGCTCGTCGGATTCGGTCTCCGTCGGAGTGGGGGTCCGCGTCGGGGTGGGCTTCGGCTCGTCGTCCTGGGTGGGCCTCACCGTTGGGGCGGTCGTCTTGGGCGGCCTGTGGGTGGACGGAGGCTTCGCGGCGGAGGTGCTCACGGTCGGGACCACCATGCCCTGGGTGTCCTTGGTGGGGCCGGTCTCCCCCGCGGCCATCGCGTTGATCGCGATCCCGACGAGCCCGGCGCACGCCACGCCCGCGACGGCGAACACCGCGATCGTCCCGCCCTTACGCCGTGGCTTGCGTAAAGCCCGGCGACCACGTCCGGGGACGGAGACGGCGACCTCGGTGGCCGGGCTCCGTGGCGAACTCTCCTGGGGAGGCGTGGTCGCGGGCCCCGTCATCGGCGGACCCGGCTGCGGCGCGGGCTGCCAGGCGGTCTCCTGCACCGCCGGAGGCGGAGTGCCCGCCATACCACCCTGCTGGCCGGGAGCCGCCGTGGCCTGCCTGGCGGCGGCGCTCATCGCGGCACCGCTCGGGAAACGCCGGGCCGGGTCCTTGGACAGCGCCCGCTCGACCAGTGCCCGCACCCCGGGCGGGATGTGCGGCGGCAGCGCGGGAGGCTCCTCGCGGATGTGTTTGAGCGCGATGGTGACCGGTGTGTCACCGTCGAAGGGCCGCTGCCCGGCCAGGCACTCGTAGGCGACCACCCCGAGCGCGTAGATGTCCACGGCCGGTGTGACGGGTGCGCCCTCCGCCTGCTCAGGGGCGCAGTAGGCGGCGGTGCCCAGCACCATGCCCGCGTCGGTGAGCCTGCTCGCGGCGTCCGACCTGGCGATGCCGAAGTCGGTGAGCACGAGAGTGCCGTCCGAGCGGACCAGCAGGTTTCCCGGCTTGATGTCGCGGTGGACGATGCCCTGCTCGTGTACGGCCTGCAGGGCAGAGGCCGCCTGGGCGATGAGCTCCATCGCCGCCCCCGGCGCGATGCTCCCCAGACGCGCGAGCAGCCGGTCGAGCGGCTCCCCGTCGACGAACTTCATCACCAGGTATGCCGTCGCCCCCGCGCCGGGCACCTCGTGAACCCCGTAGTCATAGACCTCGACCACTCCGGGGTGGTTGATCGTCGCCATCGCCCGGGCCTCGCCCTGGAACCGCACCAGGAAGCCCGGATCGTCGGTACGGCCGGGCAACAGCACCTTGACGGCGACCGTCCTGGCCAGGACGATGTCCTCGCCGCGCCAGACCTCGCCCATACCGCCGGCGCCGATGCGGGTATCCAGGCGATACCGCCCCGCCAGCGTCGTGCCTTGGGCCACCATGAAAATCCCCCGTAACCCTCTCCGCTCCCGCCTCAGGGCTCTCCAACAAAGCGGATTTGTATCGCGGCAACGTCACGGCGAAGTCACGAAACCCTGTGGGCCGGACAGCTTGTTAAAGGCGCGTGCCGTAGCATGGCACAAATCTCAAAATCTTTGCGGTAATTGTACAGATTGTGGCTTTACCCGCCGGGGGACGAAGCCACTTTGGCGGTCACGACCAGAAAACGGCAGGTCAGGACAGTCGCGATCAGCCGCTCAGCGAGCCGTGTTCCGAACAACGCGCCGACCAGCCACGCACAGTCACCTGAACCACCATTCGGCGGCGGCAGCGGGCGCAGTAGCGGGGCGGCTCGAAGGCACGGGCGGCGAGACAGGCCGCGTGGTCTCCCTCATCCGAAGGACGACCGCAGTGATCGCAGTAGGGGGTCACAGGATCAGACCCTATGCTGGCCCGCATGACGCTCGCTCCCGGTATGCACGCCCGGCTGCTCATCATGGTCGAGAGGAGCGACACCGCGACGAAGGTCGGCAGCGGGGACGTCCCCGTGCTGGCCACCCCGCGGCTGCTCGCCTTCGCAGAACGCGCGACCGTCCAGGCGATCGGGGACGCCCTCGGACCCGGTCAGACCTCCGTGGGGACGAAGGTCACGCTGGAACACCTGGCCGCGAGCCCGGTCGGCGCCCACGTCGAGATCAGCGCCGAGCTCACCGCGGTCGAGGGCCGTCGCCTGTCGTTCGTCTTCACCGCCCGCGACCGCGACTCCGTCGTCGCGACGGGCACGGTGGAGCGGGTGATCGTCGACCGCGAGCGTTTCCTCGCCGGTCTCACCCGCTGACCCCCGGCCGCGCCGTCCACCCCGCGGGGCTACTCGATGACGGCGATGAGGTCGCCCTCCTGGATGACGTCGCCCTCGGCCACCTTGAGCTGGGCGATGACCCCCTCGTCCTCGGCGATGACGGGGATCTCCATCTTCATGGACTCAAGGATGACCAGGGTGTCACCGTCCTCGACGGTGTCGCCCTCGGAGACGAGGACCTTCCAGACGTTGGCCACCATCTCAGCGTGTACTTCAGCCACCGGAAACTCCTATCAATCACTGTGATTCAACTGTGCCAGACGGGATGACTCAGGCCCTCATCCGGGAGACCAGCCCGGTGTCGTAGCTCCCGTCAACGAACTCGGGGTGTTCCAGCAGCTCCGCGCAGAACGGCAGGTTGTTCTTCGGTCCCTCGACCTTGAAGTCCGCCACCGCCCCGCGGGCGCGTTCCAGGGCCTCGGCCCGGGTCTGGCCGTACACGCACAGCTTGGCCATCAGCGGGTCGTAGAACGGGGTGACCGTGTTGCCCTCGGTGTAGCCCGAGTCGACCCTGACGCCCTCACCGGACGGCTCCGACCAGACGGCGATCTTGCCGGGGCCGGGGAAGAAACGCTTGGGGTCCTCGGCGTAGACCCGGAACTCGATCGCGTGGCCACGCGGGGTGGCGTCGAGGTCGGTCCGCTCACCCGCGGCGATCCGCAGCTGCTGCTCGACCAGGTCGATCCCGGTGACGAGTTCGGTCACCGGATGCTCGACCTGGAGCCTGGTGTTCATCTCCAGGAACACGAAGTCCTGCTTGTCGGCGTCGACCAGACACTCGACGGTGCCCGCGCCGAGGTAGCCGACCGCCTCGCCGGCCCTGACCGCGGCGGCCAGCATGCGCTCGCGCAGTTCCTGGGTGATGCCGGGGGACGGGCTCTCCTCGACGACCTTCTGGTGACGGCGCTGCACCGAGCAGTCACGCTCGCCCAGAGCGAGGACGGTGCCGTCGGTCAGGCCGAGGATCTGCACCTCGACGTGGCGGGCCCGTTCGATGTAGTGCTCAAGCAGGATGGCGGGTGTCCCGCCGAAGCGGGCCGCCGCCCTCGACGCCTGTTCGAACGCCTTGGCCAGCCCCTCGGCGTCGTGGGCGACGCCCATGCCGATGCCGCCGCCGCCCCCGGCCGTCTTCACCATCAGGGGGTAGCCGATCTCCTCGGCCGCCGCGACCGCCTGCTCCAGGTCGGTGACCGGGGTACGGGTTCCCGCGGCGACGGGCACGCCCGCCTCCTCCATGAGGTTCCTGGCGTTGATCTTGTCGCCCATCCGCTCGATCGCCTCGGGAGATGGGCCGATCCAGACAATTCCCGCCTCGGCCACGGCCCTGGCGAACGCGGCGTTCTCCGAGAAGAAGCCGTACCCGGGGTGGATCGCCTGCGCGCCCGACTCACGGGCGGCCCGCAGGACCTTCTCCGCGTCGAGGTAGCTCTGCGCCGGGTTCGCGGGCCCCAGAAGGATCGCCTCGTCGGCCTCCCTGACGAACGGCAGATCCGCGTCTGCCTCGGAATACACCGCGATGGCCCGCAGGCCCATGCGCTGGACCGTACGGATGATCCGTCGTGCGATTTCGCCGCGGTTGGCGACCAGAACGGACTCGAACACTGTGGTGGACCCCTTTCGACCGCTCCACCTTATGACCGGCTTCCCCACTCGGCCCTTCGTCTGAGCCACCGATCACGGCAACACGATCTGTAGGAAACCCACAACAGTGCGAGGAAACCGTACGGCTCAAAGTCTGTTGAGGCAGGCCAGCCTGCCGACGACGCGGGTCATGGCCTCGACGACCTCGGGGTCGTACTCCTCCCCCGCACCGAGGTGGAGCCGTTCGAGCGCCGCCCCCGCCCGGTCGCGGTCGACGGACCCGCCGACCAGGTCGTCGTAGGCGTTGGCCGCCTTGATGACACGGCTGGCCACCGGCGGGTTCTCCGCGCAGCCATCGCACTGACGCCGGACGATCTCGGCGACGCGGTCGAGCACCCCGGTCTGGCGGATCACCTCCGCCCCGAGTTCGGCGATGCGCCTGGCCTGCTCGGGCTCGGTGAGGACCGTGGCCCCGCCGGGGATCGGGTCGCGCAGGGACAACTGCCCGATGTCGTGCATGAGCGCGGCGTACTCCAGGTCGAGCAGCTCGGGCTCGGCCATGCCCAGCTCACGGCCGGTCGCCACGGCCAGGCGGCTGACCCGGTGGGAGTGCCCCGGCTCGACGTAACCGCCGACCTCGGTCACCCGCGCCAGCGCCCTGACCGTCTGCAGGTAGGTCGCCCTGATCCCGGCGTACTTACGGAAGGCCACCTGGGTGACCAGCAGGGGCGCGGCGAAGACCAGCAGCGCGGCCATGTCCATGCTGTGCGAGGCCAGCGCGAGCAGGATGCCCGAGGCCGCAACCGCCGCCCACAGCGGAGCCGCCATCCGCAGCTCGTCCTGTACGGCGACGCCGAAGGCTGCCCGCACCTGCTCGGCCCGCAGCACGGCGGCCAGCAGCACGTCGACCAGCACCATCACCAGGACGAGCAGGCCCATCACCCCGAGGGCGGGCCACCAGCCCCCCTCCGGACGTTTGGCCAGTTCGAACAGCGGACCGGCCAACGGCCGGTAGGCCAGGGCGAGCAGGGCGCCGGTGAACAGCCTGCGCGCCATGGCGTCCGGGCTCGGCGGCCTGCCGACCGCCAGATGCGGCAGCGCACCGGCGATCATGCCGACCGTCAGCACCGCGATGACCTGCAGGGCCGTGTGCCGGGCCGGGACGCCCCCCAGATCCAGCAGCAACGTGTAGCCCAGGGCGGCGGCGGCGCCGATCGGCGCGACCTCCCTGTTGCCCGGCATCGTGAGCCTGGCCAGCTCACCCGCGGCGATCAGCGCGCCGAACCCGACGGCGACGCTGGGGGCGGTCAGACCGGTCGCGGCCGTGTGCGCGACCCCGGCGACCGCCAGCAGACCGGCCGCGCAGATCAGCAGGAGCTGACCGGAGTCGAGCCGCCGGAACGTCCTGGTGGCCAGGGTTGTCGTGGTGGTGCTGCTCACCGCTCGGGCACCACCTGGATGGGCATCGTCGGATCGTCGTGGTCCTTGGCGGTCGTCTCCGCCGTGTCCTCGGGGGGCGCGACGACCTTGCGCGGCGCCTCCCAGCCGTGACGGTCGACGGCCTTGGTGAAGGCGACGACCATCTCCGGGTCGAACTGGGTACCCGCCCCCTTGCGCAGTTCGGCCATGGCCACCTCCACGGGCCGGGCGCCCCGGTAGGAGCGGTCGGAGGTCATCGAGTCGAAGGCGTCGGCGACCGCGATGATCCGGGCGAACTCCGGTATCTCCTCCCCGGCCAGCCCCATCGGGTACCCCTTTCCGTCCTGCCGCTCATGGTGGTGCATGATCCCGGCGAACGCCTCGTCGAGGAAGTCGATGCCCCGCACGATCTCCAGTCCGCGCATCGGGTGCAGCTGGATGGCGGCGTACTCCTCCTCGGTGAGCGGCCCGTCCTTCTGCAGCACCTTGGTCGGCACTCCCAGCTTGCCCACGTCGTGCAGCATCCCGGCGTAGCGAATCGCCCGCAACCTCTCGGAGCCCATGCCGATCTCCTGGGCGATCATCCCGGAGGCCAGCGAGACCCGGGTGCAGTGGCCTCGGGTGTAGTAGTCCTTGGTCTCCACCGCCTGGCACAGCGCGGCGATCGTGGCGTCGTAGGAGCGTTGCTGGGCGAGGTACTGGCCGAAGGCCCAGCGGGCGACGAAGAGCGGCAGCAGCACGAGCACCGCGGAGATCGAGTTGACCGTGGCCCACAGCCCGGCGATCAGCAGTCCGAAGGTGGCGTAACCCAGGTAGGAGACCATGAACTGGGCCAGTCCCCGCAGCGGAGGCACCTGGTCGGCCTGCCCGGTGACGACCAGGACGATCGCGATGAGGACGAAGTTGAGCGGCACGAAGACAGCCGCGGCCCCGGCGAACGGCACGATCAGGTCGTCGAACCCGGCGATGTCCGGCAGCCTGGCCCTGCCGCCGAGCCACTCGTAGGCGCAGCCCGCGGCGTAACCGCAGATGGCGAACTGGGCGCCGTTGAACAGGCGCTTGACCAGCGGCAGCCCGGGACGCACGCTGAAGACGGCCGTCATGCCGACCAGCGCGGCGCCCTGCGGCCCGACGAGCACCACGGCGGCGAGCGCGGCCGAGAAGCTGACCGAGACCGCCGCCTGCTTGACGTTGAGCAGGGTCGGCACCGACTCGCACACCAGGAACAGCAGGGCCAGCACCAGGAGGTTCGACCAGTCGAGCCACTCCAGACGATCGCTTCCCGCCACGCTGTATCCGAGCAGCGCGCACGCCACTCCGATCACAGCGACCAAATAGACCTTGGCAAACCACGGCAGTCCACGCAAAGCGGCCACCCTTGGGGTCCTACGCGCGCGTGCTCAGGTCCAGGAGATCCCCAGTCGGATGGGGGTGACCGTTTCCTTCAACATGCGCTGCCTCCATGTCGATTTCCCACTCAGGCTACAGAAGCCGAACAGGCCAAGACCGGCAGACGTGGAATCGCAAGCAAAGCGTAACCAATCCATCACCCCACGCCATCACGGACCATCCCGTACGGCTCGCACCCGTTACGGCGCCGTACGCCTGGCCCTGGCCCAGTCGACGGTGACCTTCAGCCCGGCGGCCAGGTCCGTTCCCGGCCGCCAGCCGAGGCCCTCGAACGCCGGGGTGGGGTCGACCGCCATCGCCGGCAGGTCACCGAGCCTGGCCGGCGCGCTGTCCGGCGCGTCGGGGGCCCCCGCCGCGGCGGCGACCAGGGAGTGCAGTGCCCGGTCCGTCGTCTCGACGCCCGTGCCCAGGTTGAACCTGCGGCCGTCGCCCTCCTGCCCGCAGGCCCGCGCGAAGCCGTCCACCACGTCGTCGACGAACACGTAGTCACGGGTCTGGGTGCCGTCGCCGTACACGACCGTGGGGGTGCCGTTGAGCAGGGCGTCGGTGAAGATGGCCACCACCCCCGCCTCCCCCTGCGGAGACTGGCGCGGGCCGTAGACGTTGGCGAGCACGAGCGTGGTGTACTCGATGCCGTACAACGCCCTGAAGGTCGCCAGGTAGGTCTCCGCGCTGAGCTTGGACGCCGCGTACGGCGAGCGCGGGTCGGTGGCCGCGTCCCCGGGCACCGGGATGACGGCGGGCCTGCCGTACACGGCGACGGAGGAGGCGAGGACGACCTTCCTGGTGCCACCTCGGTGGGCGGCGGTCAGCACCGAGGCGGTCCCCTCGACGTTCAGCCTGGCGTCGTGGACGGGGTCGGCCACGCTCTTGCGCACACTGATCTGCGCGGCCAGGTGACAGATCACCTCGGGCCTGACCTCGGCGGCCAGGCCGATCAGGGCCGGGTCGCGGATGTCCATCTCGTGCAGGGAGAAGCGCGGGCTCTCGGCCGCGGCGGCGAGGTTGCCCCGGTCTCCACCGGACAGGTCGTCGACCGCGGTGACCTCGTGGCCGTCGGCCAGCAGCCGGTCGACCAGGGTGGAACCGATGAACCCGGCCCCACCGGTGACGAGTATCCGCATGCCCAACCCCCAGGTCTCTCGTGTGGCACAGCCGTACGAGAGATCCTAAGAGGTCAGCCCCTCAGTTCGGAGCGGACCTGCTCGATCCGGCCGAGCACCTTGGCACGCAGGTCCTCGGAGGCCTTGTCACAGCCGCAGTGTTTGGCGATCAGCTGCTTGACCACCTGTTCGAGACCGTACTCCTCCAGGCAGGGACCGCACTCGTCCAGGTGCACGCGGATGTCGGCGCAGTTGCCCTCGTCCAGCTCGCCGTCGAGGTAGGTGTAGACCTTCTCCAGGACGTCCCGGCAGTCGGTGGCGTGGGGCTTTCCACAGCTCATGCGATCACCTCGCCACAGAAGTCGCCGTGCTCGCTCACTTCGCACCCTCCGCGGGGACCAGACCACGCTCACGGGCGTAGTCCTCAAGTTGCGTCCGCAGCTGACGCCTGCCACGGTGCAGCCTCGACATCACGGTCCCGATGGGCGTGCCCATGATGTCGGCGATTTCCTTGTAGGGGAAGCCCTCCACGTCGGCGAGGTAGACCGCGATGCGGAACTCCTCGGGCAGGGCGGCGAGCGCCTGCTTGACGTCACTGTCGGGGAGGTGTTCGAGCGCCTCGATCTCCGCCGACTTCAGGCCGCCGGAGGTGTGCGACTCGGCCCTGGCGAGCTGCCAGTCCTCGATCTCCTCGGCGCCCGACTGCTTGGGCTCCCGCTGCTTCTTGCGGTAGCTGTTGATGAAGGTGTTGGTCAGGATGCGGTACAGCCAGGCCTTGAGGTTCGTGCCTTCCTGGAACTGGTGGAAGGACGCGAAGGCCTTGGCGAAGGTCTCCTGAAGGAGGTCTTCGGCATCCGCCGGGTTCCGGGTCATCCGAAGGGCCGCGGAGTAAAGCTGGTCGAGATAGGGCATGACATCCCGTTCGAACCGCGCGCTCCGCTGCTCCAGAGTCTCCTCGTCTGTCGCAGGGACCGGACCCACCCCCTTAGTATCGCCGGAGTCCTGCTGACGCGGGACGCCGTACTGAGCGGAGAATACCCGCTCATCAGGGAATGACCGATCACCGGGGCGGACGACGGGTTCGATCAAGGCGAGCATCGGCTGGCCAACCTCCCGAAAGGATCTGTGTTGTCCGCTGCAACACCCCCGCCCGGCCATCTGTTCCCACAAGATAGAAGGTGACGAACACCCCGGTGTGGGGAAAACCATACGTACCGGTAGGTACTGGAGACCACCGGAAACCAGACGCCAGGAGCCGCTTGTGCTGCCCATCCCGGCCGAAGAGCTGAACGGCTCAGGAACGCTCGGGCCGTACTGGACCTTTTACCGAGCCGTAGCCGCCGAGCAACTGAGCCGCTGGCTGCCGGAGAGCCCCTCGACCGTCCTCGACCTGTCCGGGGGCAGGGGCCGCTGGTCCGCCCAGGCCGCCAGAGCCGGGCACCGGGTGCTGGAGGTCGTCGACTTCCGCAGGGCCGTCGAGGGACAGGCGCTGCACGACGCCTCGAAGGTCCGCCAGGTACGTGCCGACGACCTGCGCTTCCTGCCCGACGAGAGTATGGACGCCGTGCTCGCCGAGGAGCGCGCGATGTCGGTCGAGCTCATGGCCGAGTCCGCGATGGGCGACGTCGCCAGGGTGCTGCGCCCCGGCGGGCGGGCCCTGGTCTGCGTCGACTCCCTGGTGCTGGGGATGGCGATCCTCGCCGAGCAGAACTACTGGGCCCACCTGCGCCAGACGGACGAGGTCATGCTCGTGCCCTGGCCGGACGGCAGCATCACCCGCTGCTTCAGCAGCGGCCAGCTCCGCGAGCTGCTCACCGGCGCGGGGCTGGAGGTCGAGTGGATACGGCCCCGCACGGTGCTGTCCCCCTCGACGGTCGACCACGTCCTGGCCTCCGACTCCAGGGCGCTCACCTGGCTGGTCAACACCGAGCTTGAGGCGCACCCGGACGACGACGACACCGTCGGCATCCACCTGGTGGCCAGCGCCAGACGGGTGTGAGGAGCGTTCAGCGACGGCGTTCGCGCCGCGACTGACACCGGACACAGCGGGCGGCCTCGGGGCGCGCCTCAAGCCTGCCCTCCGGTACGGCCTGGCCGCAGTCGGCGCAACGACCGTAGACCCCCTCCTCCAGACGTCTGAGCGCGTCGGCGACCGCGCGACGCTGCACGGTCGCCGCCTCCAGCATGGCCAGGGTCCGGTCGGCGTCGGTCAGGACGGATCCGGCGTCCGCGAGGGAACGTTCCCATCCGGCCAGTGGGTCCCCTCGCAGAACCCCGATGGATCGGTCGAGCTCGGCGAGCATGCTCTCCAGGCGCATGCGCACGGTCGCGGCGTCCACGAATCCGCACCTCCGCAGGGTGGGGGCGGCCTGTGAAGGGATTTCCCCGACTTCTCCCGTCAGGCGGCAAGACGATGAGGTCTGTGGGCGAACGCCCCACCGATGGCGCCATGAGGCATCGCTCCCTCAGCGGATGCCCGCTACGGAGGGTTTCCACACCGTTTACCGAGAGGTTTCCTTTCCCGGCTCTTTCAGAACAACGCCTGACCGTCTCCTTGGTCCTCGGGGAGCGGCTCCACGAGTTCGGGACCGTTGTTGCGCACCGAGTTCACCGCGCTTGAGACGGGATAGGCCGTCAGCCCCGCCGAGGCGGCGGGCACCAGGAACTCCTCCGCCTCGGGGACGCCGGGGTCGAGCCACTGCGCCCAGCGGTCCCGCTCGATCAGCATCGGCATCCGCTCGTGGATGGCGCCCAGTTCGTCACGGGCCGTGGTGGTGACGACCGCGCAGGTCGTCAGCCAGGCGAGCGGATCGTCCTCGGCCCTGCCCTTGTCACGCCAGAACTCGTAGATCCCCGCCATCGCCATGACCTCGCCGTCGGCGGGGTGGATGAAATAGGGCTGCTTCTTCGGCCTCTTGGCTGTCCCGCCCTCCTCAAGCACCGCCCACTCGTAGTAGCCGTCCGCGGGCAGCAGGCACCTGCGCTGGGCGAACGCCCTGCGGAAGGACGGCTTCTCCGCGATCGTCTCCACCCGCGCGTTGATCATCTTCGAGCCGATCGACGGGTCCTTCGCCCAGGCCGGGACCAGTCCCCATTTGACGATCCGCAGCTGCCGTACCGCCCGGTCACCCGGACCCTCCTTGGGCACGCGGCTGAGGATCGCGTAGACCGGCTTGGTCGGCGCGACGTTGTAGTCCGGCCCCAGGTCCTCCTCCGCGGCGCCGTCCAGTTCGACCTCGAACTCCTCGAGCAGCTCCTGCTTCGGTCGCGTGGACGCGTATCTCCCGCACATATCCCCCACCTTGCCACGCCTTCGAAGGCGCGGGCCCCTCATCCCGGTAGGCTTTTGCCCATGTCCGCTCCGCTGTGGCCCGCACCTACCGCGACCTCTCCCGTCCACGCGACCGTCTCCCTTCCCGGGTCGAAGTCCGTGACCAACCGCGCGCTGCTGCTCGCCACGCTGGCAGAGGGCCCCGGCACCGTACGGCGGGCGCTGCGCAGCCGTGACTCCGACCTCATGGCCCAGGCCCTGCGGGCGCTCGGCGCCACGATGACCCCGTCCGGCGAGAGCGCCTCAAGCTCCGACTGGACCATCACCCCCGGTCCGGTCGTCGGCGGGGCGCACATCGAGGTGGGGCTGGCGGGCACGGTGATGCGGTTCGTGCCGCCGGTGGCCGCGCTGGCCGACGGTGAGGTCTCCTTCGACGGCGACCCGCACGCGCGCAAACGCCCCATGGGGGTGATCCTGGACGCGCTGCGCGCCCTCGGCGCCCAGGTGCGCGGCGACGCGCTGCCGTTCACCGTACGCGGCCCGCTGTCCGGCGGCGAGGTCACGCTCGACGCCTCCGGCTCCTCGCAGTTCCTCTCCGGCCTGCTGCTGACCGGTGCCCGCTTCGACAAGGGCGTCACCGTACGGCACCAGGGCCCGCCCATCCCCTCACAGCCGCACATCCTGATGACCGTCTCGATGCTGCGCGAGTACGGCGTCCACGTCGACGACTCCGAGCCCGACGTCTGGCGGGTCGAGCCCGGGCCGATCGCGGCCAGGGACTTCACCGTCGAACCCGACCTGTCGAACGCGGCGCCGTTCCTCGCCGCCGCGATGATCACGGGTGGCTCGGTCACCGTGCCGGACTGGCCGACGAACACGACACAGCCGGGCGACCAGCTCAGAAGCCTGCTGGCGGACATGGGCGCCTCGGTCGAGCACACTCCGCTCGGCCTGACGGTCACCGGCACCGGGAGCGTCCACGGCATCGAGGCCGACCTGCGTGACGTGGCCGAGCTGACCCCGACGATCGCCGCGCTGGCCGCGCTGGCCGACTCGCCCAGCCGCATCGGCGGCGTCGCCCACATCCGCGGACACGAGACCGACCGCCTGGCCGCCCTGGTCGCGGAGATCAACGGACTCGGCGGCGACGCGAACGAGACGGCGGACGGCCTGGAGATCAGGCCGCGTCCGCTCAGAGGCGGCGTCTTCCACTCCTACGCCGACCACAGGATGGCGACCGCGGGCGCGGTGATCGGCCTGGCGGTGCCCGGTGTCGAGGTCGAGGACATCGCGACCACCGGCAAGACCCTGCCCGAGTTCGCCTCCATGTGGGCGGACATGCTGCGGGAGACGCGTTGAGGACCAGGTTCCGGGTCTTCGGGGTCATGGACGGATCGAGGCGGCGAAACTGAGAAAACGGGAGTACGACGAGGACGACGTCAGGATCCGGCCGGGGAAGGGCTCCCGGCCCCGGACGCGGATTCGTCCTGCGCACGAGGACGCGGTCGAGGGCTTCGTGGTCGCGGTCGACCGCGGCCGATACACCTGCCTGGTCGAGCCGCCGAAGAAGGACAGCCGGATCGTCGTCGCCATGAAGGCCAGAGAGCTGGGCCGCAAGGGCATCGTGGTCGGTGACCGGGTCGCCCTGGTCGGGGACGTCTCCGGCGACTCCGACACGCTGGCCCGGGTCGTCCGCGTCGAGCCCCGCAGCTCCATGCTCCGCCGTTCCGCGGACGACACCGACAACACCGACGGCATCGAGCGTCCCGTGGTCGCCAACGCCGACCAGCTCGTGATCGTGACGGCCCTGGCGGACCCGCCGCCCCGGCCCCGCATGATCGACCGGATGCTGGTCGCGGCGTTCGACGCCGACATCGAGCCGATGCTGTGCCTCACCAAGGCCGACCTGTCCTCACCGGAGGATCTGGTCTCCCTCTACGCCCCGCTGGGCGTGCCGTACGTGGTGCTGCACAAGGGCGGTCCTCTCGACGAGATCAGGCATCGCCTCCTCGACCGGGTCAGCGTGCTGGTCGGCCATTCGGGCGTGGGCAAGTCGACCCTGGTCAACGCCCTGGTCCCGGACGCCAACCGGGCCGTCTCCCACGTCAACGCGGTGACCGGCCGGGGCCGCCACACCTCGACCTCGGCCGTCGCCCTTGAGCTCCCCGAGGGCGGGTGGATCATCGACACGCCCGGCGTGCGCAGCTTCGGGCTGGCGCACGTGTCCGTCGAGACCGTCCTGGCGGGCTTCCCCGACCTGGTCGAGGGCACCGTCGAGTGCCCGAAGGGCTGCAGTCACCTGGGCGAGGAGTGCGCCCTCGACGCCTGGGTCGAGGCGGGCCACGCCGACCCCGCCCGGCTCGTCTCGCTGCGCCGCCTGCTCGCCAGCCGCGAGGGCGCCGCCGACGACGACTGATCCCGTACGGCTCAGCGGTTGGGACGCAGGGTCCAGGTGACGGTCACCTCGCAGACCGGCGTGCCGTCGGCCGTGCCGACGGTGACCGCGACCTCGAACTCAGGGCGCTCCCCCGCGTCCAACCTGGCCACGACCTCCTCCCTGGAGGCCGAAAGGCGCGCCTCGGCGACGACCTCGCCCATCGCCAGCTTCACGTAGCGGACCGCGGCGCCGACGGCCAGCGGGGTGGCCCGGGTCAACTGGTCGCCGAAGGCCGACAGCATCGCGGCGCCGGAGGCGGACTCGGCGAGGGTGAACAGCGCTCCCGCGTGCGGGCCGCCCACGTGGTTGCGCAGGTCGGGACGGTCGGGCATCCGCGCGACCGCGATTCCGTGCCCGACCCTGTCGAAGGTGATGTCCAGCGTCCGTGCGAACGGAACGCTCTGCAGCATGAAGGCACCCACGTCGAACGTCATGACCGCATGCTACTCGCGGGTAACACCCGATGTTCCCGACCATTCGCATGACGCGCCGCAATCCCCCCGCATCTTCCTCCACCTCCTATAACCGACCGGCGACGCGATAGCGTGGCCCAACGTGACGGACTACAACGACGACCTACGCCTGGCACACGTCCTGGCCGACGCCGCCGACGACCTGACCATGCGCCGCTTCAAGGCCGTGGATCTGAAGGTCGAGACCAAGCCGGACCTCACACCGGTGAGCGACGCCGACCGGGCGGTCGAGGAGGTCATCCGCAACACACTCGGCCGGGCCCGCCCGCGTGACGCGGTGATCGGTGAGGAGTTCGGCAGCACCGGGAACGGCTCCCGTTCCTGGATCGTCGACCCGATCGACGGCACCAAGAACTACGTGCGGGGCGTCCCCATCTGGGCCACGCTCATCGCCCTGATGGACCAGGGCAGGGTCGTCGTCGGACTGGTCTCCGCCCCCGCGCTCGGCCGGCGCTGGTGGGCCGCCCACGGCAGCGGCGCCTGGACGGGCAAGAGCCTCACCAAGGCCACCCGTTGCCAGGTCTCCTCGGTCTCCCGTCTCGACGACGCCTCCTTCTCCTACTCCAGCTTCGGCGGGTGGGAGGAGGCGGGCAGACTCCCCGAGTTCCTCGACCTGAACAGGGCGGTCTGGCGCAGCCGCGCCTACGGCGACTTCTGGTCACACATGCTGGTCGCCGAGGGGGCGGTCGACCTGTCCGCCGAGCCGGAACTGTCCCCCTGGGACATCGCGGCGCTGACGGTGATCGTCGAGGAGGCCGGCGGCATCTGGACGGACCTGTCCGGAGCCTCCGGCCTGGACGGCGGCAGCCTGGTGTGCAGCAACGGCCTCCTGCACGCCGAGGCCCTCAAGCGCCTCGGCGGCGGCCCGCTCACCCTGCCCATGTGACGCCGCCTGCGGGGTTTCGGCCCCGCAGGCCAAGCCATTCGAAGAGACCGTTTCCAGGCCCCCGGTGAACCCACCCGGTACGGCCGGGCGCCCCGGCATTCGCTCGATGATCACCGGCCGTTCACCTGATGGGCCGTTCGATCGTTCACGACCTCCCGGGAACCGTTCAATCCGGTTAGGCCCTGTCTGGGCAGTTCAGCACCCCCATATCCTGGTGTCCGGCGGGTATGCCACCGGCAACCGCACCCGGAGAGCGCTCCAAGTCCGGCCCAAGGGATCGCCACGACAGCGACCGGATGCATTCATTTTGCGTTCATCTTTCTACCGGTTTTGAGTCACCTTGCCTCCCTACTCTCCTGAACGTTGAAGGACTTAGTGGGAGGAACCCAACCGTGAAGTATGCAGGCCGGCTCGCCGCGGTCACCCTTGTTGGCGCGCTCTCGCTCGCTGCGTGCGGCACCGATAACAACGGCGGCTCCGCCAACGGCTCCACACCGGCCACCGACGCCTCGTCGGCCGGATCGGGCTCCGGCGGCCTCAGCGGCACGATCAACGCCGCCGGCTCCTCGGCCCAGGCCAACGCCATCGACGAGTGGAAGAAGAACTTCCAGCAGGCGAACTCGGGGGTCAGCCTCAACTACCAGCCCAGCGGCTCCGGCGCCGGCATCCAGGCCTTCATCCAGGGCACGGTCTCGTTCGCGGGTTCCGACTCGGCCCTCAAGGACGACAAGGGCGAGCCCGCCCAGGCCGACGCCCGTTGCAAGACCGGCAAGGCGATCAACCTCCCCATGGTGATCGGCCCCGTGGCCGTGGTCTACAACCTGCCCGGTGTGGACAACCTGCAGCTCTCGCCCAAGACCATCGGTGACATCTTCAACAGCAAGATCACCAAGTGGGACGACGAGGCGATCAAGAAGGACAACCCCGACGCCAAGCTCCCCTCGACGGCGATCCAGGCCTTCCACCGCTCGGAGGAGTCGGGCACCAGCGACAACTTCACCAAGTTCCTGTCCAAGACCGCCGACTGGCCGTACGAGCCCGCCAAGGCGTGGCCCGCCGAGGCCAAGGGCCAGGGCGCCAAGGGCTCCGACGGCATCGCGCAGGCGGTCAAGACCGGTGTCGGCGCGATCAGCTACGTCGAGCTCTCCTTCGCCGAGAACTCCGGCCTGTCCAAGGCCAAGGTCGCCAACGGCTCCGGCGAGTTCGTCGAGCTGACCCCGGAGAGCGCGGGCAAGACGGTCGAGGCCGCCGAGATCACCGGCCAGGGCAACGACCTGAAGCTGAGCATCGACTACGCGACCAAGGCCGCAGGCGCCTACCCGATCGTCCTGGTGACCTACGAGATCACCTGCGAGAAGGGTCTCCCCGAGGACCAGTCCAAGCTCGTCAAGGCCTTCCTGACCTACACCGCCAGCGACGAGGGCCAGCAGGCGCTGACCAACCTCGGCTACGCCCCGCTGCCTGCGACGCTGGTCGCCAAGGTCCGCACCGCCGTCGAGGCGATCTCCTAAGTTGATGGCCACGTCACTTCGTACTCGCGACGGCGGGCCGGCCACCGGCCGGCCCGCCTCGCGGCGCAGCCGAGGTGAGACCCCCTTCCGATACGCCTCGACGGGTGCCGGAATCCTCCTGCTGGCGATCATGGCGGCCATCGCCGTCTTCCTGATCGTCGAGGCGGTTCCCGCCCTCCAGGCCAACCAAGGAAGCTTCCTGGGGACCCTCACCTGGACGCCGAACAACACCGAGCCGTCCTTCGGTATCGCGGCCCTGGCGTTCGGCACCCTGCTCAGCTCGCTCCTCGCCCTGGTCATGGCCGTGCCCGTGGCCGTCGGGGTCGCGCTGTTCATCTCCCACTACGCTCCCCGCCGTCTGGCCGGCGTCCTGGGCTACGTCATCGACCTGCTCGCCGCCGTACCCAGCGTCATCTACGGCCTGTGGGGCGTCATCTTCCTCGTCCCGCTCGTCCAGGGGCCCTACGAGTTCATCAACGAGTACCTCGGGTTCATCCCGCTGTTCGGCGGCGAATCGGTCGGCGGCCACTCGATCATGACCGCCTCGATCATCCTTGCGATCATGATTCTGCCGATCATCGCGGCGATCTCCCGGGAGGTCTTCCTCCAGGTGCCGCGGATGCACGAGGAGGCGGCGCTGGCCCTCGGCGCGACCCGCTGGGAGGTCGTCAAGACCGCGGTGCTGCCCTTCGGACGACCCGGCGTCATCAGCGCCTCCATGCTCGGCCTCGGCCGCGCCATGGGCGAGACCATCGCCGTCGCCCTCATCTTCCCCGCGACGTTCGGCATCAACTTCCACATCCTCGCTCCCGAGGGCAACAGCATCGCCGCCAACATCGCCAACGGGTTCGCCGAGGCGGGTCCGGTCGGCCGTGGCGCGCTGATCGCCTCCGGTCTGGTGCTGTTCATCATCACGCTGCTGGTCAACACGGCGGCACGCCTGATCGTCGCCCGCCGCAAGGAGTTCTCCGGAGCAGCCGCATGACCGCGATCCAGCACGCGCCCGCGATCCGGCGCATCTCCGCAGGCAGACGCGCCAAGGACAAGATCGTCCATGGGCTCGTCTACCTGTCGTTCGCCATCGCCGTCGTACCGCTGCTCTCCGTCCTCTGGCTGGTGCTCAGCAACGGCTTCGCCAGGCTCAACATGGAGTTCCTGACCCACTCGATGCGCAACGTCGGGGCCAGGGACGCGGGCGGCGGCGCCTACCACGCCATCATCGGCACCCTTGAGCAGGTCCTGCTGGCGTCGGTCATCTCGATCCCCATCGGCCTGCTCACCGCGATCTACCTCGTCGAGTACGGCAGAGGCGGACGGCTGAGCCGGGCGATCAGCTTCTTCGTCGACGTCATGACCGGCATCCCCTCCGTGGTCTCCGGCCTGTTCATCCTGGCCTTCTGGATCCTGGCCCTGGGGATGCCCTTCTCCGGTTTCGCGGGCGCCCTCGCCCTGTCGATCCTGATGATGCCGACCGTGGTGCGCTCCGCCGAGGAGATGCTCCTGCTGGTCCCCAACGACCTGCGCGAGGCCTCGTACGCGCTGGGCGTGCCCAAGTGGCGGACGATCGTCAAGGTCGTCCTGCCGACCGCGTTCACCGGCATCGTGACCGGCGTCATGCTGGCCATCGCCCGTGTCGCGGGTGAGACGGCGCCTCTGCTGCTCACCGTCTTCTTCACCGACTCCATCAACACCGACCCCTTCAACGGGCCGCAGATGGGGTTGCCGCTCTATGTGTTCGACCAATCGGCCCGTCCCACCGACGTCGCCATTGACCGGGCGTGGGCCGGAGCGCTCACGCTCATTCTGATCGTCATGCTGCTCAACCTGGTGGCGCGCCTCATCGGCTGGTGGCGCTCGCCCGCCAGACGATAGGAAGGAGGAACGTCGCAGATGAGCCAGCAGATCCAGGTTTCAAGCCTCGACGCGTACTACGGAAAGCACAAGGCGATCGAGGACATCTCGATGACGATCGAGCCTCAGTCGATCACCGCCTTCATCGGCCCCTCCGGATGTGGCAAGTCCACCTTCCTGCGGACGCTGAACCGCATGCACGAGGTCATCCCCGGCGCTCGCGTCGACGGCAAGGTCCTGCTCGACGGCGAGGACCTCTACGCCCCCGACGTCGAGCCTGTCTCGGTGCGCCGCATGATCGGCATGGTCTTCCAGCGCCCCAACCCGTTCCCCACGATGTCGATCTACGAGAACGTGGCGGCCGGCCTCAAGCTCAACGGCGGATACGCCAAGTCCGAGATGGACGGCATCGTCGAGACCTCGCTGAAGGGATCGAACCTCTGGAACGAGGTCAAGGACCGTCTGAACAAGCCGGGAGCGGGCCTGTCCGGCGGTCAGCAGCAACGCCTGTGCATCGCCAGGGCCATCGCGGTCAAGCCCGAGGTCCTGCTGATGGACGAGCCCTGCTCCGCCCTCGACCCGATCTCCACCCTGGCGATCGAGGACCTGATGTCCGAGCTGAAGAGCCAGTTCACGATCATCATCGTGACGCACAACATGCAGCAGGCCGCCCGGGTCAGCGACCGTACCGCGTTCTTCAACCTCGCAGGTCAGGGCCAGCCTGGCCGAGTGATCGAGATGGACGACACGTCCCGCATCTTCACCAACCCCAGCCAGAAAGCGACCGAGGACTACATCACCGGCCGCTTCGGATAAACCAACCCCATAAGGAGGACCCGGGTGATCCAGCCGCAGACGGCACCCGAGGTGAGCGGGGACACCCGGACAGCGCCCCTGCTGCTGGTGGCGGATCCGGAATCGGCTCTGGTCCAGGGTCTGGCCAACGCCCTCGAACGCGAGGGAATCGAGGTCATGGGCGTCGCCGACGGCGCCCAGGCCCTGTTGCAGGCCGGGGCGCTCCAACCCGACGTGGTACTCGTCAGCGCCTCACTGCCGGTCATCGGCGCGGTGGAGTTCATCCGCGCGGTACGGCTGACGCGGGCGGTACCCGTCCTGCTGGGCGTGGGAGACAACCACGCCGAACAGGCCGTCCAGGCACTCTCGGCCGGCGCCACCGCCTGTGTGGCCCGGCCGTACCGCGTGCCTGAACTCCTTCCTCTGGTACAGGCCGCCTTCTCCGGAGAGTCTGGCATGCGCCGTACGCTTGTGGTGGGCAACGTGGAACTCGACGTCAACGCCTACCAGGTCAAGGTCAGCGGGCGGACCGTCCATCTGCCCCTGCGGGAGTTCGAACTGCTGCACTACCTGATGCGCAACGCGCATCGCACGGTGACCCGGGAGCAGATAATGCGCCACGTCTGGAACTCCACGGACACCACCTCGACCAACACCATCGCGGTGCACGTCAAACGACTGCGGGCCCGCCTCGGCGACACCGACGACCAGCTGATCCAGACCGTCAGGGGCGTCGGTTACCGGCTGGTCGACAAGGCCGCCTGATCCTCGGCGCCGGTCGGTGGACGACCGGCGCCGTTCGCGCACTCTCCACCGCGGAAGGCCGCCAGCACACGCCTGGCCGTCCCCTCGGCCACCGCGATACCCGCGTCCTTACTCGGCCCGTCCTCGGTGAGTACGGCGACGGCGTAGTCATGACCGGGCTCCCGGATCAGGCCGACACTGGCGACGGCCCAGAGCCTGTTGGCCACGTGGTGCAGCCAGCCGTTCTTCAACGCGACCCGGCCTCCGTCGCAGACCGCGGCGCTGATTCCCCACGCCTGCCTGGCGACCACCTTTCGCATCAGCCCGAGCACCTGTTCACGGTCCCCTTCCGGCAGCAGGTCCCGGTGCCCGGCCAGGATCCCGACAAGCCTGACCTGGTCCTCCGCGACCGTCTGCGTGATGCCCCAGCAGTACAGCCCCGCGCACCGGCCCGGTGGAGCGTAGGTGGCGCCGAGCCCGAACCTCCGGTTCGCCCGCGCCAGACCGTCCTGCAGTCCGATGCGCTCGTAGAGCCGGTCGGCCGCCGCGTTGTCGCTGATGCGGATCATCCTCTCCGCGTCCCGCCTGGTCCGCGTGTCCAGCTCGCGCCAGGGCGTGTCGAGCAGCAGCGCCATCAGGATGTCGACCTTCGAGACGCTGGCGGTCGGCAACCGCAGATCACCGTGGTAGACGTACGAGCGGCCGGTGCTGAGATCGCGCGCCGCGGCGGCGACCCGGACGCCACGCCCCGAAAGGAACCGGTCGAGCTTCCGGGTGAGCCTTGAGGCGACGACCTTCGGCGAGGCCACCGTCCTCCTCGGCTCCTCCTTCGGCGCCTCCCCCGAAGGCGCCGGTTCCTCCGCCGGAACGGGCGACCGCGACATGGGAAAGGCCTTGGCGGACGTCACGCCCACGGGCGCGCACCCCCATGTCAGCCCGGTTGTCAGCACGGCGACCGTCACGGCGGCTCGGCGTGTCATCCTCGTCGTCAGATCGGGGCTTCCCCAGTCCATGATCGAGGTCTATCCCACCGGACGAGGACGGAAGCCGGCGCGGGCAAACCCAGCCCGAAGAGTGGACAAGTCCTTGATCAGCGAGCGGGCCCGGCCTCCAGCCCTTCCGTCTTCAGACGGCGGCCTACGGTGAGGATCGCCGCCTGAGAGGCCGTCCCTCAGCGGGCGTCGGCTACCAGCCTGGCGATGGACTCGTCGTCACATGTGGCCCAGAATTCTCCGACCACGTCCTCAAGGTGGTCCAGAGAGTCAGCCCGGAAGAGAACATCCTGATATTTCGTGATGTCGTACTGAGTGGTGCCCATACGGGCGACGTCCAACGGCCGGATGTCCATCCCGCGGAACTCCTCGATCTCCCCGTAGGAGGACAGGATGCCCGCGCCGTACGCCCGTAGCTCACCCTGGTCGGTCATCACGCCGAACTCCAGGGTGAACCAGAAGACCTTCGAGATGAACTCCAGCGCCGCGTCGCTCTCGACTCGACGCGCCGCGCCACCCGCCAGGCGGTACAGCCTCGCGTAACGGTCGGAGGCCAGCGAGTTGGCGTGTCCGATCACCTCGTGGATCACGTCAGGTTCCGGCGTGTAGAGCGGTGTCGAGTGGTGCCTGATGTACTGCGTCGAGTGGAAGAACCCCTCGGCCAGCACACCGTAGAACTCACGCAGCGGCACCAACCCCGCGGCGGGGATGTAACGGAAGCCGGTGAGCGGATACAGCAGCTCGCTGACCTCCTGGAGCTGCGGAATCCTCTCGCGGGGCAGACCGAGCCTCTCGACGGCGTTCAGATACTCCGCCGTGGCGTACACGCGGTGCTTGGTCGCCAGCTCACGGCTGACCAGCGTCCACACCTCGTGCTCCTGCGGGGTGTACTCGGCCGTCGGAATGGGCGTACCCGGCACGTAGTCGACCGCCAGCGCCGCGATGGCGTTGCGCCGAGCACGATAGACGGGGTCGGCGAACCCGGGGTGACTGGCGGCCAGCTCGACCTCCACCGTGCCGTCGTCACGGGTCGCCACCGGTGCGAAGTACTGTGCTTCTTCGAACATACATAAAATGACAGCAATCCCAAGAAACGTTGGCAAGAGAGAGCAGTTTTACTACTCGATCCGCGCAAGATCGCATGGTCAGACCTACCTATGGCTGGTCATATCGCCTAGTCTGATGCGGTGTCCATAGACGACCTTGACAGTCGCCTCCTGGTGACGATGCGAGCCAACCCCCGGATAGGCCTCACCGAGCTGGCCCGCCTGCTCGGTGTCGCCAGAGGCACGGTCCAAGCCCGCGTCGAGAAACTCATCAACCGCGGTGTGATCGCCGACTTCGGCCCAACCGTCACCCCCGAGGGAGTGGGCTACCCCATCCTGGCCTTCGTCTCCCTGCAGATCGCCCAGGGACGGCTGGCCGAGGCCGTAGAGGCCCTACGCCCCCTCCCAGAGATCCTTGAGGTGTACGGCACCAGCGGCCAGGCCGACCTGCTCTGCCGCGTCGTCGCGCGGAGCACACCCGACCTCCAGGAGATCATCGCCCGGATTCTGGCCTCGCCGGCAGTGCAACGCACCGACACGACGATCGCCCTGTCCGTCCAGGTCCCCTACCGAATCGAGCCGCTGCTCCACACCGCGCCGAACAACTGATCACCGGACCACTGCCTTTCACGAAGGCCATGATCGCCCCGCTGTTGAGGCCGTCAGGCGAGTATCGCCCCTTCGACCGCACCCAACCCACCGTCACCCACTGTCCCCAAAATCTTGACTCCCTTCGCACCCAACCCACCCCCCAAGGCCTTGGCTCCCCTCCCCCTACCTCACGGCCCTGTGGTCCCTTCACCACGCCTTCAGAGAAGGTACGGCTCGCTCCCGACACGATGCCGGGACCGTGGGGACCGTCGGACACCGGCCGCCGGAGGAGCGGCCCTTCGGCCTTCTCCGGCCCCCGACCCGGGACCTCATCGTTCGCAGCCAGGGCCGTCCACGACCAGGGCGAACAGGATCAACCTGACCACCCCGTGGACCCCCGCCGGCAGACAACACCGCCCCCGAGGCCGCTGCTGAAGGCCGCTTCTGAACCAGAAAAGAAACAGCCCCGACCGCGAAGCCACCCCGCAGCAGAGAAAGGGGCAGCCTCGCCGCCCCTCACGCCACCTTTCCAGGCCGGGCACAAACAAAAAAAAGGGGGCAGCCGCCAGCTACCCCCAACCCCAAACGCGCCCAACACCCCGCCTGGAACGCAACCCCACCCACCACAACACCCCCTGGAAGACCGGATGAAACTGACCGGACGAGCGGAGCGGTAACCCGTCCTGTCCAGCGAACCCCACACCCTCCCACCCCGCTCCTGAAACAAAAAAGGGGGCGGCTTTCGCCACCCCTAACCCCCCCAGACACCCCGCCCGGAACGCGACCCCACCCACAACCAGGGCACACCCCCAACAGCCAAACACAAACAAAAAACAGGGGGCGGCCCACAACCACCCCCACCTACGCACGCACCCCTGAAAAACAAAAAAAAAGGGGGGCCACCCAAAAGGATGACCCCCCACAAAAAATTGTCCGGCGGCGACCTACTCTCCCACACCGTCCCCGGTGCAGTACCATCGGCGCTGAAGAGCTTAACTTCC
>NZ_JBEXZT010000017.1:0-155022 GCF_040631275.1 Streptosporangium sp. NPDC020145 | reverse complement strand
TGGGGTTCCCCCCCGGCGGTCGGGGGGGGGGGAGACCCACACCCCCCCCCCCGCGGCGCCGCACCCCTCCCGGGGGCGCGCCGGTCGGCCGCCCCCCCCCCCCACCCCTCGCGAGACGGCTCCCACACACGCCGAGCGTGCTGGGGAAGGAGGGAGCCGTCTGGCGCACCGGCCCTGAGCGTGTGGGGCCGGTCCTCCTCCAGGGTGCCCGGTCCGTGCTCCCCGGCTCGGGGCCGGGCACCCGCCCCCTGAAAGGCAGCCCCCACCTCATCCCGCACCCAGGAAGACCATGACCGACGACGAACGACGGTTGATCGACCTGCTCATCAGCACCCACCCCGGCTGGCGGTATGAACACCTCCACCTGCCCGGCCTCCCCAAATGGTGGGCCATCCGGTACAAGCCGCTATGCCTCGACCAGCGCGAAGCCGGAGCCAGAGACATGCTCGGCCGTACGACACTGCGCCGGTTGGCCCACGCTCTGGCCCGGCACGACGAGATCCTCCACCGCAGCCGTTACTGAAGGAGCCCCGCCATGTCCCCCCTCAAGGCCGTCGCCCCCGATGGGACTTTCACCACCGGACCGGACACCACAGAACGACTCCTCACCCCTGGAGAGGTCGCCCGCATCTTCGGCGTGGACCCCAAGACCGTCAACCGCTGGGCCCTGACCGGGCGGATTCCCTCGGTGCGGACACCCAGCAGACAGCGGCGTTATCGGGAGAGCGACATCAAGGCCCTCCTCGGGGTCTCCCATTGAGAGAAGGTCAGGCCAGCCAGTGGCCGTCGCGCATCAGGTCGCGGTCCCGTAGTTCCTCCACCTCGCGCCAGGCCTGGATGTGGCGCGGTGAGACACGGAACCAGCGGTACGGCCCGGCCGACTCGCGCGGGTCGAAGCCGGTGCGCTTGGCGAAGCGGTCTCCCTGTCCCGGGGGCAGCGCGTCCATCTCAAGGACCTCGACCGTGCCCTCGATCATGGTCACGTCACGGGTGTGGCCGAGCCCGAGCCGGACGGTCCGGGTGGCGGCCAGGTTCCTGCCGGTCGGGCTGTTGACCGGGGTGGACAGCAGCAGCGCCTCGCCGTCCCAGTCGAAGGACAGCGGCACCATGTACGGCACGCCGTCCGCCGAGGCGCTGGCCACCCAGAGGTCGACGTCGTGGGCGAGCCGGTGCTCGGCGTCGTGACGCCGCTGGACACGGGAGCGGGGTGCGTCGTTCATGGCCGGTGTGTCGCTCACTTGTCCTGGAGGAGGCCGAGGACGTTGCCGTCGAGGTCGGTGAAGGTGGCCACCAGACGGCCGCCGCCGACGTCGTGCGCGGCCTCCTTCACGGTGGCTCCGGCGGCGGTCACCTCGGCCAGCTTCGCCTCGATGTCGGCCACGTGCCAGTAGGCCACCGGAGCGTCCGGGCTCTGCGGTCCGGAGGGCACCAGCCCGATGTGCTGGCCCTCGACGTCGAAGCCGACGTAGTAGGGGGAGTCGGCCTGCGGCTTCACTCCGAGCAGGGCGGTGTAGACGGCCTTGGCCGCCGCCAGGTCGGAGACGGGGTGCAGTACGGTCCTGATGCCCTGGTGGGAAGAGTCAGCCATGGTCGCTCCTGGATCAAATGCGTATATCTGGTGATGTGTCGGGGGTAAATCCCCGTTCACGATGACCACGCTATCTGTGTCCCACGCCCTGGCGCTTCTCCGATTCTGACCGGCCCCTGAAGCACCCCGGAATCAGCGGTGGCCCGCGTCCCTGACCAGTAGGGCGGCCTGGACGCGGTTGGAGCAGTTGAGCTTGGTCAGGATCCGGCTCACGTAGGTTTTGACGGACGCCTCGCTCATCGCCAGCCCACGGCCGATCTCGGCGTTCGACATGCCCTCGGCCAGCAGCCGCAGGACCTCGTCCTCACGGGGGGTCAGCGCGCCGAGCAGTTCGGCGGCCTCCCTTCTGCGATCCACCTCGGCGGGGGTGACCATGCCCAGGACCAGCCGGGTCACCGGGGGAGACAGGTAGGCGTCGCCGCCGTGCGCGGCCCTGACGGCGCGGATCAGCTCGTCCGGCGCGCAGCTCTTGAGCACGAACCCGGCCGCGCCGCCCCGCAGCGCCCGCACCACGTTCGGCTCGGTGCCGAACGACGTCAGCACCAGCGTCCGCAGTGCGGGCACCAGCCCGCGCAGCTCCTCGATCGCGCTCAGGCCGTCGAGCACCGGCATGTTGACGTCGACCAACGCGACGTCCACGCGGTGCCCGAGCGCCGCCTCGACGGCGGCCCTGCCGTTCGCCGCCTCGGCCACGACCTCGATGTCGGGCGCGGACTCCAGCACCGTGCGGATGCCCGCCGTGATCAGCGGTTCGTCGTCGGCCACCAGGACCCTGATCACCGGACCACCCCCAGCAGCAGGCTCGCGGGCAGTGTCACGAACATCAGGACCGCGACGGCGGCGCCGAGGGCGACCGTACGGACCCGTCCCACGGCGGGCAGGTCGTCCACCACGAGGTCGTCCTCCAGAGGTGTGACGGGGAGCATCGCGAAGAGCCGGAAGCCGTCGTCGGACAGCCGGTGGTCCAGGACCCCACCGGCGGGCCGTACCCGCTCGGCGAGCCCCGCGAGACCGTGGCCCCCGCTCCCAGAACCCGGGACATCACCCCTACCGGCCTCGGCCCCGACCTCGGGACCCAAAGCTCCGAGATCCGAGGCCCCGGCCCCGGTCTCAGAACCCTCGCTCCCAAGACCCGAGACCCCGGGACCCGAGAGACCGTCCCACCCGACCTCGACTCCGGCTCGCGTCTCATCCCCGGCCCCGGTCTCCGGCCGTTCCGGCAGGGGGTTGACGACCGTGAGCAGCAGGGCGTCCGACTCCCAGTCGACGGTCACGGTGACCGGCTGGCGCGGGGCGTGTTTGGCCGCGTTGGTCAGCCCCTCCTCGACCACCCGGTAGGCGGCCTGTCCCGCCGCGAAGGACAGGGGACGCGGCCGCCCCCGCTCCCGCAGCGTCACCGGGACGCCCGCCCGGCGGAACTCCTCGGTCACGGTGCCGATCGCCTCGACCGTCAGAGACCTGGACGGCTCCTCCTCGCCGCGTAGCGCCCCGACCAGGTCGTGCAGCTCGTGCATGGCGGCCCGCGCGGACTCGGCCAGCTGCCCGACGGCCTGCCGGTGCCGTACGGGCAACGCGGAGACCTCAAGGGCGGCGGCCTGTACGGAGACCAGGCTGAGCCGGTGGCCCAGGGAGTCGTGCATGTCCCTGGCGATCCGCAGGCGTTCGCGCAGCCGTTCCTGTTCGGCCAGGAGGTCCCGCCGCAGCCGCAGTTGCCGGTTGCTCTGGTCGAGGGCCGCGACCAGCCGCCGGTGCTGTGCGAGATAGAGGCCGACGAGCAGCGGCAGCGCCACGAACACGAGGTAGGTGGACAGCAGGGTGCCGACCGCCTGCGGGGTCAACGGCCCCGCCGCGAGCCGTACGGCGAGGCCCCCCGCGCCGGCACCGGCGACCACCGCCACGCCGGAGCGGGAGAGGACCTCCTGCCCGGCCTGGTAGGCGCTCCACAGCAGCAGGATGTAGGAGCCGCCGCTCAGCGAGGCGAGCGCCAGGGCCGCGACGAAGGCGGCGACCGGGCTCCGCGTGCGCAGCACGACCACCAGCACCGTCGCCAGGGCGTACGCCACGACGGCCCAGGACCGGTGCGCGGAGAGGAACAGCACGGTGTCCACGACGACCACGGCGGCGGCGATGAGGTGTCGGCCCATGCCCAGCAGGCTATGCGTGGTCGTGCGCGACTTTCGTCGTCGGGACCGGAGACTTTCGAGGACTGTGCGTGACCTGCCCCGTTCCTAGCCTGAACGGGTGATCGAAGTACGGAATCTCACGAAACGACGCCGGGGCAGGGCGGTCGTCGACGACCTGTCCTTCACGGTCGAACCCGGTCACGTCACCGGATTCCTGGGCCGCAACGGCGCGGGCAAGAGCACCACGATGAGGCTGATGCTGGGCCTCGACCACCCCTGCGCGGGACGGGTCCTCTTCGACGGCGTGCCGTACCGGCGGCTTCCCGAGCCGCTGCGGCGGGTGGGGGTCATGCTGTCGCCGCCGGCCGTGCACCCGGGCCGCACCGCCTTCGACCACCTGCTGTGGCTGGCCAGGACCAACCGCGTCCCCCGGGGGCGGGTCGGGGAGGTCCTGGAGACGGTCGGGCTCACCGGCGCGGCGCGTCAGCGGGCGGGCTCCCTCTCCCTCGGCATGACCCAGCGGCTCGGCATCGCCGCCGCCCTGCTCGGTGACCCTCCGGTGCTGCTGCTGGACGAACCGGTCAACGGGCTGGACCCCGAGGGGGTCCTGTGGATCAGGGGCATGCTGAGGACCCTGGCCGCGGAGGGCAGGACGGTCTTCTTCTCCAGCCACCTGATGGGGGAGACGGCCCTGACCGCCGAACGTCTGGTGGTCATCGGCGGGGGCCGGTTACTCGCCGACACGACCGTGCGGCGGTTCGTCGAGGACAACGCCCGCTCCCACGTACGGCTGCGCACCCCGGAGCCGGGGCGGATGCGCGAGGCGCTGGCCATGGCCGGGATACAGGTGGGGGCGGCGGAGGACGGCTCTCTTGAGGTCCACGGCGTCGAGGCCGCCAGGCTCGGCGAGCTGGCCGCCGCCAACGGCGTGACGTTGCACGAGGTCAGCACGCAGTCGCCCTCCCTTGAGGAGGCCTTCATGAGGCTCACCGGTGCCGAAGCCGGTGCCCGAACCGAAGCCGGGCGGCGGTGAGTGCCATGACGGAGACGTCCCGGACGACGGCGATCCGGGCGGTCGTGGCCGCGGAATGGGCCAAGATCTGGTCGCTGCGTTCGACGGTCCTCGTCCTGCCGTTGACGCTCGTGCTCAGCGCCGTCCTCGCGTATCTCGTCGGGGCGAGCACCGCCAACGGCTTCACCCGTATGCCGAGCGAGATGCAGAGCAGGTTCGACCCGTTGTTCATCACCTTCTACGGCCTCACGCTGAGCCAGCTTCCCCTGGTGGTGTTCGGCGTGCTGGTGGTCGGTGGCGAGTACACCTCGGGGACGATCACGGCCTCGCTGACGGCGGTGCCGCGTCGCGGCCTGTTCTACACGGGCAAGGTGCTGGCCGGGCTGCTGACGGCCCTGGGCGTCTCGGCGCTCTCGGTGGTGGCGGCCTTCGTCGCCGCGCAGGCGGGGCTGGGGCCGTACCGCACCTCGTTCGGCGCGGCGGGGGTGCCGCAGGCGGTCGTCGGGGCCTGGCTGTACCTGGCGCTGATCTGCGTGTTCGCCATGGGGGTCGCGACGATGCTGCGTGGCTCGGCGGGGCCGCTCGCGATCCTGATGCCGCTGCTGTTCCTCGGTTCGCAGGGGCTCGGGAACGTCCCCGGCCTCAAGGCCGTGACCCAGTATCTCCCCGACCAGGCGGCTGCGGTGATCATGCACCTCACCGGCCCGCCGGGCGATCCGAGGTTCGGCCGCGACCTCGGTCCCTGGACGGGGATGGGCGTTCTCGTGCTGTGGGTCGTCCTCTCCCTCGGGGGCGGTTACCTCGTACTGCGCCGCCGCGACGTCCGCTGATCCTCAGTTCTCCTTTTCCGGGTGGCGGATCTGTTCGCCGCCCGATTGCTGGGTGACGTGCATCCGGGCGGCGGCCTTTCCGAAGTGCGGTTCCTCGGCGACCGCGATGGCGTATTCAAGCCGGCGGAGCTCCACGCCTTCATGATTTCAGCGCGTTGACAGGCGTGAACAGGATCGACAGGCACGGCCTGTCAGACATACGCCGATCAGTCGTTGATCTCCGCTCCGTCCTGGGATGACATGTAGATCAATCAGGCGGATGCGTTCCGTGTCGCCCGATCGAAATCGTAATCAATTGGATGTGCCCGACCAGATTCCAGGAAAAGGAGAGGCCATGCCTACGGCAGGCAAGTCATCCCGCGCGCGACAGGTCGCGATGCGCATCGGCCTGCGTCTCATTCCGGTGGGGGCGATTCTCGCATCGACCACCCTCATCGCCACACCGGCCCACGCGGCAAGCGTGACCATCATCCGCAGCTGGGAGACGGGGCTGTGCCTGGACAGCAACTTTGCCGGGGAGGTCTACACCTTGCCCTGCAACGTGCCCCAGAACAACAACCACCAGAAATGGCGCACGAACTATCCGAGTACGGGAAGGACCTGGATCCAGAACCTCGCCACGGGACTTTGCCTGGTAACTTCCGAGGGGAACACGGTCCGTACCGTGCCATGCGACACGGGGGGATTTTACCAGGAATGGGTCATCGAGCCATCGGGGCTCGATTCGAACCCGGACGCCTGGATGGCGGGCAATTACGCGACGAAGGATACGCTGAAAAGCGACCGGTCCGGCCGTGTCTTTACCTACTACACCTCCAATCCCTTCCTCAGGAACTGGAAATTCGGTTACTGACGTTCCCTTTCGGCATTGCCTGCCCGCCGGATAGCCTCCGGCGGCCGGCTGCCCGATGCGCGGCGAGGCCGCCGACCGACGGTTCGACGAACGGCTTCGGCGCCGGTCAGCGCGGCGTGAGTGCCGCGTAGCGGTGGAACAGCCGATTGTGAGGATTGATCAGGTCGGCTGGGCCGTGCGCCGCCTCGCGGGTCGCCTCCTCGGCGATCCGTGAGGCCCAGGACGTGTCGTACACCACGCCCGACCGCTCGCGGACGAACGCGCGATATTGACCGGTCAAGAATCGTGGTGTCGAGGGCATCGGCATACGCCTGTGATTGGAGATCGCGTGCGTAGAACCGTTTCACTGTTCGCCGTCGCGCTGACGGCTCTTACGATGTTGTCCCCCCTTCCGTCTGCCGAGGCCACGCCGGCGGCTTCAGCGGCTTCAGCGGCGCCGGTGGCGGCGATCACCTGGACGCCGTGCCCGCGATACCCCTTTGGCGAGTGCGGCAAGCTCGCCGTACCGGTGGACTGGAACGACCCCGGCGGGCGGACGATCGACCTGGCCGTGGCCAGGCTCAAGGCCACCGACCCCGCGGCCAGGATCGGCTCTCTGCTGCTGCATCCCGGCGGCCCCGGCTCCTCCGGGGTCGGCTACGCGCTTTCCCTGAACAACTTCAGCCCGGAGCTCAAGCGCCGGTTCGACATCGTGGGGTTCGAACCCCGCGGTGTAGAGGGCAGCGGGCGCATCGCATGTTCGGCCCAGCTGATGTCCCAGTTTCCCGATCCGCTCATCAAGAGTCAGGCGGAGTTCGACGCCTGGCTCGACTACGGCAAGCGGTTGCGCGCCGACTGCCGTGCCCGGACAGGGCCGGTCTTCGACCATGTCGACAGCGTGAGCGCGGCCCGCGACATCGACGCGATCCGCGAAGCGCTCGGCGAGGAGAAGGTCACCTACTACGGCCTCTCCTACGGCACGCTGGTCGGCCAGATGTACGCCGAACTGTTCCCCCACCGGATCCGCGCCCTCGCCCTGGACAGCAACCTGGACCACAGTCTGAGCACCGGCCCCTACCTCTACAGCTGGGCCACGTTCGCCCAGGACAGTTTCGACGAGTTCGTGAAGTGGTGCGGTAGGGAGACCCGATGCGCGCTGCACGGCACGAACGTGCGCGCGTTCTGGGCTCGCCTGCTGGAGCGTGCCGACCGAGGTGAGATCCGCGCCCCTGGCGCCCCTGCCAGGTCACTCACCAGACAGGACGTGATCCGCTACGTCTTCCGGGCGGGCTATGTACCCACGTGGTTCGAACTGGCCGAACTGCTCGTCGCCCTGGATGCGGGCGCGCAGGAGCCGCCCGCCTCCGCGGCCTGGCTGCTGGGTGAGACGACGAACCCGCGGCAGGCCCCTGCGGCCGCCGAGCTGGAAGTGTCCAACCCTCTCCAGATCTTCTGTGAGGATTTTCGCTGGCCGATCCGCGACTACCGCGAGTACACCAAACATCTCCGCCGCGCCAAGGCCATCGCACCGGATATGGGGATCGTCCCGACCAGTCTGACGCTCACCGCCCTGTGTCTGGGTGAACCGGATCCGATCCCGAACCCACAGCATCGCCTGCGGGTGAAGGGCGGCCCGCCGCTGCTGATCGTCAACGGGCTGCACGACCCGGCCACCGGCTACGCCTGGGCGCGCAACGCCGCCGCCCAGATCGGGAAGAAGGCGCGGCTGCTCACCTACGAAGGGTGGGGGCACGGCGCCTATGGCCGTGGCGACTGCGTCACGGCCGCCGTTGACGCCTACCTGATCTCGCTGAGGCTGCCCGCGCGAGGAACCCGGTGCCCGGCCGTACCGGTGGCGCCACCCGACGCGGCCGACCGGCCCGCATGGATGGGAACATGTCCACGTAGATGATCGACATGAAGTTGTTGATGCTGACGTGCAGCAGCATGGCCAGCGGCAGGTGCCAGAGGCCCCACACCGGGCCGAGGATGGAAGATGCTGAAAGCCGGTCACCCGGCGAAGCGGAGCGATCGGAAAAGCCTGGGGTCACGGCTCTGAAGCGGACCGAAGCCGGCGCACGGTCACCATCAGCCAGGAACTCAACCGGCATGCCCACCCGCGACTCGCGATCACGCTGCGACCGTTGTTCCGAGAGCCCACAGCGGCGGATGATCCGCGCTCGGCAGAGGTCGCTCATCCTGAGGTTTCACTGAGGGGGTCGAGCCCGTCCGGCGGTCCGCTCCGCAGGTCCGGGTAGCCGGGGACGAACGCCCCGGCCTCCCGGAGTTCACGGACGATCTGGACGAAGGCCAGGACGGAGGGATCGGTGGTGCCCCGCCGCCATACGATGCGCTGGTCGGCGAGCGGGCTCGGTTCGGTGAAGGGCCGGTACACCACGCCGGCGAACGGCCGGGCCGCGGCGGAGGCCGCGACCGTGATCCCGATCGCCGCGTCGGCGAGGACCAGTGGCAGCAGCCGGTCCAGGCTGGAGATCTCCCGGTGGATCGTCACCACGGTGCCGTGGTCGCGCAGGTGGCCGATGATGTGGTCGTACAGCCAGGGGCTGAGGTTCCGCTCGTGCACGATGATCGGCCGGTGGGAGAGCCGTACGGGATCGATGGCGGTCTCGGTGGCGAGGGGATGGGTGGCGGCCAGGGCCAGGACGAACGGTTCGCGGACCACCAGCAGCGAGTCCAGCCCCGGCCGGGCCTCGGTGTTCCAGCAGAAGCCGATGTCCAGGCGGCGGTCCTCCAGCGCGGCGAGCTGGTCGGCGGTGGTCATCGGGCACGGCGCCGGCCGTACCTCGGGCAGACGCGCACGTAGCGCGGGGACGACGAGCTGGAACAGGCGCAGGCCGAGGTCCGCGGCGTGACCGATGCGAAGTTCGTCGGCCGGGCCGGCGGCGGCGCGACGTCCGGCGTCGAGCGCGTGGCGGGCGGCGGCCACCGCCCGGCGGGCCTCGGGCAGGAACGCCTCACCCACCACGGTCACGGTGACCCGGCGGCTGGTGCGGACGAACAACGGGGCGCCGATCTCCTTTTCCAGCCGGCGAATCTGCTCGCTGATCGATTGCTGGGTGACGTGCATCCGGGCGGCGGCCTTTCCGAAGTGCAGTTCCTCGGCGACCGCGATGGCGTATTCAAGCTGGCGGAGCTCCACGCCTTCATGATTTCAGCGCGTTGACAGGCGTGAACAGGATCGACAGGCACGGCCTGTCAGACATACGTCGATCAGTCGTTGATCTCCGCTCCGTCCTGGGATGACATGTAGACCAATCAGGCCGATGCGCTTCGTGCCACCCGATCGAAATCGTGATCGACCCGCGCCCGGAAAGAACCGCCGAGTTGAGGTTTCGGATTTCTCCTCCGGGCCGTCAGGGCTGTTCCGCAATGCCCCCCGATTGGAGAAATTCATGAACCGACTCCGCACATTCACCATGGTGGCCGGGGCGATCGTCGCCGCCCTGGTGAGCGTCACCCCGAGTGGGACGGCGAGCGCCGCCCCGTCATCCTCCGGGCTCGCCCAATCCGGGAGCGGGGTCCAGGTGTCGGAGGTCTACCCCGGGTGCGAGGTGTTCTTCGAGGATCCCCACGTGGTGGACGGCAAGGTGCGTTTCAACGGCGGCGCGCGATGCTCCGAATCCGCTCCGGCCACCGTTGACTGGCTGCTCGTCTGGCTCTCCCCGCAGAACGACGCGCCCTACGACGAAGCGGTCGGCGAGGGAAACGGCCCCGAGAAGTCCCACTCCGCGAGCAGCACCGTGCCATGCGTCGACGGCACCTACCAGGGCACCGTCTTCGCCTCCGTGTTCGGGAACAAGGGCGTCGACCAGATGTGGGTGGACCGTGAGGTGACCGTCGACTGCTGACCGTTCGCCTTCCTCCGCTCCCGGATTACGGAAACCCGCAAATACCGCTGGCGTTTCTACGCGTGCCCTTTTTGGAGAGCGTTGTGAAACATCGTTCACCTCCCTTACTCAGCCTCGTCGCGGTCGCGGTCTCCGTCGTGCTGGTTTTCACCGGCATCGCCGTACCCGCGCAGGCCCTGTCCACGTGTGAAGGCGCGAACCGCGCCGCCGCCCGACTGGCGGCCGTTAGGGAGGGGCGATACGCCTGATGTGCGCGGGTGCGGCTCCCGCGCACCTCGCCGCGTTGGCGGCGAACGCCGACGACGTGGTGATGAGCTTCGAAGTCCCGCAGGTCGACCGTGGCCCCCTCCAGGCCGAGGTGAACAAGATCCACAGGGCGCAGGAGGCGGGCCCGGTCGCCCCTGAGTGCTCCCTCGCCTCCAGGGAGTACCAGGGGGTCCCATGGCCGGCCGTTCGCCGGAGGGAACCCGTGTCGGCTGATGATCGCCGGGTCTGTCGGTCGGGACGGGAACGGCGGCGTTGGCCTCCAGGAAGATGGCCAGGTCTCACCGGCCGCCGACGAAGGCGGTGCGGCGCCGGGTGCCGGTGGACACGGTGTCCGATGTCGCTTGACGCGTCGCGCGGCGGTCAGCCCGCCGCCTTGCGCGTACCGCATGAGCGGGGGGTACCACCGGAACCGGACATCACGAGTTAAAGATCAGTGGGTCTGGACGGTCACCGTGTGGAGAAAATTGAAATCCGTTTGGTTCGCGGACCCGTGGCGGATTCCCGTGAATCGGCATGGCCGAAACGGGATGCGGCCGCGTTCATATGCTGTTTGTTTTTCACCGGATTCGACGCGGTCGTCGGGGCGACTTCCCTGCTCGGGGGTGTGCGGTGCCCCGCGCTCGTATACTTTTCACAGTCGGCGGGCCGGTCGGTTGGTTCATTGTGATGGACGCGGATTCCGCGGTGGCAGATGATTTCTTTCATGACTGATGTTTCCCCGGGCCGGTCTGATGCCGTGGTCTTACGTCCTCAGCGGCCGGGATGGCTGGTCGCCATGGCCGCGTCGATCCCGTTGCTGCTCATCGGGCTGGTGTTCCTGCTGCTACGGATGGTCAACGGTTCGTACGGCAGCGAGGGCCTCGGGCTGCTCGCCCTGCCCGCGTTCGTGATCCTGTTGGGCGTGCCCGCCGTCTGGGGCATCGTGTATCTGCTGCGGCGCGGGCGGACGATGCGCCTGGTCGTTGACGGCGACACGCTGCGGTACGTGGGATGGAACGGGAAAGGGTGGCAGCTCTCCCGCTCCACGATCACCAACGTGCACTACGTCAATGTCATGAACCCGATGGCCACGAAACCGACACCCTGGATCATCATCAGCACGAACGCCGACGACGTCGCGCGGGTGCTGTGGCAGAGCGACTGGCCCGACGGGCTGCTTCGGGTCTGGAAGCAGAACGGCGTCGTCGTGAGCCGCGACGACCTGTCGTTCCGCGAGGTGATCAGCCGTTACCCGCGCCTGGAACTGCCCTGGTGGCACCGGCGGCCCGCCCTCGCGGGCCTGCTGTACGCGGTGGTCTTCATCGTGTACGTGTTCCTGGTGGTCATGCCCTTCGTGTTCATGTCGTGATCACACGTCCCAGGTGACCGGGAGGCTCGTGACCCCGTGGATGTCGGCGGCCTCCGGGCGCAGGCCGACCTCCTCGGCCGGTACGGCCAGGCGGAGCGTGGGGAAGCGGTTGACGAGCGCGGGGAAGGCGACGCGCATCTCGACGCGGGCGAGCTGCTGACCGAGGCACTGGTGGACGCCGTGACCGAAGGCCAGGTGGCCGCCGTCGTCGCGGCGCAGGTCGAGCAGGTGGGGGTCGGCGAAGCGCTGGGGGTCGCGGTTGGCGGCGTGGTAGGCCAGGATGATCATGGTTCCGGCCGTGATGGTGTGGCCGCCGACCTCCACGTCCTCAAGGGCGACCCGGTAGAACTGTTTGGCGACGGACAGGTAGCGCAGGAGCTCCTCGACGGCCCGGTCGGTGAGGGCGGGGTCGGCGCGCAGCGCGGCCAGCTGCGCGGGGTTGCGCAGTAGCGCGAAGGTGCCCAGGGCCAGCATGTTGGCGGTGGTGTCGAGTCCGGCGGCCAGCAGGAGGAAGCCGATCCCCCGGAGCTCCTCGTCGGTGAAGTCGCCGTCGACGAGGTCGCTGAGCACGTCGTCGGTGGGGTCGGCGCGCTTGGCGGTCACCAGTTCGGCGAGATAGTGCTGGACCGAGGTGTAGGCGGTGAGCATCTCGTCGTCGCCGACCTGCCCGCTGATGAGCGACTCGACCTGCGACTGGAAGGAGCCCCGGTCCTCGTACGGCACGCCGAGGAGTTCGCAGATCATCATGGCGGGGATGGGCTTGGCGAACGCGGTCACCAGGTCCGTCGGGGGACCGGCCTTCTCCATGGCGTCCAGGTGGTCGGCGGTGATCTGTTCGACGCGCTCGGTGAGTTGCCGCATCCGCCGTACGGTGAACTTGCCGACGAGCGGCTTGCGGTAGCGGCCGTGCAGGGGCTCGTCCATGAGAAGGAACTCGCCCGGTGCCGCCGGAGGGGTCTCGACGTCGCCGTAGTCGATCAGCGGGTGGTGGCGCATGAGTTCCCTGCGGGAGCTGAAGCGCGGGTCGGCCAGGATGGATCTGACCAGGTCGTAGCCGGTGACCAGCCAGCCCTGGTGCCCGTCGGCGAAGGTCAGACGGCTGATGGGGCTGTGCGCGCGGGCCTCGGTCAGTTCCTTGGGCGGGTCGAACGGACAGCCGGACTGACGCGCGGTCGGCAGTGCTGTGACGGTGTGTTCCATTGCCATTCCTCGCCTCGCGATAGTACGTGTTCGATACATCTTGAAAGCTACGTTGCATCAGGAATGACTGTCAATCATTCGAAATGCATTTGCCCAGGTAAGTCGCGATAAATTGGTGCAATGACGCTGGGGTCGAATGCAATCGATCGTTGCAATGAATGGAGGCGAAGGCAATACTGACGGCATGCCAGGCGGACGGTTGACCCAGCAGGAACGCAGGCGCATCGCCACCGGACTCACCGACGGCCTCTCCTACGCCGAGATCGCCCGGCGGCTCGACCGGCCGACCTCGACGATCAGCCGGGAGATCGCCCGCAACGGCGGCCCCGGCGACTACCGGCCCCAGGAGGCGCACCTGGCGACGGTCCAGCGGGCGCGGCGCGGCACCCCGGCGCCCCCGCGCGCGACCGGGTCGCCGGGTGACGCCAGGGAGGAGGAGATCATCGAGATGGCGGTCAGGACGGGGCTGCCGAGAATGATGGCGCGCGTGCACCTCGACCTGATGATGTCCGAGGAGGGCAGGCGCACCGCCGCCGAACTGACCCGCAGGCTGAAGATCAGCCCGGCCTCCGTCTCCGTGGCCGTGAACTACCTGCTCCAGCACGGGTTCATCCGGCGCGAGCGCGATCCGCGGCGGCGTCGTGACGTCTACGTGGTCGACGACGACAGCTGGTACCACTCGATCGTGATCAGCGCGGGCCAGACACTTGAGGCGGGACGGGCCGCGATGGCGGCGGCGGAGGCGGTCGGCTTCGACGGGCCCGTCGGACGGCGGCTGGTCAGGGGAGGGGCGCTCCTGGAGCGGATCGGCCTGGACATCCTGAGGTCGGTCGAGCGTTGGCGCGTGTACGCCGACCGGCCGGAGAATCCCTCGCGCGAACCCCGGGCCCGGCGGCCGGTCGTGTTCCGCTGGCCCCGGGAGTAGTTCGGCCGGTCCCTGGAGCGGTTCCGTCGGTCCTGGAGCGGTTCCGCCAGTCCCGGGAGTAGGGGAATAACGCCGGGCGGGAGACAATTAACCCTTCTATTCAAGTAGGAATAAAGGGTTATGGAGGGCCGGATGTCGAACGCGCCTTCGGGGTGGGACGCGGCCGGTGAGCCGCATCCCCTGGACGCCCCCGCCAGGTCGTCCCTGAACGGACCGCACGCCCACTTCGCCGAACGGCGCGGCAACGTGCTGCGCTACCCGGCCGACGTCGCCACGTTCACCGCGCTCCCCGAGGAGCCCGACGCCACCGACTGGGAGGACATCGCCACGCTGGTCGGCCCCGGTGAGGTGGTCCCCCTCAACGGGGTACGAACCCCACCACCCGACGGGTGGGAGGTCGTGATGCGGCTGGCCGGTGTCCAGCTGGTCGACGACGGGGTGCGTGCCGCGCCGTACGAGGAGGCGGTCCGCCTGGAGAGGAAGGACGTGCCGGAGATGCTCGAACTCGTCGAACGGACCAGGCCGGGGCCGTTCCTGCCCCGCACCATCGAGATGGGAACCTACCTCGGCGTCCGCAGGAACGGCGCGCTGGTCGCGATGGCGGGCGAACGGCTGCACCCACCGGGCTGGACGGAGATCAGCGCCGTCTGCACCGACGAGGCCTTCCGGGGGCAGGGGCTGGCGACCCGGCTCGTGCTCGCCGTGGCCCACGGCATCCGCGGCCGGGGCGAGACGCCGTTCATGCACGCCGCGGCGAGCAACACGAACGCGATCCGCCTCTACGAGTCGCTCGGGTTCAGGCTCCGCCGTACGACGACGTTCCTCGCCGTGCGCGTCCCCGGCCATATCCCCGTCGTCCCCGTCGCATGAGCGTCGAGACGGCCGTCGCCGAGGTCGTGACCCTGGCCAGTGAACTCATCGCGATCGACACCACCAACACCGGCGACCCCACGGCGCCGGGCACCGAACGGGCGGCGGCCGAGTACGTCGCGGCCAAACTGTCCGAGGTCGGTTACGAGACCACCTACGTCGAGTCCGGCGCCCGGGGCAGGGGGAACGTCATCGCCAGGCTGCCGGGGGCCGACCCGGCGCGGGGCGCGCTGCTGATCCACGGCCACCTCGACGTCGTGCCCGCAGACCCGGCCGAATGGTCAGTGCACCCGTTCTCCGGGGAGGTGCGCGACGGCTACGTGTGGGGACGCGGCGCGGTCGACATGAAGGACATGGTGGCCATGACGCTGGCCGTCGCGCGCTCCTTCAAACGCGACGGCGTCGTCCCGCCCCGGGACCTGATCTTCGCCTTCCTCGCCGACGAGGAGGCCGGCGGTTTCTACGGCGCCCGCTGGCTGGTCGACAACCGCCCCGAGCTGTTCGAGGGCGCGACCGAGGCGATCAGCGAGGTCGGCGGCTTCTCGGTCACCCTCGCCGACGACGTGCGCGCCTACCTCGTCGAGACGGCGGAGAAGGGCGTCATGTGGCTGCGGCTGACGGCCAGGGGTACGGCGGGGCACGGGTCGATGCTGCACAGGGACAACGCGGTGGCGAAGCTGGCCGCCGCGATCACCCGCCTCGAACGGCACCGCTTCCCGCTCGTGCTCACCGACCCGGTGCGTGAGCTGCTCACCGGCGTCGCCGAGGTGACCGGCGTCCCCTTCGACCCCGACGACCCCGAGGCCGCCGTCGCCCGCCTCGGGAACCTGTCCAGGATGATCGGCGCGACCCTCAGGGACACCGCGAACGTCACGATGTTCGAGGCCGGATACAAGGCCAACGTCGTCCCCTCGGTGGCCAGGGCGACCGTGGACGGCCGGATGCTCCCCGGGCGGGAGAAGGCCTTCGAGGCCGAACTCGCCGAGGTCCTCGGCCCGGACATCATCCGCGAGTGGGACAGCCTGCCCCCGGTACGGACCACCTTCGACGGGGCGCTCGTCGAGGCGATGGCCACGGCCGTCACGGCGGAGGACCCGGGCGCCCGCCTCCTGCCCTACATGCTGTCGGCGGGCACGGACGCCAAATCCTTCCAGCGACTCGGCGTGCGGCACTTCGGTTTCTCACCGCTGAAACTGCCGCCCGATCTCGACTTCACCGCGCTGTTCCACGGGGTGGACGAACGCGTGCCGGTCGATGCCCTGGAGTTCGGCACCAGGGTTCTCGACCGTTTCCTGCGCGCGTGCTGAACGCCGTACCGGACTCGTCGCCCCGAGTCCGGTACGGTCCCAACTAGCGCCTTAAGGGCATTTCCCGGGAAATCTATACACGGGTCCAGGCATTCCCCTATGGTCTTTTCCCTGGATCTTTCGCTCGTGCGGGTTGACGTACCGCCGGGCCCGTTTCTCCGAGGCGTCCTTTCCCGGAGAACGACCACGACAGGCGGGGATCCGGAAAAGACCCGGTCTCCACCGGGCTGAAACTCCGTGGCCCGGAGGGAACGACATGGCGCGATCGTGGAACGAGCCACCGGCGCGGCGGGTCGTCTGGATTCGCCGGGCTGATCCCACGGCCGCCACGAAGGTCACCTCGGCCCCGTCGTCCTCGGCCGATTTCACGACCACCACGGCGTCTGCGATGTTTCCCCACACCATGGGCGGCGGCCCGGCCGTACGGGAGACGGTCGCCGAGGTGCTCGACGCGCTGGAGAAGGCCGTCACCGGTCTCTACCCCGCCTGGCTCCCCGAGGCCGCGGACATCACCGGGCCGGGCGGGCTCGCGCTGCCCGCCGTACGCGAACTGGCCAGACGGAAGGTCCGGGGCCGTCGCGACCTCGCCGCCTTCCTGGGCGACCTCGCCGCGCGCTCCCTGGCGGGCGAGGGCCTGCGCCTTCCCCACCGGCCCGTCCCGCCGGAGACGCGGGCCGAGGGCCTGGCCATGGCGTTCGCCGCGAGCTTCGGCCGCCCGCACACCGTGGTCCTGGCCACGATCCCCGAGGGACTCTCGCCCGCCCGGGAGGAGACGCTGGTGGCGGCGGCCGAATGGCTCACCCACCGCGGCCACCTGGGCGTCTGCCTCACCGGAGCCGCCCTGACCACGGTCGACCGAGTCCCGGTGCTGACATCTCTCCAGGAGTACGGCCCCGCCTCACCCCTGGGGCCTTCCCCGGCGGCCGGTTCTTCGGCTTCTCCGCTGGCCGGTTCCTCCATGAACGGTTCTACGGCCTTTACCGCGCGCGGTTCCTCGTCTCCTGAGGCTTCATCGATGGGCGGTCCTCCGGCCTCTTCGGTTTCTTCGGTGGCAGGCCCCTTGATGGGAAGGCCTTCGGCTTCTTCGGCTGTGGAGTCCTCGGCGGTCGGTTCTCCGGGTTCGCCGGTGGCTGGTTCCTCGGCGTCCTCGGTGGCGGGGTCTTCGGCCGTGGCGGGGCGTCCGCATCCGGGGAGTTCCGTCGAGGCGGCCCTGGAGCGGGCGCTCAGCGCGCACGCCTGGGCGGCGGGGCGCGCCTGGAACCAGACCTACCAGCCGCATCCGCTGGTCAACCCCATCAAGGTCGATCTGATCTGGCAGGCCGAACGCTGCGTCGTCGAACTCGACGGCCGCGACCATCGCAGGCCGAGGAAGCTCGCTGGGGACCGTCTACGCGACGAACGCCTCATTGAGGACGGTTACGCGGTCATCCGTTTCACCAATGAGCGCGTCTTGACCGATATGCCGTCCGTACTCCGAGAACTGAAGCGCTTTCTCCACACCCACCGCGCCACGCACGAAGGATAGAGATATGTCTGATTCAGGGCTTTCGTTCACTGAAATCACGGTTTTGATGGTTCTGGCGGTCGAGGGGGAGAAGATTGTCAACCCTGACCTGGAGAAGCGCTACCGCGTGGTCCTCAGAAAGGAATCCCGCGAGAAGCTGAACGACCTCAAGCTCATCGAGAGCCACAAGCAGGGGCGTTCTCTTGTCCACACCCTGTTGGACAAGGGTTGGGAGGAACTGAAGCTCGCGGTCGCATCCGATGTTTCTCCGCCCAGCGGTGCGGGCGGGGCGATGAGTCTCGCTCTGTTGTCCCTGGTCCGTGGAATCCTGACGCGGACCGGACGGGAGTTCTCTGACCTCTTCCTTCCGGAAGACTCTCCGACGGCTGCCGTCGAAGTGGAAACCGATGGGGACATCACCACGCGCATCCGCGCGGCCTATACGAGGTTGGCGGAGAAGCCTGGTGCCTGGGTCAACCTGGTACGGCTGCGCCCGCTGCTCGGAAATGCCACGCGAGAGGAAGTGGACATCGCACTCAAGGGGATGATCCACATTCCCGAGGTGAGCATCGTGCCGGAGAGCAACAGGAAAACCCTCACTCCGGAGGCCAGGGCGGCTGCGGTGATCATCGGGGAGCAGGAGAAGCACCTCATCGCGATCGAGGCCCGGTGAGCACCCCGGAGCTCGAAGCCCTCCGGAGGCTGAAGGGCAACTACGTCGAGGGGCCGGAGGACGTGTGGAATCCCGCCACCTTCCACGTTGAGGGCCTGAACCGGACTGTGGAACGCGCCATCCTCAGCGGTCTCGATGATGTGGCGACCGGGGGCGCGACCAGCCCCATCGGCCTGGTTCTGCGCGGGCAGAAGGGCACAGGCAAAACTCGTCTGCTCGGTTGGATTCGCGAGAGGATCCAACAAGACGGTGGTTACTTCTTCCTGATCCAACTGCTGGACGCGCAGGCTTTCTGGGAGAGCGCCCTTTCCGCGATCCTCGACGGCCTGTCCAGGAACGGCGCCGAGGGGGAGAGCCAGCTCAAGATCCTGCTGCGGCGGCTGTCGGAACTCACCGACATGCCTCGTGGAGTGCACCGTGAGGTGATCGGGAACCGTGGGGTGACGAGGGAGAGCCTCGACGCTTTCGTGGAAGGGGTGCGCACTCTCAATTCCCATGTAGGCAGGGATGCCAGGGATACCCTGCGCGCCCTTGTGCTGTACGCAGGAGCCGACTACGCCGCACAGGACGTGGGTGAGGGTTTTCTCCGCGGGCTGCAGGAAGAAGGATTGGATGGACGTGAGGCCTGGGGCATTCGACAACTGTTCAAAACACCGCAGGCGATCGTCAAGGACATCTCTCGGCTGCTCGCGTTGACCGGACCATCCGTCATCGCCGTCGATCAGATCGACGTACTCGTCGCTCATTCGCCGTTTGCCACCGAAGGTACGGCGGCGCACGACTGGCGTGACCTGATCATGATCGACCAGGTGGCCGGCGGTCTGATGGCGCTGCGCGAGACCACTAACAGGACTCTGACGATCGTCTCGTGCCTGCAGCAGACCTGGACTCTCATCGAGACATATGCCGTGGACACTGCGCGTGACCGGTTCAAGGTGATGCCCGACCTCAAGCCCCTGCCCAGCGACGAGGCTGCCCAGGAGTTGGTCGAGAAACGGTTCGCCTCCCGATTCGCGGAGATCGGCTTCGTTCCGCCGTACCCGACCTGGCCGATCCGGCCGACTGTCTTCGAGAACGCCAGCGAGTACACCCCGCGACAGCTTCTAACGAGGGTCGACGCTCACATCGACGCCTGCTTGGCAGACGAGCAGGTACGAGAGCTTGAGCGCCTCGGGCAGACCATCGACCGCCAGCCCAAACAGATCATCCAGCCCTCTGCCTTCGAGCAGATCGATGCCCGGTTCGCCGATCTCAAGAAGCTGACGCCCACGGACGACGCCCTGAACGCCACCGTTGAGGACGCCGTCATGCCCGCCCTGCTCGCGGCCGGGCTTTCGGCCTGGATCGACGGGCTCGGTGAGGCCGGGGCCCAGTTCAGTGTGGACCCGCCGCCCAGCAGCAAGCCCCCGCTCCACGCGCGACTGCGGCGCACCCTGGACGAGGAGACCGAGGACGAGGAGCACTGGGCGTTCCGGGCCATCGCCGCCACGCACCACATCGCCGCCCTCAGCCGCCTGCGCGCCGCCTCCGTCACGGCCGGGTTGAACGCCGAGGTCTCCCGCAGGCGGCTGTTCGTGCTGCGCAACGTGGCCTGGACGCAGGGTCCCAAGACGATCGCCGCCGTCGCCGAGTTCGAGAAGGCGGGCGGCAGGGTGCTCACGGTCGACGAGGAGGACCTCAGGATCCTTGCCGCGCTGCGGCAGCTGTACGCGGACAACCCGCCGAACCTGCGGGCCTGGCTGGCCGTACGGCGTCCGGCACGGGACGTGAAACTGCTCCGCGAGGCCCTGGGGGACACCCTCCCCGAGGGAGAACCCGAGCATTCGGGCGGCACGCTCCCCGAGACCGGAACCGGGCGTTCGAACGGCGTCGCGGAGCCGTTTCCCAGGACCGAGCCGGAGCCCGCACCGATCCCCACCCCCACCGGCGCCGTGACCCCCGAACCCGTCAGGCCCGTGTCCCCTCAGCCCGTGTCCCCCAACCTCGCGCCCGTCAGGCCCGTGGACTCCCGGTCCGTGACCCCACAGATCACGGAGCAGCCGCCGTACGTGCCATTGGGCAACACCGTCATCGGCGGCCGGCCCGTCTCGGTCGAGCTTGAGGCGCTCAGGAAGCACACCGTGATCTTCGCCGGGTCGGGGTCGGGGAAGACCGTCCTCATCCGCAGGCTGGTCGAGGAGTGTGCCCTCCGAGGGGTCTCCGCGATCGTGCTCGACCCCAACAACGACCTCGCGCGACTCGGTGACGGCTGGCCGGAACCGCCGCAGGGCTGGGGGCCGGGTGACGCGGAGAAGGCGGCCGAGTACCTCGCGGCCACCGACGTCGTCGTCTGGACGCCACGGCGGAAGGCGGGACGGCCGTTGAGCTTCCAGCCGTTGCCGGACTTCGCGAGCGTCGTGGCCGACCCGGACGAGTTCGGTGTCGCCGTGGACGCCGCGGTGGCCTCGCTCGCGCCGCGCGCCAAGCTCACCACCAAGACGGCGAAGACCGAGGTCGGGCTGGCCGTGCTCAGGGAGGCCCTCGTGCACTACGGGCGCGGGGGTGGAGTGGGCATGTCCGGCTTCGTCGACCTGCTCGCGGAGCTGCCGTACGGCGTGAGCGAACTCGCCAACGCCGGGAAGATCGCGGCCGAACTGGCGCAGACGTTGATGGCGGCCATGGTCAACGACCCGTTGTTCGCCGGGGAGGGGACGCCGGTCGATCCCGGCGTGCTGCTCACCCCGCCCCCGGGGAAGCGGGCACGGGTCTCGGTGATCAGCTTCGTCGGCCTGCCGTCGGACGAACAGCGGCAGAGTTTCGTGAACCAGCTGCAGATGGCGCTGTTCGCCTGGATCAGGAGGAATCCGGCCGGTGACCGTCCGCTCGGCGGTCTGTTCGTGATGGACGAGGCGCAGACCTTCGCGCCCTCGGGTGGGACGACCGCCTGCACGCGGAGCACGCTGGCGTTGGCCACCCAGGCCCGCAAGTACGGCCTCGGCCTGGTGTTCGCCACCCAGGCGCCCAAGGGGCTGCACAACTGGATTCCGGGCAACGCCGCGACCCAGTTCTACGGCCTGCTGAACTCCCCGGCCCAGATCGAGGCGGCCAAGGAGATGGCCAGGTCGAAGGGTGGCGCGGTCACCGACGTCTCCCGGCTGACGACGGGCCAGTTCTACCTGGCGGCCGAGGGAACCGCCTTCGCCAAAACCCTGGTCCCTCTCTGCCTGTCCCACCACCCCAAGGCCCCCCTGACCGCCGAAGAGGTGATAACCAGGGCCAACCCCACCCAGTCCTGAACACCCTCGGCGACCACACGAGGTGGCCTCGGGACGGCCGGTTGACTTATCGTTTTTCGATAACTTATCGTCCTGGTTATCGAAAAACGATAAGTGGGAGCGAGATGTCCGAGAGGAAACCTTCGTTGGAGCCCTTGGCCAGCGCGGCGCCGCTTGGGCTGTTGTGGTTCGTCGTCGTCACGGTGGTGGGCTTGGGGCTTCTCGCCTCCGGGAGAGGCAGTCTCTTCGGGCTGGACGGCGAGACCGCGTGCGCCGTCGATCCGGGCCTGCAGGCGGGAGAGGTTCTCGTCGACCGCGCCACTTCGGGTGTGTCGACGATGGCGACGGGAACGCGGTTCTGCACGGACGATCCCAGCGGGGCGCAGATGATCTGGCAGGCGCTCACCACGTTCCCCGGCTTCGTGCTCGCCGTCGGCGCGCTCGTCATGGTGTGGCGTATGGTCCGCGTCGCGGACAGGCGGGGCGTCTACACACTCGATGTGGCGCGAGGGCTTCGTTCCCTGGGGTGGTGGCTGCTGGTCGGTGCCGTCCTGGCTCCCACCGTTCAGGACCTCGCCAACGCTCAGTTGCTCGGCACGCTCAGCGTCGGCTACTCCTACACGTTCCGGCTGCCTGACATCTCACCGGCGGTCGTTCTCACCGGGCTGGGTCTCATCACGCTCACCCGCGTCATGAGGAACGCCGTCCGGATGCGTGAGGACCTCGAAGGCCTGGTCTGATGTCACCCGCCGACATGGAAGAACACGGCATAGCCGTACACCTCGACCGCCTTCTCGCGGAGCGGGGGATGACCCTCACGGAGCTGTCGGAACGCGTCGGCGTGACCATCGTGAACCTGTCCATCCTCAAGAACGGCCGCGCCAGGGCGATCAGGTTCAGCACACTGACCAAGATCTGCGAGACGCTGGACTGTCAACCGGGAGATCTTCTCTCCTGGCGTGGAAAAGACTGAAGGCCAGGACTCGCCAACGCCTCGAAGCGCTCCTTCCTCCCGCCGTTGAACGCCTCCGGTGGGCCGAATTTGGATGACCCCAGTTCTTTGAAGGTGAGGAAAACCCAGATGTCGTAGGTTCGGCGGTGGGGAGAGGCCGTCCTACTACGGCTACAACGCCCACACCGACGTCGAGAGCCTGACCTCGGAGACCGACGACACCCGTGCCACCTACGGCTACACCGCCTACGGCAAGAACGACGACAAACTCTTCACCGGCGTCGACAGACCCGACCCGGCCGACCCCGGCAAGGACGAGTACAACCCCTACCGGTTCAACGCCAAACGGTGGGACAACTCCACCGGGACCTACGACATGGGCTTCCGCGACTACAGCCCGGGCCTGAACCGCTTCCTGACCCTCGACTTCTACGACGGAGCCCTGGACGACCTAGGCCTCGGCCTGGACCCCTGGACCTCCAACCGCTACGCCTTCACCGGCGGCAACCCCATCGGCATCGTGGAGATCGACGGCCACTTCAACGTGGCCTCCTCAGACGCCGGCGGCATCGCCCCGAAGAAGGCTTCGAGTCCCACTCCGCCGCCTCCGGTGTCACCGCCGAAGTCCGTGAAGAAGCAGGCCTCCACGACAAAGGCGACTCCCAGCCCCAAACCCGGTGAGGACATCAACGCCTACTTCCAACAGTGCCAGAAGATCGGGCACGAGAAGTGCAACTGGGGCAAGTCTGAAATAGCCGCGCTCTACGATCTTTTCGCTGCGGACTATGTTGACTACGCCAAAGGTGACGGGAGCAGTTGCGCCTGGGCCGCCGTGGGCATCCTCGCCGGTCCTCTCGGTAGAGGTGCGGAAGCGGCCGTAGGCGTTCTTCGGGCGGGCAGCAAGGCCATCCGAGCCGGGAACAAGATGAGAAAGGCTTCCAAGGCGTGCCGCCAGAGTTTCGTCCCGGGCACCGAGGTGCTCATGGCCGACGGCACCAGAAAGCCAATCGAGGACGTCAAGGTCGGAGACGAGGTCCTGGCCACCGACCCCGAGACCGGCAAGACCGAGGCCAGACCTGTCATCGCACTGATCACCGGTGAGGACGACAAGAACCTCGTCCAGATCACCGTCGACACCGACGGCAAGGAGGGGAACAAGACGGGTCTGGTCATCGCCACCGAAATCCACCCCTTCTGGGTGCCTGAACTGCACAGGTGGGTCGACGCCAGGGATCTCACCCCCGGCATGTCGCTGCGTACCTCGGCCGGCACCTACGTTCAGATCTCCGCGATCAAGAAATGGTCCGCCTACCAGCGTGTTCACAACCTCACCGTCGCCGATCTCCACACGTACTATGTGGTGGCGGGGGCCGCGCCGATCCTCGTCCACAACAGTGGACCCTGTGAGAACATCGCGCTCGGTCTTAGCGAAGTCGATGGTGATCCCATGGCGCTGCTCAGCTTCGCCGACTCGAAGGGGGCGAAGTCCTATCATGACTGGCCGTCCGGGGGCGACAACTGGGTCAGCGAGTTCAAGGACTTTGTCAAGAACGGGAAAACCAGTATCCACTTTAATCTGGACGGTATCGAGGATCCCGTGGCCGCTGCCGGAGCTGGAAGCGGTCTGGATCCCATCTTCGACGGGCACGCGACCGCGTGGGAGCTGAGTTTCATACGGGACAATCCGAGCTCTTGGCCGCGTGTGACCTTCTACCGAAACGGGGCACCCGTTGCCAATCCCTTCGTACGCTGAGGCAAGCCCCCCAGAGGGGGCTGACCTGCCACTGCTAATTGAGCGGAGGTTCCGCCCGTGGCGATACGGGGTGAGCCACTCCGAGTTGCGTCTTCGGAGCGTCGACAGAGCCTCCACCCGTGACCTCATCGAAGTCTTTTTCCACGGAGTAATCGGAGTGAAGCTCAAGTCAACGTATGAGTCTCTGACGCTCGCCAAAGCTGATAGGAGATCGGCAGGCGAGATGCTGGAATTCGTTGGAGTACCTGGCTCGAAAGCTTCGAAAGTAAATTGCCTGACGCTGGAGCCGGGTAATGGCAGCAGCTTCGTGGTGTGCCTTGGCTTCAGTGTCTGGTCGCATCCGAAAGACGGAGGATACGATTCGGCCGGAATACCGGAATCCGGCTCCAGACTGATCCTCAGAGGATAGAAGCTCAGGGGCGCCGGGCCGTGCGCCCTGATACCGGCGGACCGGAGGGCGGTCGCGGGATTCCGCGACCGCCCTCCGACGCGCTCCCGGGAGTTCTCGTCCTTCGAAGATCGGAAGGCGGATGGTGCGCAGACGAGGGCGGACAGGTCCTCGAAGGACGAACGGGAGGAATGATCAAGCTGAACGTGGCATCTGTATCGGGAGATCCCACAAGAGTGCAGTCAGCGTCAAGCTTTGGCGTCGGGGGCGGTTCTACGGTCGTCGCGTGCTCGACGAACTCTCGAAGATGCCCGTCGCACGGCGGCGGCGCCTGGGGTCACGATGGGGGCTCGGCGCGGTACTGCTCGCGCTGACCGCCTGGCTTTGCTGGACGGTCGTCACCAGCCCGAACCTTGACTGGGCGGTGATCGGATCCTATCTGTTCGCGGAACCGATCCTCAGCGGGGTCGGGGTGACGCTGCTGCTCACCGTCTCGACCCTGTTGTTCGGCCTGGTCCTCGGGATGCTGCTGGCCCTGATGCGGCAGTCCGACAACCCGGTGCTCAGCGCGGCCTACGCGGCGTACGTCTGGTTCTTCCGTGGGACACCGCTGCTGGTCCAGCTGGTCTTCTGGTTCAACCTCGCGCTGCTGTTCCCCAGGATCGGCATCGGGATTCCCGGCACCTCACTCGGCTGGTACGGCGAGGCCAACACGCTGATCACCCCGTTCGTCGCGGCGCTGTTCGGCCTGGCCCTGCACGAGGCCGCGTACATGGCGGAGATCATCCGAGGCGGGTTCCTGGCCGTCCCGCGTGGCCAGGTGGACGCCGCGCTCATGATCGGCATGACCCCGGCACAGGCGTCGCGGCGGATCGTGGTGCCGCAGGCCGTACGGGTGATCCTGCCCGCGCTCGGCAACCAGTTCATCCTCATCCTGAAGGGCACCTCGATGGTCTCGGTCATCGGCGGTGGTGACCTGCTGACCCGCGCCCAGCAGATCTACGGCCAGAACTACCAGGTCATCGCCCTGCTTCTGGTCGCCTCCCTGTGGTATCTGGCGCTGGTCAGCCTGGCCTCGATCGGCCAGCACTACCTTGAGCGGGGGCTGCGGTGAAGGGCGCGGTGAGTGTCAGGGGTCTGCGCAAGTCGTACGGCGCGACCCCGGTTCTGCGGGGCATCGACCTGGACGTGGCCCCCGGCGAGGTGGTCTGCTTCCTCGGCCCGTCGGGCGGCGGCAAGAGCACGTTGCTGCGCTGCATCGCCCACCTGGAGACCGTGGACGCCGGGCTGGTCGCCGTGGACGGGGAAGTGGTCGGCTACGAGCCGAAGGACGGCAGGCTGGTCGAGTCGTCGCCGAAGCGGCTGGCCATGACGCGCCGCAAGATGGGCATGGTCTTCCAGCAGTTCAACCTGTTCGCGCACCTCACGGCGCTGGAGAACGTCATGCTCGGGCCGGTGACGGTCCTGCGGCGGGACCGGTCCGAGGTCGAGAGGCGGGCACGTGACCTGCTGGGACGGGTCGGGCTGGCGGCGCACGCGGACAAGCGTCCGGCGCAGCTGTCCGGCGGCCAGCAGCAGCGGGTGGCGATCGCCCGCGCGCTGGCCATGGACCCGTCGGTGCTGCTGTTCGACGAGCCGACGAGCGCGCTCGACCCCGAACTGGTCGGCGAGGTCCTCGGCGTCATGCGCGACCTGGCCGGTCAGGGCATGACCATGCTCGTCGTCACGCACGAGGTGGGGTTCGCGCAGGAGGTGGGGGACACCGTGGTGTTCCTCCACGGCGGTGTCGTCGAGGAGCAGGGCCCGGCACAGCAGGTACTGCGTTCGCCCTCGTCGGAGCGGACGGCGTCGTTCCTGGCCCGCGTCCTGTAAGGGCCGGCGACACCTCGAAGCCCTCGACGCCGAGCCCCGAGCCCCAGGTCCCAAGAGCCTCGGAGCCCGAGGCGCCCGAAGCAAGGTCCCCGAGCCACCCCCCCCACGGGCTGCGAAGTACAGCCCGGCATGAGTTCGCAGAGCAAGGAGTGACATGTCAGTCATCACCCGTGGTTGTGTCCTGATCGCGGCCGTGGCCGTACTCGCCGGGTGCGGCACCTCGACGCCGGAGGCGTCCCCGTCCTCGGCCGCGCCCGCCCCGGGAGCCTCGGAGGCCCCGGCGGCGTCCGGCGCGGCGGCGCTGGTGCCCGACCGGATCAAGCAGGCGGGGGTCATCAACGTCGGCACGACCCTGCCGAACCTGCCCTACCTGCTGACCGACTCGGCCAACAACATCACCGGGGGCATCACCCCGGAGGTCGGCAAGGCGGTCGCCGCCAAGCTCGGCCTGGAGTACAAGATCCAGAACGTGGCCTGGGAGGCGCTGCTGCCGGGCGTCGCGGGCGGGCGGTACGACATGGCCGACGACGGCATCTCCGACACGCTCGAACGCCAGCAGATCGGCTACTTCGTCGACTACATGCAGTCCTCGCAGGTCCTGGTGACCAGCAAGGACAAGGCGGCGACGATCAAGTCACTCGACGACGTCTGCGGCAAGAAGGTCGCCGCGATCCGCGGCACGACCGACGTGCAGGTGGTCAAGGACGCCTCGAAGAAGTGCGCCGACGGTGGAAAGCCCGCCGCGGAGGCGGTCGAGTTCCCCACGGCCCAGGACGCCGACCTGGCGCTGCGCTCGGGCCGGGTGGACGTGGAGGTGCTGGTCGCCGAGACCGCCAAGTACGCCATCAGCCAGGGCTCGCCGGTGGCGATCGTGGCCGAGGGCTTCGCGCCGACCTACGTCGGCATGTTCGTCGCGAAGAAGGACAAGGCCTTCGCCGACGCCCTGCTGGCCGCGCTGAAGGAGCTCAAGGCGGACGGCACGCTCGACAAGATCCTCGACGGGTACGGCCTCAAGCCCATCGACGAGCCCGGAATCAACCTCGCCACGTCCTAGGGCCGGGTTCCACACGCAGAGGGGGTGAGCCGGATGTTGCCGATGCATGAGATCGAGGTGCCGGTACCGATGGGGCTCTCGCCCTTCGCCGTCGGTACCTTCGACGAGATGGGGTCGTGGTCGCGGGCCGCCTTCCCGCACCGTCACGTGTTCTACGAGATCCTCTACGTGAGCGCGGGAAGCGGCACCCACACCGTCGACTTCAGGTCGTCCCCGATCCGGCCCGACACGATGTACTTCATCGCGCCGGGCCAGGTCCACCACTGGACGTACGAGGTGCCCATGCAGGGCACGCTGGTGCTGTTCACCGAGGAGTTCCTGCTGTGGCAGGAGGAGCCGCCCTTCTTCCACGGTCTCAGCGAACGTGCCGAACTGCGCCTTTCCGGCGTGGAGGCGGAGGGCATGGCGCGGTTGCTGGGGCTGATGTGCGAGGAGTACCGGGGGCGGGGCGCCGGCTTCGCCTCGATGCTCCAGTCGTACCTGCAGATCCTGCTGGTCACCAGCGGACGTCTGCTTGAGGCGGGCAACGGCGGAGGGGCCGTCACACGCTCCTCGATGCTGGCGCGGGCCTTCACCCGGCTGGTCGCCAAGCACGTGATCGACGTCCGTTCCGTCCGGGCCTACGCGGAACGGCTCGGCGTCACCTCGGGGCACCTGGCGGAGACGGTCAAGGAGGCGACGGGACGCAGTCCGGGTGAGGTGATCAGGGACGCGCTCACGCTTGAGGCCAAGCGGCTGCTGGTGCAGAGCGACCTGTCGGTCGCGCAGATCGCCCGCGCGCTCGCCTTCGACGACGCCTCCTACTTCGGCCGGTTCTTCAAGCGGGAGGCCGGGGTGACGCCGGGGGACTTCCGTAAGGAAATCCGGGAAAAGTACCAGCCTGGCCGTACCTAGTGCCTGTTCCCGCAGGTGAACACCTCCTTAATGTGGGAGAAATCCCAGTGTTGAGGAGGTCCGTGTGACTCGTGGGGTGACGACCGGCGGACACATCGGCGAGACGGGCAGGGGCGTCGGTTCCTGATGGGCGAGACGATGTCGGTGACGTACGTCTCCGCCGAGGACGCCGGGATGCTGGTGCTCAGGCTGCCCGGACACCTGGCGGCGGACTCCGCGACCGTCGAGCGGTTGAAGGACGCCGTACGGCACACCGCCGCCGGCTTCGTCGAAGCCGGTCCCAACGAGGGTCCCCGTGACGGCCTGATGCCCAGGATCCGTGCCTACATCGACGACAACCTGGGCGACCCGGGCCTGTCACCGGAGTCGGTGGCCTCGGCGCACCACATCTCCACCAGCTACCTCTACAAGCTGTTCGCCCGGCAGGGCGTCTCGGTCGCCCGCTGGATCAGGCAGCGCCGCCTGGAACGTTGCAGGAAGGACCTGTCCGACCCCCGGCTCGGCGGCAGGGCCGTCGGCGAGGTGGGCGCGCAGTGGGGGTTCGCCGACTCCTCCTACTTCAGCAGGGTCTTCAGGCAGACGTACGGCTGCTCGCCCCGGGCCTACCGGCACGGTCTCAAGGCCTCCTGAGGCCGGTTCCGGCCCCGAGCCCTGGCCTCAACCCTCAGGGCCTTGACCCCGAAGTCGACCCCGGTTCCGGCCCGAACCCCGAGGGTTGAGGCCGGTTTCGAGGCGTCCCGATCCCCGGAAAACGGTTGTACACGCGGACGCGCGATGCGCAATGTCACGAAAGGCGCGTTGTCCCCATATAGCTTGATCACTAGCGTCTCAAACGTGGTTACACGACGACGATTCCTCGGCACGCTCGGTGCGAGCGCCCTCATTGTCGGCTTCGATCCTGTGGAGCGGGCGTGGGCGACCGGTCCCGGCTCCGGTGGACTCCAGCGCATCCCTCACCTGGACGGCGTCCTGCTCACCGATCTCGCCACCCGTCAGGCCGACGGCCGTGACCTCGGCAGGATCGTGAAGCGCCTACCCCGCGCGGTGCTTCGGCCCGGGTCCGTCCGCGACATCCAGAAAATGGTCCGCTTCTGCCGCGAGCACCGCATCCCGGTCTCCACCCGCGGCCAGGGGCACTCGACCCACGGGCAGGGACTCACCGACGGTCTCATCATCGAGAACCGGTCGCTGTCCGCCATCCACTCGATCGGCCCCGACTCCATCACCGTGGGCTCCGGCGCACTGTGGCGGGAGGCGGCCGACGCCGCCGCGCCCCGCGGTCTGACGCCCCCGCTGTTCACCACCTACGTCGGGCTCTCGGTCGGTGGAACGCTCTCGGTCGGCGGCGTCCCCGCGCAGAACAACTTCGGTGTGCAGATCGACCACGTCCGCGAGCTTGAGGTCGTCACCGGCGACGGCCGCCTGCACCGGTGCTCGATGGACCGCGAGCGGGACCTGTTCGAGGTGATGCTCGGCGGTCTCGGCCAGTGCGGCGTGATCACCCGCGCCACGCTCGACCTGGTGCCCTCCCGCTCGCTGGCGCGCAACTACATGATCCGCTACCCGGTCACCGAGGTGGCGAGGGCCTGGGACGACCTGCACATCCTGCTGGACAGGAACGAGGTCGACGGCTCCTACCTGCTGATGTCCGTACCCGACGGCACGAACATCACCTGCCAGCTCAACGTGGTCGTCTTCCACGACGCCGACACCCCGCCCAACGACCAGCGCCTGCTGCGTGACCTGAGCGTCTCCCCGGCCTCCGCGGAGATCGAGAACAGCACCTACCTGGGGTGGGTGAAGCGCTACGACCCGGTCATCGAGCTGTGGCAGCGACAGTGCGCCTGGGACGACCTGATCAAGCCGTGGTTCGACGTCATGCTTCCCGGGGAGTCGGCCGAGGCCTACGTCTCGGAGGTCATGCCGTCGCTCACCGCCCGCGACTACGGCCCCCCGACCGGCATCGGCTTCCTGTTCCCGCAGCGGCGGGCCAAGCTGACCAGGCCGTTCTTCCGGGTTCCGCCGGGCGACAGCGAGTACGTCTACCTGTTCGACATCCTCACCTCCTCTCCCGCGCCCGGCCCCGACGCGGCCTTCACCGCCGAGATGCTGGAGCGCAACCGCCGTCTGCACGCCAAGGCGCGGGCGATCGGCGGGACCCGCTACCCCATCGGCTCGCAGGACTTCACCAAGGCCGACTGGCGCGCCCAGTACGGCGACCGGTGGGCGGACCTCGTGCGCCGCAAGGCGAAGTACGACCCCGACCACATCCTGACCCCTGGCCCGGGGATCTTCTGACCACGTCCGCGTCCCGCTCCGCGAAGAGCGGGACCCGGGCAGGTCCAGGGCCTCGAAGAACAGGCCGATGTACGGCCCACGGTCGCTCGGGCACCCAGCGCGGGGCCCGGTCCGTCGGCCCCCGTGAACCCGGTCGAGGAGTGAGCGGCCGACGGTCCCGGCCGTGCGGATCCCGTGGACGCGCGCCCGGCAGGCCGCGGTACGCACGGTCGATCCGATGCGGGAGCCGCCGTCAGCGGTCTCCGGACGACCGGCACCACACCGCCTCGCAGGCGGCGCCGAGAAACAGGCCACAGCCGGGGGCATGGAACGTCCTGATCCCGTCCGCGCCCAGGGGCGGGGCCGCCGTCCTGGTTGCCACCGCCTCCGCGTGTTCCGGGGCATGGGCGGTGCCACCGACGCCGAACGGCAGGCATCGAGCCGGTATCGTCATGGGACGGCGGCTCGCGCGAGCCGCCTCCCCCACGTGGCCCTGACGGTCGGTTCGCACAGGGGCGCTTACCGGCTTCCGCCTCCACGGCATCGGCGGTGCAGGCTGACGCGCGCCATAGATTCGCAGACTCTCCTCCATCTAAGGGTGCGAGACACGAGGAGAGCCCTTGCACCCTGACCATCAGCGCGACTTCACCGAGTTCGTCGCCGGCCGATCCGACAGCCTGATCAGGCTCGCCTACGTCCTGACCAACGACCGGCACGCCGCCGAGGACCTGCTGCAGACGGCGCTGGCCAAGACGGCCGCCCACTGGCGGCGCATCCGAGCCAACCCGGAGGCGTACGTGCGCCGGGTCATGTACCACGAACAGGTCGGGCGGTGGCGCAGCCCGCGCTGGGGCCGCGAACGCGTGCTCGAAGCGCCTCCCGATCACGGTGTGGCCGACCACACCTCCGAGGTGGAGACCCGCGTCACGCTGGCCGAGGCGTTACGGGTCCTGCCCGCGCGCAAACGGGCGGTGCTGGTGCTGCGCTACTACGAGGACCTCCCGGAGTCCGAGGTCGCCAAGATCATGGGTTGCTCGGTGGGCACCGTACGCAGCCAGACCCATCAAGCCGTCGCCCGCCTGCGCGAACTGGTCGGCGAGACCGTCATCCTGGAGGGCCTGCAGTGACCATCGACGAACGGCGGATCGCCGAAGAACTGCGCCTGATGGCCGACGAGGCCGTCCCCGTGGACCCGCTGGCCTACGCCACGCGGGCTCTCGCCCGGCGTCGGCGCCGGACGTGGTCGGTCGCCGGGCTCATGGCGGTGACCGTGACCGCCACGGTGGCCGCCACCGTGGTGGCGGCAGTGGTCCTGCCCTTCCCGGACACCTCCGGCCCGAACACCGGGGCCAGTGTGGCGGCCCTGCCGGACAACACCCCCGAGCAGTTGCGGTTCGTACGCGAGTGCATGCCCCAGGGCGGGCCCGTGCACAACATGGACGGGAACCGGCGGATCACCGAGCACGGGGCGGTTGACGACTTCCGGGTGCTGGTGGAGTACCGGGACAAGGGAGGGACCACCGCCCTGGTGGGCAGTGTCGCCGGTTTCGTGCTCTGCACGCCGACCGATCAGAAGGACATGGCCGAGCGCGCGGTCTTCACCTACTGGGGGTTCCAGCCGCCCGGGGACCTGGCCGGGTTCTCCGGCGACCTGCGGGTGGACGCGTACACCAGCCACACGCATTCGTCCGCAGTCGGCGAGCAGCGGATCCAGAAGGACGACGTGTACCGGGTCGTCACCGGGCGGGTCAGCGACGCCGTGCGGCGGGTCGAGGTCGACTGGGCGGACGGGCGGCGCACGTCCGCGCGGATCGCCAACGGGTTCTTCATCGTACGGATCATCGGGAGGCCGGTGCGTGACCCTGAGGGCCCCGGGAAGGCGGGGGCCGTGGTCCTGGACTCGCCGCCCGTCACGGTGACGGCGTACGGGGCCGACGGGAAGGTCCTGCGGCAGGAGAGGAACGTCGCGTTCGGGCCGGTGGGAAGCGGCGGCGACTGACGGCATCGGGTGGCCGCCAGAGCCGCGGGGGCGGCGGCCGCCGACCTCAGGCCCGTACTCCACCGCCGTCCTGGTGGCCCCGGCGGTCATACCTGGACGCTCACCGGGGAGGGCACCCCGGTGAGCGTCTTCGGCGAACCAGCGGAGCCGGTCCGTTGGCCGCCCGGACGGGAGGGGTGGAGGCGGCGGCCGGGTCGGGAAGCCCGGCCGTCCGCCTTCGCCCCATGGCTGTGACGCTCATCCACGAGCCGCCCGTGCTGAGGTCGGGCGGGGCGTCATCAGGTGATGAGCCGCCACAGAGCGGGGGTGGTCGACGGATCACCACCGTCCGCCGACGAATGGGCCTGGACGCACTTGTAGGTGCAGCCGTCGCAGGTGACCAGATCGCCGGCCGTGTAGTTACGTGAGGCCGACCATAACGGCCACACGACACCCGGATTGGTGATGCGCGCCGGGCGTGAACCCCCGACGGGAGCGGCCAGGGCAGCGGCCACGCCGTACAGGATGACGCCCACGGAGACCATCGCGAATGTCGCGACGGCGGAGGGCACGCGGTCTGGTTTCATGTGACTCCTCGGGAGAGGGGAGAGCGAGCGTCCCCACACTGCCCTGGGCCCCGGGGGTATGAGGAGCCATCGCTTTTGCATATCCCCGTTGTATGGTTCGCGCACCGTCACGATCGCCTGTCCCGTGCGGCGCACGGCCGACGGCGCCCGACCGGCTCCCGTCCGGCGGGATACGCCGTTCACGCTGGTCACAGCGGTCGCGTCAACCCTCACCGCCTCACGGGTCCCGCGTCCGCCCGGCCGCGCCGAGCGTTCCGGCGGCCCTCGAACACTCACGTTCGCGGCCATACCGTTTGCCCACTCTCACGCGCGCATTACCCCCCTCACACCGACGCCGGTCACCGCCGTCCCATGGGGTACGGTGACCGGCTTACCAGGCCTTCTACCCGGCGGTCGTCCTAGGCGAGGGTCCACTGGGTGCCGATGGGCCTCCTGACGAAGCGGTTCCCCGACCGGGAGATTCTCCGTGCGCCGGGAGCGCTCGCTTTCCCGATGTTTCCACGGACTCCGACGGCGGGTTGCTCGGCCCCGTTGCGGGACCGTGTGGTGATAGAGCCTTCTCCGCCATTGTTTCTGAGGTTGCCGGCGCGATTTTCATGCTTTTCTGAAAACGCTCCGCATATCGCGGACGGCGTGGCGGCCGGTGTGCTCGCGATGGTCGGATCGACTGCTTTCTTCATGTCGCTCTCCTGGTGGAAGGCCCGTGACGTGCCCAACATGTCACGGGAGGGGTAAAGGGGATGCAGGTGAAGAATGGCAGTACATAGATATACACCATGGTGTACGAAACGGCCAAGATCGCGATCGAAAATAGATTTTTATCCGGACCGGGAGTCGTTTGAATCCATTCGAATTCAATTTCAGAGAAGCTGGAACGCCTCCACTGCCACGCCCAAAACCAGACCACTCCACCAGGCCCGGCCACCCCGCCCGGCCGTCCTCGCCCCGAGCCCCGGGGTTATGCCCCCTCATGGACGCGAGCCTCGTCCCAAACGATCGATCAAGGCGGTTCTGGAACCACCGCGCTCCAGGACACGGTGACGAGGACCCCGGCAGCCGGGTGGCGAGCCGCCGTACGCGTCCGCACCACTCTCGGGTCCGCGTGGGTGGCCTCCGTCAGTCGCGCTGTTCGCCGGGGCGAACCAGTCCGCTCTCGTAGGCGTAGACCGCCGCCTGCACACGCGTGGTCAGGCCGAGCTTCATCAGGATCCGGGACAGGTGGGTCTTGACGGTGGCCTCGCCCAGGTGGAGCCGGCCGGCGATCTGGATGTTGGTCAGCCCTCGCGCGAGCAGCTTCAGCACGTCCGTCTCGCGGCCGGTGAGCGTGTCGAGCTCGCTCGGCCGATCCGTGCCCCTCGCGGAGGCGGGCCGGTCGGCGAACGCGGCGATCACCCGCAGCGTGACGGCCGGATCGAGCAGCCCGTCGCCGGCCGCGACCGTCCTCAGCGCGGTGACCAGTTGCTCGGGCGGCGCGACCTTCAGCAGGAAACCGCTCACCCCGGCACGCAGCGCCGCGGTGACGTACTCGTCCTCGTCGAAGGTCGTCAGCACGATGACCTTGCTGTCCGGGTGGTCGCGGACGAGCCGGTGGGACGCCTCCAGCCCGTTCATGCGCGGCATGCGCACGTCGATGAGCACGACGTCCGGACGGGTGCGCGCGACGAGTTCGAGGGCCTCGGCCCCGTCGGACGCCTCGCCGACGACCTCGATGTCGGGCTCGCCGCCGAGCACCAGCCGCAGGCCGGTACGGATCATCGCCTCGTCGTCGACGAGGGCCACGGTGATCGGCATCGTGCCGTCCTTGTCAGACTCGGGGGAGAGGGAACCGGGCACGTACGGCGAAGCCGCCGTCCGGCTCCGGGCCGGTGTGCAGACTGCCCTGGACCATCGCCAGCCGTTCCCGCATGCCGACCAGGCCGTGGCCGGTCCGCCGCCCGTTGGGCGGGGTGGCGGGAGTGAGGCTGTCGCGGGCCTTCGCTGTCCTGGCCCGCGTCCCGCTCCCCGAAGGGACGGGAGCGGGGGAGTTGTGCACTTCCATGGTGAGCGCCCGGCCGGTGTAACCGATGGCGACCGAAGCAGGCGCTCCGCCCGCGTGCTGCAACACGTTGGTCAACGCCTCCTGGAGCACCCGGTACGCGGTGACGTCCAGCACCGGCGGCAACCGGGGCAGGTCGGAGGGGGCGTCGAGGGTGACGGCCAGCCCCGCGGCGCGTACGTCGGCGATCAACTCGTCGAGCCGGGCCAGCGACGGCATGAGGGCGAGCGGCTCGCCGTCGACGCGTTCGCGCAGGATGCCCACCAGGCCGCGCATCTCCTCGACGGTCTGCCGCCCGAGACGCTCCAGCCCTGCCACGACCTCCTGCTCGGCAGGGCGGTCGGCGAGCAGTCTGCGCAGCGCGCCGAGTTGCAGGGTCATCACGCTGACCGAGTGCGCGACCGCGTCGTGCACCTCCCGGGCGATGTGCGTACGCTCCTGCACGACGGCGGCCTTGGCGACGACCTCGCTCTGGGCGTCGAGGGCGGCCGCGAGCTCGGCCAGCTTGACGGCCCGCTCGCCGTTGCGCCGCGCCAGCAGCCCCATGGACCAGCCCGGCAGCAGGATCAAGGGCACGAACAGCAGCTCCCACGGTGAAGCCGTGACGGCGGCGGTACCGGCGAAGGACGCACCCGCGACGCACAGCGCCACGACCGAACGCCACCGTGGCTCGCGCCAGCCCGCCCAGGCGACCGCCCCGAGCAACCCGAGCATCGTCGCGCCGCTGACCCCGGGCGCGCCGAACACCACCATGCCCACCGGCAGGCAGGCGGCTGCGACGACCGTGCCCGCCAGCGGCCACCAGGCCGCCGGTACCAGGCCGACGCCCATCACCACGCCCGAGACCCAGACGGCCGTGGAGGTCGCGTCGAAGAAGTCGTCCAGCCGGACCTCCGCCACGGCCAGTGCGGCGACCAGAGGTCCGAACACCATCGGGATGAGGCGTACGTTCCTCAGCCGGCTCATCGTCATGACCACCGATCGTAATCACGCTCGCCGCCCGCCGACTCCGCCAAACGACGGACCCCGGCAGCTCGGGGCGTCCGTCGAACAGCGGACCCGGCCGCGGGCGGGTCCGCCCCGAAGGGGACTCGTCACGGTGCGCGATGGCTGATCCGCCGGTCCCCGTCCCGGCGAGAGGGTGAGGCCCGCCAAGAAAAGCACCAGGAGGTAAGAGATGACCCCCCTCACCCCGTCCCCGGAGACCGAGGCCCGCGTCGCGGAGCCCGCGGCCCGGTTCCTGCGGCCGGCCGGTGGCGTCGCGCTGGTCGCCGGGCCCGTGCTGGTGTTCGCCGGGATGATGACCTGCCCGCCGCAGAGCTCCGACTCGACCGCCGACTACGTCACCGCGCTGGCCCGCGACTTCTTCCTGACCGAGCTGTCGGCGATCCTGCTGCACTACGGGCTGCTCGTGGGCGCGCTGGGCGCGCTGGCCGTGCCCGGGCTGGTACGCGGGCGCAGGGGCCGTCTGCTCACGGTGGCCGGGGCGCTGGCCGCCGCGGTGAGCATGCTGAACGTGTCCGGCGCCGTGCGGGACGACTGGTGGCGCATGATCCTGGGCCGGCAGCTTGAGATGGACGCCGCGGCGCGCCTGTCCGACGCCGTGGACAAGGCCGCGTTCATGCCGCTGTGGAGCGGCACGGAGATCTTCGCCTTCCTCGGCCTGCTGGCCCTCAGCGTGGGGCTCGCCCGAGCGGGCGTGGCCGGATGGTGGCTCACCGTGGTCTACGTCGCGGCCTTCGTCGGAATGATGTTCATCCCGATCCACCTGACATATGTGGCGGGCACGGTCTTCACCCTGATGTTCCTGCCGCTCGCGGTCGCCGGCGTGCGCGTACTGCGGCGCGAGCGGGCCGGTGCGTGACCACGATCCGCTTGGCGCCTCGTACTTTGACGGTCTTGGAGCCGGGCGGGAACCCACCGGCCCGATCGCCTTTCGGCGGTGGGTTCCCGTGCGTCGTGGTCAGGCCGCGGCGAGATGGGTGGTCAGGCTGTCGAGCAGGAAGTTGCTGCCCTGCTCGGCCTGGTCGCGGTCCTCCGCGGTGTCGAAGGTCTGGGAGAGGCTGATCTGGGTGCGCTCGCCGTCGGCGGTCAGGTCGAGAGTCATCAGGACGGGCTCGTCGCGGCCGGGCACGTTCATGCCCATCACCAGGCGCTTGTTCTCCACGACCTCGACGTAGCCGCCCGTCAGCGGGACGCGGGCGCCGCCGGGGATGACCATGACCGAGCTCCAGGCGCCACCGGGCCGGACGTCCAGGACGACTTCCTCGGCACTGGCCCACACGGCGTATTCGTCGGCGACGGTCCAGGCGGCCCACACCCTGTCGGCCGGGGCGTCGAGGGTCCGGGTGATGGTGTAGTCGAAGCCGGCGGTGCTCATGGTGGGACTCCTTCGTCTGTGCCGGAGGTTGGGGATCAACTGATCTCAAGGTATAGTAATGATCAGTGATAGTCAATGATCGTGAATAATTGGGGAGTCGAGATGGACGCCACCGCCGAGGAGCCGGACTTGGGGATGCTGGTCGGGCAGCTGGGCCGGGCACTGCAGGAGGAGCTGTTCGCCCGGCTCGCCGAGCAGGGTCACCCCCAGGTGCGGCCACGACACGGCACGGTGCTGGCGGTGCTGCCCGCCTCGGGCGTGCGGGCGACCGAGCTCGCGCAGCGGTCCGGGCAGCACAAGCAGATCGTCGGGGTCATCGTCGACGAGCTGGAGCGGCTCGGCTACGTGCGCAGGGAGGCCGACCCGGCCGATCGGCGCGCGAAGCTCGTCGTCCCCACCGAGACCGGTCTGGACGAGATCGACAAGGCCCGCGCCATCCTGGCCCGGATCGAACGGCGGCACCGCCAGGAGCTGGGAGACGACGACTACCGGATCTTCAAGGCCGCCCTCGGGCACATCACCCGTTCCCAGCGGGCTTGGCAGGCCCACGACCGGAAGGGCTGATTCAACAGTTCGGCCTCCTCGGCCGTCTATCCCGTGACAGGACGAGGAAAGGCAGGGGCCGGTGGAAGACGATTCCCGCTTCGAGGAGTTCGTGGCGGAACGCGCTGATGCCCTGCTGCGCTACGGCTATCTGCTCAGCGGCAATCCGCACGACGCCGCCGACCTCACGCAGGAGGCGTTGATCCGGCTGCACCAGGCCTGGCCACGGGTACGACGGAAACAGGCCCCCGAGCCGTACGTCAAGATGATCATGGCCAGGCTGCACGTCAGCATCTGGCGGGTGCGCAGGCGTGAGGCGCCGGGCTGGGCGCTGCCCGAGACGGCGCGTTTCGACAGCCCGCCGTCCGACAGCGACGAGGGGCTGTGGCAGGTGCTCGCCACCCTGCCGCGCAAGCAGCGGGCCGTACTGGTGCTGCGTTACTACGAGGACCTGTCCGACACGGAGATAGCCGACGTGCTCGGCGTCTCCCGGGGGACGGTACGCAGCCACGCCTCACTCGGCCTGGCCAGGCTCCGTTCCGTCCTGCCCAGCCCCTCAGCGATCAACGGGAGCCCCGCATGACCGACAGGTTGGAACCCCGTCTGCGCTCGGCGCTCGGAACCGCCGCCACGCGTGCGCCGCAGGCCCCGGCGAGGTTCTCCGCCGAGGTGGTGCTCCGGTCGCGGCGCCGCCGTACGCGCAGGCACGCGCTGGTGGCGGGCGTCTGCGTCGTCGCGGTCGCCGTGCCGGTCGCGGTGACGGTCACCCGCGACACCGGGGGAGGAGGCATCGCCGCCGTCGTCACCGCGACCCCCACGGCCTTCGAGGATCCGCTCAGGAACCCGGACCCCGTCGGGAAGCGCCTGACGATCGACAACCCCTCGGAGGGCCGTCCCCTCTCGCTCTGGTACGCCAGGGCGAGGAACGGTGCCACCGTCTTCTGCCGGAAGTACACCTCCAGGACCGGAGGGGGAACGGAGTTCTGCGGCGAGGGGCCGGTGATCGACGGCGCGGAGGCGACGGACCAGGGCTCGACGGAGTCGTTCCCGCCCCCCGTCACGGGAAAGGTCCTGCACTACGGCACCGCCCAGGCCGGGATCGCCCGGGTCGTGGCCGTACGCGAGGGAGGCGGGCGGGTCACCGGCACGCTGCGGACGCCGCAGGGCGCCCCCCAGGCCATCTGGACCGTGACCGTTTCCGCGGACGAACCGGTTACCGCGTTCGAGTTCCTGGACGGCTTGGGCAGGACGGTCAAAAGGATCGAGCGGCAGCCCCCGGTGTTCCCCGAAACCGGCGCGAAGCCGGTCGGCTCGACCGTGGAGATGCCCGGCGGCCTTGTCGTGGGCCTCTACGAGACGCCCGACAGGTCACTGATCTGGAAGCTGGAGGGACGGGCCGTCGCCATGAACACCCTCTCGCCGGGAGGGCCGCTGACCGACATGGGCGGCAGGCCCATGAAGGCGGAGCTGCGGGAGCACGAGGACCGCTGGTTCGGCATCACCGGCTCCGGGACCGCCCGCGTCGCGCTGGTCCTCCGGGACGGTACGACGGTGACCGCCGACACCAGGCCGGAACCGTGGCAGGCCGGCGACTTCCGGATGTTCGCCGGAACGCAACGGCGCACCGACGACATCTACGCCGAGGGCTTCGAGCTCGTCGGCTACGACAGGGACGGCGCGGAGCTCTGGCGCGAGGACCACGGCCCCACGCGCTAGAGGCACAGGGCAGCCGTACGGCAGGGCGGTCAACGGGGGCGGTCGTCCTGCCGTACTCGGTGCGAACCCGGCGAGATCCGGCAGGCGGGAAGCCGCGCCGACACCCACCCGAGAGGTCGAGGAACGGCACCAAAAAGAACCATAAGCCACCATGATTTCCGGGTTGCCGTGGAAAACAAGGTAAATTCCATCCTCAATGGACTTCCTGTGTCCAGGGCCCCGAAACGGCGGGAAGAAAAGCGGCGTAAACCTTTCCTGGGAATCCATGTGTCACCGTCGTGACCTGTCCCTACGCTGGGTGCGAGTGCTCTGTTTCGGGGGCGGGACACGGGAAGAGGAGCAAATGGGAGACCGTAAGGAAAGGCGCGATCCTCGCATTCTCGGGGTGATGCCTTCACGGCTGGACGGTGACGCTCATCGGGGCCGGAAGAAATGACGACCTCGCACCAGGACCGGCGGGCACTGCGTGACATGTTGCGGAAGTCGGGCGTGCTGACCCCCGACTGGGGGGCCGCCTTCGAGGTGGTTCCCCGGCATCTCTTCCTGCCCGAGGTGATGTGGCCCTCGACCGAGGAGGGGCACACGGCCGTCTCCAGGATCCACGACCCCGACGGGTGGTGGCACTGGGCCAACGCCGACGTGCCCATCGTCACCCAGTGGGACGACGGCACCCACCTCGGTCTTCGTCACGGCGTGCTGGCCACCAGCTCCAGTTCGATGCCGACCGCGGTGTTCTCCATGTTCGCCGAACTCCTGGTGTTCGAGGGCGCGAAGGTCCTGGAGATCGGCACCGGCACCGGCTGGTGCGCCGCCCTGCTGTCGGCCCGGCTGGGCGAGAGGAACGTGGTGTCGGTCGAGATCGACGAGGAGGTGGCCGACACCGCGCGCAGGTCACTGGCCGCCGCGGGCTGGCACCCCGAGATCGTCGTCGGGGACGGCCTGCTCGGCAGCCCGGAGCACGCGCCGTACGACCGGGTTCTCGTGACGGCGGGGGTGCGTGAGGTTCCACGCGCGTGGATCGAGCAGACCAGGCCGGGCGGGGTGCTGGTGATGCCGTGGGGCACCCACTACACCGGGCAGAACCCGCTGGTGCGGCTGGTCGTCAACGACGACGGCAGCGCGGGAGGGCGTTTCTCCAGCGCCGCGCGGTTCATGCATCTGCGGTCCCAGCGTGACCGCCGGGTCTCCCGGGCCGACTACGTCCCCGGCGACGAGTGGCCGGGGGACACCCGCCGGTCGTTCACCGACCTGCCGGTGGACGAGGTCATGGACGACTCCGGCTACGCGGTCTTCGACTTCGTGGCCGGCCTGCTGGTGCCCGGGTGCGTCCACGCCCACGGCCGCACCCGGTCCGGCAACCGGACCATGTGGCTGTACGGCCTGGACGGCCCGTCCTGGGCCGCGGTGTTCTTCGACGAGGAGTACTCACTGGAGTCGCGGGTCTTCCAGGGCGGGCCGCGCGACCTGTGGGACGAGGTCGAGGCCGCCCACCGGTGGTGGACGGAGCAGGGACGGCCGCGGCACGAGGAGTTCGGGCTGACGGTCACCGCGGACGGCCGCCAGGAGGTGTGGTTCCGGGAGCCCACAGTCCTCCTGCCCCGGTCCGAGGCCGCGCCGGCTGAGGCGGGCGGCTGACGGGACACCGATCCCGGTGTCCCGTCAGGGCGGGGCAGTCAGTAGTGGCTGTTCATGGCGGCGCGTACCTCGCCGAGGGTGGCGTCGGCCACGGCCCTGGTCCGCTCGTTGCCCTCGCGCAGCACCTTGCGGAGGTGGGCGCGGTCCCGGGCGTACTCGGCCCGGCGGGCCCTGATCGGCGCCAGATACTCGTTGACCGCCTCGGTCACGGTCCTCTTCAGCGCGGCGGCCCCCGCGGAACCGATCTCCTCGGCCACCCGCAGCGGAGAGCGGTCCAGGCACAGGGCCGCCAGCAGGACGAGGGAGGACACCTCGGGGCGGGCGACCGGGTCGTAGGTGATGTGCCGTTCGGCGTCGGTCTTGGCCCCCCTGATCAGGCGGGCGGTCGCGTCGGCGTCGGCGGACAGGGCGATGGCGTTGCCCCGGCTCTTGCTCATCTTGGTGCCGTCCGTCCCCAGCAGGAGCGGGGCGTTCGACAGCAGCGCCTCGGGCTGGGGGAACACCGCGGTGCCGTCGCCGTACCGGTCGTTGAAACGGCGGGCGACGGTCCGGGTGAGCTCCAGGTGGGGAAGCTGGTCCTGGCCGACCGGGACCAGGTTGGCCTTGCAGGAGAGGATGTCGGCGGCCTGGTGGACGGGATAGGTGAACATCAGGCCGTTGACGGACGACTGGCGCGAGTGGGCGATCTCGTCCTTGACCGTGGGGTTGCGGTTGAGCTCGGAGACGGAAACGAGGCTCAGGAAGGGCAGCATCAGCTGGTTGAGCGCGGGGACGGCGCTGTGGGTGAAGATCGTGCTGCGCGCCGGGTCGATGCCGATGGCGAGATAGTCCAGCACCAGTTCCTCGACGTACTCGGTCAGGTTGTCCGCCACGTCACGGTCGGTCAGGACCTGGTAGTCGGGGATGATCACGAACATCTCCACCCCGAGGTTCTGCAGCCGCACCCGGTTGTGCAGCGTGCCGAAGTAGTGCCCGAGGTGCAGCCGCCCGGTCGGACGGTCACCCGTCAGCACCCGGAACCGCCCGGGGTCCTTGAGGATCAACTCCTCCAGTACGGCGCTGCGGGCCTGCGCGGCGGACATGCCGAGGGTGTCGGGCGCGTCGGGCGTTCCAGGTGCTTCCGGCGTTTCTGGCGCTTCCGGCGTTGCGGTGGAAGGGGTCGTGGTCTGGATGGTGCTCATGAGGTCTCCTGGTGGGTCGGTCGAGCCGTCGGGACGACACGAGCCCTGGTCCAGGAACACGAAAGGGCCGTTCATCCGAACGGCCCGGTCATGCGCGAGAGGTGCCGCTCCTACGAGGAGCGCCACCAGCTCAGACATGAGGAAGAGTACACACCCCCATGATAACCACCGTCCGGGACCTAACCGTCTGACCGGTGGGGGAGGCGGTGGGCGGTGAGGCGGTGGGGGTTGGGCCAGTGGACGTCGTCGGCCCAGTTGGCCAGTTCGAACCAGCGGATCAGGCGGGCGCTCGGGTCGAGTTGTCCCCTGAGGACCCCGTGCCTGGCACAGGTGGGTTCGGCGTGGTGCCAGTTGTGCCAGCCCTCGCCGAGGGTCAGCATCGCCACCCAGCGGACGTTCGACGAGCGGTCCCTGGTCGCGAACGGACGGTCCCCGAAGGTGTGGGAGACGGAGTTCACCGACCACGTGACGTGGTGCACCACGGCGTAGCGGACCAGGCCGCCCCAGAACAGCGCGCTCAACGCCCCCTGCCATGACATCGACCACAGCCCTCCGACGACCGTGGGCAGCGCGAACGACAGCGCCACGACGGCCGGGTAGGCGGCGTCGAAACGCCGGACGTCGGGGTCGGCCAGCAGGTCGGGCACCCAGTGCGACCGGCTCGACCGGCGGCGCGCGGTGTAGAACCAGCCGACGTGGGCGTGGGCCATGCCGCGCAGCAACGCCAGGCCGCTCTCGCCGTACCGCCACGGGGAGTGCGGGTCGCCCTCGCGGTCGGCGTACTTGTGGTGACGGCGGTGCTCGGCGGCCCACAGCGTGACCGGCCCCTCGACGGCCAGGCCGCCGGCCAGCATCAGCGCGATCCGCAGCGGCCTGCGGCACCGGAAGGAGCGGTGGGTGAACAGCCGGTGGTAGCCGACGGCGATGCCGAAGATGTTGACGAAGTACATCACGACCGCGATGACCAGGTCGCGCGGCCCGACCCCCCACCCCCACGCGGCCGGTACGGCCAGCGCCAGGAGCACCGCGGGAAGCACCACGAGGACGACGAGGTAGGCGGCCCTGCGGCCGGTGGGGACCGTGACCGTCTCCGCCGTCCGCTGGTCGGGGCGTGAGTCGGGCGACGGGGCCACGTTTTCTCCCTGCGGTCGGATGGGGCTTATTGAACGTCCGTATTCCGGCGCCGTGGCAGTCGCCCGAAAGTGACATGATAATCACTTAGAGGCAGCAAAACACTCCATAGAGTAGCCATCGGTGAATCCCTCGCGACCCTCCTAAATTGTTGTGGCCACCCGATGTGACGACCCGTGTTCGCTCCGGCTTTCCAGGGGTCCGGAGAGACTCCGGAAAGCCCCGGGGAAATCCGGGGAGACCGGGGGAGAAGGGGCCAGGACATGGGCGCTGTCGACCAGACGACCACCGGTGACCACCTGAGGAGATACGACGAGACCCTGGCCGACGATCCGGTGTCCGCGCTCGCCCTCGTCCTGCGGTGGTTGCGCGCCGACTGGCGTGACTTCCTCGCGGAGCTGCGCGAGCACAGGCCGGTCCTCGTCACCCCGGCCTTCACGGTGGTGACGAGATACGCCGACGTCGTGGAGGTGCTCTCCAACGAGGAGGTCTTCACGGTGCGCTCCTTCGGGCCGCGCCTTGAGGCCGCGCTCGGCGCGCCCTTCATGCTCTCCAGGGACGCCACCCCGATGAACTGGCGTGACAAGGGGCTGATGCGGGTCATGCTCCCCCAGGCAGACGCGGCCCGGGTGCGCGACACGGCAGGGCGGCTGGCCGACGAGGCGCTGGACGCCGCCTGGCCCCAAGGCCGGGTCGAGGCGGTCCACGAGCTGTTCCGGCACGTCGCCCTCGGGGTCTGCGCCGAGTACTTCGGCCTGCCCGGCCCCGACCCGGCGACCCTGTCACGCTGGACGAGGGCCGTCATCGTGGACGGTTTCGCCAACTTCCAGGGCGACCCGGAGATCCAGGCGGCGGCCGTCGCGGCGGGCTCCGAGCTGACCGCCCACCTGCACGGCAGGCTCGCCGAGCGCAGGGCCGCGCTGCGGGCCGGGCTCGACCTGCCCGACGACGTCTTCACCAGGCTCGTCGGCACCGTGCTGCCCCCGGGCACCGGGTTCGACGACGAGCGGGTCGTGATCAACATGGCCGGGCTGCCCCTGGGGTTCGTCGAGAGCGGCCCCGGCGCCATGGTCGAGGCGGTCGAGCAGCTCATGCTGCGCCCCGAGGTGTACGGCCAGGCGGTCGAGGCGGCGGCGGAGCCGGACCCGGCGCGGTTCGACTCCTACGTCTGGGAGGCACTGCGGTTCAACCCGTTCTTCAAGCTGCTGGCCCGGGTGTGCGTGCGCGACCACGTCCTGGCCGCGGGCACGCCGCGCCGTACGGTGATCCCGGCGGGGACGTTCGTGCTGGCCGCGCCCGCCTCGGCGATGTTCGACGCCGACGTGGTCGAGGCGCCGGAGGAGTTCCGTACCGACCGGCCCGCCCACCACCGGCTGTTCTTCGGTCACGGCCACCATGCCTGCCTCGGCGTGACCCCCGCGAAGGTGATCATCTGCGAGGCCGTACGGCGGCTGCTGCTGCGGCCGGGGGTGCGGCGGCTGCCGGGGCCGGAGGGGGAGGTCGTCCGCGCGCACGGCATCTTCCCGGACAGGTTCGTGCTGGCCTTGGGAGACGCCGGATGAGAGCGCGTGGCATCGCCACCGACGGGGCCTCGAACCGGTTACGCTTCCTCGCCCTGACCAGGGGGCGCGCCCTGTGGGAGGCGGCCCAGGCCGTGCCTCCCGTGCAACGTCGCCTCAACGCCACGCTGATCGACCACGCGATCCGCGAGATGCCGCCCCGGCCAGAGCCGCTCAGCGCCATGGCCGACTACACCTCGTGGACCTCGCTGACCGACCGCACCTACAGCGGCAGGCACCTGCCGCCGGTCACGGCCGACGACAGCCGCAGGCCGTCCCCCGAGCGGGCCGCCGACCTGTTCGCCCGGGGCGGCGCCATGATCCCCTGCCCCCGTTCGACCGTGCTGTTCGCCTACTTCGCCCAGTGGTTCACCGACGGCTTCCTGCGCGGCGACAGCAACGTGCCGCGTGACCCGCGCAGGAACACCTCCAACCACCACATCGACCTCAACCAGCTCTACGGCCTGACCCCGGAGGCGACCGCGGTGTTACGGTCCTTCGAGGGCGGGCGGCTGAAGAGCCAGATCATCGAGGACGGGGAGTTCCCGCCGTACCTGTGCGAGGGCGGCGAGATCAAGCCGGAGTTCGCCCCGCTGAAGGTGGTCCGCCTCGCGGAGGTCGACGCCGCACGGCGTGACACCCTGTTCGCCGTCGGCAGCGACCGGGGCAACATCCAGGTCGGGTTCACGATGCTCACGGTGCTGTTCCTGCGCGAGCACAACAGGGTGGCCGCCCTGCTGGCCGAGCAGAACCCGCGCTGGGACGACGAACGGCTGTTCCAGACGACCAGGAACATCCTCATCGTGCTGCTCATCAAGCTGGTCGTCGAGGAGTACGTCAACCACATCACGCCCTACCACTTCCGCTTCACCCTCGACTCCCGGCTGTCGGCGAGACTGGCCCACGCGCCCTGGCAGCGGGAGAACTGGGCCTCGGTCGAGTTCAACCTCGTCTACCGCTGGCACGGGCTCATCCCCTCCCGGCTCTCGGTCGGTGACGCCGACCTCCCGCTGGCACGGACCCTGTTCGGCGCCGAGCTGATCCCCGGCCCCGGGATCGGCAGGCTCTTTGAGGACGCCTCCCGGCAGCGCGCGGGCCGGATCGGCCTGTTCAACACCGATCCCGGCCTGCGGGAGGTGGACGTGGCCAGCGTCGCCGAGTCACGCGCCCTCGGCCTGGCCCCCTACAACGCCTACCGAGAACACTGCCGGTTCCCCAGGGTGCGGAGGTTCGAGCAGATCACCGGCGACCGGCGGGTCGTCGAGGCGCTGCGCGAGCTGTACGGCGGTGTCGACGACGTCGACCTGTACGTCGGGTTGTTCGCCGAGGAGCACGCCTCCTCGGAGGCCATCCTGCCGCCGTTGCTGACGAAGATCATCGCCATCGACGCCTTCTCCCAGGCGCTCACCAATCCGCTGCTGGCGCCGAGGGTGTTCAACGCCGCGACCTTCTCCCCGCTCGGCCTGCGGATCATCGCGACCACCGGGACGCTGTCCGACGTGCTCAACCGCAACATCCCGGAGGAACCACGCCCCCGCTACGTCAGCATGGGCCGTGAGGTGGGGAGATGAGCGGGCGGAGCCGCGACCACGCCGCACTGCTGCGGGCCGCGGCCTGCGAACTCGTGGACATCGGCGTCACGATCCACGAGGTGTCGACGCACGCCACGACCGCGCTCACCGAGAGCGCCGCGCCGGGCGCCGTGGTCCGCGCACCCGCCGTCGCCTACCGGGCGGAACGCGCGCTGCTGCGCGCCGTCACCAACGTTCAGGGGCTTGGCTACGCCTTCACGGGCGGGCCGCTCGGAAGTCTGGCCGCCAGGCTCGGTGTGCTGGGCGGCGCGGAGAGCCTCACCGTCCGCGTCCTGGCCACCTCACTGCGGCTGCGCATCGCGGCCGCCGCCGTCGAGCATCCCGAACTGCGCGACGACCCCATGCTGACCAGGCTCGTCGAGGCCGCGGCGGCGGACCGCGACCTTGAGGCGGTGCGCGCGCTGCGGGCCCTGTTCAAGGACCGCGGCGCGGTGCGCACGCTCAGCACGCTCGCGCCGATCTTCGGTGAGGTGCTCGCCCTGCGGGCCCTGCTGGACGAGAACCCGTTCAACGACGAGGCCGCCTGGCTGATCGCGACGGGACGGGGCTTCGCGTCCGCCGACCCGATCACCGGCCTCGGCAACAGGGCCGTCGCGGTCCTCGACACCGGCGAGGGAGCCGCCCGCCGCGTCGACCTGGCCACCGTCGAGTCCGTACGGCTGAGCCAGCGGGGCTCGCTGCTCGGCTTCCTGCGCAACATCGGCCTGCTCGGCACGACGGGCCGGGTGCTCATCCAGAGCGTCGAGGACGACGAGGGGACGACGCGTCACGTCGTCCAGGCGCCCGGCATGCGGGTCGGACTGCCGGACGACAACTCGCCGCAGGACCTGCTCGGCGCCTTCAGCAGCGCCGTACTCGACAGCAGTCCCTACAGCCGGGCCCTGATCAGAGCGGTGGAGGACTACGGCGTGCCGCGCGGTGAGGAACTGGCGCTCATCGGGCACAGCGCGGGCGGCGCGGCCGTCATGAACCTCGTCCAGGACGCCGCGTTCTGCGCCCGTCACACCGTCACCCACGTCGTGTCCGTCGGCGCGCCCATCGACTTCAAACGGCCCGCCGACCCACGTGTCCGGGTCGCCAGCGTCACCAACCAGCACGACATCATCCCCACCCTCGACGGGCAGGGCGCGGGCACGTGCTTCGACCTGCACCCCGACTGGTACGTCATCGACTACTTCGACCCGACCCACCTCTTCCCGCGCTGCCACAGCATGGAGCACTACATCGCGAACCTGGCCGACGACCTGCCCGAGGCGCGGGAGCGGATCGACGCCGAACTGGCCCCCTACCGGGGGCGGGTCGTGCGGTCGCAGGCCTACCAGCTGTTCGACCGGGCTCCCCGCCCGGAGGGGTTCCCGTTCCTGACCGTGCCCACCTACCTGGCCGAGACGCGGGACGGGTCGGTCGAACTGCCGGTCAGATGCCAGGACGGCGGCTCCCTGACCGCCTACTTCGCCGCGGACCCGGCCGCCACGGCCGCCCTGCTCGTGAGCACCGGGCTCGGGCCCGCCGTACGGGTCGGGGGGCGTGCCCTGGTCGCGGTGCACGCCTCGTGGAACCGGCGGACCAGCCTGGGTGAGTACCATGAGGCCCATCTGGGGGTCGTGGTGCCCGACCCGTGGCGTTCGCGGTCGATCCGGGTCTGGCCCGACCTGCCGCGTGGCGCCGACCGGCGGCGTTCGGGCAGCTTCCTGGCCGGTTCCGTGGTGGACACCGCCGTCGTCCGCGCGGTCGCGCCCCGGCTGTGGGGCGGCGAGCCGTACGTCATGCCGGTCGAGTTCGACCTGACCGGCGGGGCGGTGCGGGTCACGGTGGGGGAGCTCACCGACCGGGTCCTCACCCTGACCGGCTCCCTCGGCCCGTGGGTGCCCGCGAGCGACCGCGACCTGGTCGCCTACGCGCGCCACGAGGGGGCGACGTTGCGCTCGTGCGTGCGGACCCGGGGCCTCGGCCGGGTGCACCTCGCCCCCCGGGTACGGCTGGTCGTCGGGCGCTCGGCCAACCCGCTGACGGGGCGGCTGCGTGAGCTGGGGCTCGACGGCGCCCGTCCGTTGCTGTGCCTGTCCACGATCACCAGGCGGACGCTCCAGGAGGCGTGCGTCCCGGTGCGGACGGTCTGACCGCCCTGAAACCGGAGAGCCGGAGGCGGCCCGATCGCCCCGGGACCGGAGAACCGGAGGAACGAATGCCTTCTTCCCCCGACAAACCGGATGCGCCGCAGCGGATCGCCGCGCGGGTCGAACTGCTGCGCTCCGACGTCCGAAGACTCGCCGACTGCGCCGAGCGCCTGCGCAGGATCGAGGCGGAGCTTGAGGAGGGCGGTGCGGCACCACCGTGGCTGCGCGAGTCGGTACGGGCCCACCTCGACGCGTGCGCGGTGGCCGCGGCCGACCTGACGGAGGCGGAGGCCAGACTGAGTCGCTACGCCGAACGACTCGGCGGCTGACCGCCCGAGGCGGCGGTGGGGGCCCGGTAGGCGGTGAAGGCCGGGCGCGGGGCGAGGTGTTTGGTACGGCGTGGCGGTGGGGGTTCGGCCTGGCGGGAAACGTCTGGCGCGGTGGGAGGTGTCTGGTACGGCGGTGAAGGCCGGGCGTGGCGTTTGGTACGGCGCCCGGCGCCGGGGGAGAGACGCCGGGCGCCGGGGTCAGGACGCCTCGTGGATGGCCTGGGCCGCCTTGAGCCCGGACTCCAGGGCTCCTTCGATCCAGGCGTGCCACAGCGAGCAGTGCTCACCGGCGAAGTGCACGCGACCCTCGGGGGCGATGATCGCGTCGTGCAGACTCGTCTGCTGGTGCGGCTCGAACAGGGCGAAGGCCCCCGCCGCGTAGGGGTCGTCGTACCAGGCGTGCGTCACGCCGAACTCGATGTGGTCGTGGATCTCGGGGTGGATCTTGGCGACGTCCTCAAGCGCCTGCTCGACCCGCTTCTGCGGCGACATCGCGCCCCACCTCAGGGCGTCCTGCCCCCAGGTGTAGCTGGCCAGCAGGACCGAACGCTCCTCGTCGCGGGCGTTGTGCGAGGGGTAGCAGATGCGGCGGATCGGCAGGTCGGTGACCGTGGTGCCGCCGACGATGCCGTCCGTCCGCTCCCAGAACGGCCGCCGCACCTGGAAGAGGATCTTGGTGGAGGCGTTGTAGTTCAGTTCGCGGATGGCGCGCTGCTTGCGGCGCGAGAAGGCGGGCCTGACCTCCACGTCACGCAGCACCGAGAACGGGATCGTGCAGATGGCGTAGTCGCCGGTGAGCGTCGTCCTGCCGGAGGCCGTCCTGACGTGCAGGGTGACCGAGTGGTCGTCCTGCTCGATGGCGGTGACCTCGTGGCCGAACCGGATGTGGTTCCTCAGCTCCCGGTAGAAGGCCGTCGGCAGCAGGTCCGTGCCGCCCTCGATCTCCTGCATGTCCTCGAACGCCCGGCCGATGATCTCGCGGAACTGCTCGATGATCGCCGCGTTCAGGTTGGACTCCCTGAAGCTCATGACGCCGTACAGCTCGATGGCGCCCTCGGAGAAACCGCGCTCGCGCAGGAACCCGCGGATGGAGTAGCGGTCGTACTCGGCGCAGATGCGGTCGAGCGCGGCCTCGCCCTCCTGGGCGTACAGGTCGTGGATCTCCTGGGTGGCGGTGCGCCACAGGTCCTCGTAGGTGCGGCCACGCTCGTGCTCGGCGAGCTCGAAGTCGATGATGCCGGGGTTCTCGTTCAGCTCCCTGACGGTGGTCCTGACGCCCTGGATGTAGGCGAGGGTGTTCGGATTTCCCATCACGAAGGGCCGTAGGGTGAGCCCGAACCGCTCGCAGTAGGCCAGGGTGAGGTCGTGCACGCGCGGGATGCGCATCGCTCCGGCCTCGGCGTACAGACCGGGGGCGAAGTCCCGCAGGGTGAGGACCCGTCCGCCGACCCGCTGCTGGGCCTCCAGGACGACGGGCTCGTGCCCCTGGCGCATCAGCTCGTAGGCGGCGACGAGGCCGGCCATCCCGCCGCCGATGACCAGCACCCGCTTGCGCGGCGTGCCGCCTGAGGTCAGGCCGTGCTCGGCGGTCGCGACCAGGGCGGCGGGGACTCGCAGCTCGTGACTCGGTCTCGGGGCTCCCGCCTCGATCAGCTCTTCGGGCGTCGCCGTACCCAGGACCGGCGGTTTGTTGGTGTTCAGAGCTTCACACCCCCTATGTTCACGTAAAGCGACAGTAATATCGCTGCCAGTAATCTCACCTGCTGGGGAGAACGTCAAGACCACCCGGAACATCCATCACGCGAAGGAGCAACGGAGTCATCTCCAAATGAGAGCCGTACGGCTTGGCGGGCGGAACGTATCCCTCGGAGGCGTTCGCGGTGAGGCTGGACGGTGTCGTCCGTGGAGCGTGAGGAGTCCTGAACATGAGGGTCTATGTGTCCATCGACATGGAGGGCGTCGCCGGGATCGCGACCATGGACCAGGTGGTCAGGGGCGGACACGGCTACCCCGCCGCGCAGCGCCTGATGACCGCCGAGGCCAACGCCGCCATCGCGGGCGCCTTCGACGCCGGTGCGGAGAGCGTCCTGGTCAACGACAGCCACGGCACCATGGACAACCTCATCCACGAGGATCTCGACCCCAGGGCCAGGCTCATCTTCGGCTCCCCCAAACTCGACTGCATGGCCGAGGGGATCAGCGAGGAACACGACGTGGCGCTCTTCCTCGGCTACCACGCGGCGGCCGGTGAACCGGGCGTGCTCGCGCACACCTACTCCTCGTACTTCACCGAGGTCCGCCTCAACGGTCTCGTCGTCTCCGAGGCCGAGGTCAACGCGCTGCGGGCCGCCGCGGTCGGTGTGCCGGTCGGGCTCGTCACCGGTGACGACGTCATCTGCGCCACCATCAGGGACCGGCTGCCCGGCGCGCGGACCGTCGAGGTGAAGGCCGCGCACGGCTACTTCGCCGCGGACAGCCTCTCGCCGACCGTGGCGCGCGAGCGCATCAGGGCGGCCGCGGCCGAGACGGTCGAGAAGGCCGGGGAACTGCCGACCATCCAGGTGCCCGACGAACTACACCTGGAGATCGACATGCCGAGCGCGGCGGCGGCGGAACAGGGCGCGATGATCCCCGGGATGACCCGCACCGGCGACCGTACGGTCGCCGGCGGCCTGTCCAGCCCCCGGGAGGTGCTGGGGGTCGTCAACGTCTGCTACCAACTCGCCGCGGCCACGGCGAGGGCGCGCTCGATCTTGTTCGATAGGTGACTTTTGCGCTGCCTGGCGGCGTCGCGGGCTTGGGCACCTGCCTTTTTGCGCCGCCTGGCGGCGTCGCGGGCTTGGGCGCTTTCGGGTCGGCGCTTTCCCTCGTCACTCCGTCGCTGCGCTCCTGCGTTCCTCAGTCCAAGCACCGACGCGCCCAAGCCGGACACTCCTCACACACGGCACCGGTACCCCAAACCCAAGCCCCTCCCTCATCGACGAGTCCAGCCAGGTTCTCTTGTGATGTGAGTTTGGCGTTCCGCCGTTTCAGAGTGGGCTGTGCTGATTCCATGTCGAGCCACGCACGCTCTCGGTAGGCTCCCCGCGTCCCAGCGGAGACCAGGGAGGCCGATGTGGCGCAGGAGATTGAGGTCAAGTACCGCGTGCGTGACCTCGTGGCCTTGGAGGAGGCGTTGGCCCGGCGCGGAGTGATTCTCTCTCCTCCGGTACGGCAGGACGACCAGGCGTATGCCGAGAACGGCTGGACCTACGAGCAGAGCAAGATCGGCGTGACGTTCGCCCGGTTGCGCACCCAGCACGGACGACACCTGTTCACGATCAAACGACCACTGGACAACGCGATGGCCTGCCTTGAGCACGAGACCGAGGTGGCCGATCGGGAGCAGATGCACCACGCCATCGTCGCGATGGGTTTCCACCCCACCGTCCGCATCGTGAAGACCCGTAGGAGCGCAACGCTCAACGGGGTGGCGATCTGCGTGGACGAGGTCGAGCACGCCGGAGTGTTCGTCGAGTTCGAACGTACGGCGAACGACCAGGAACCCGGCACCGCCGTACAGGATGAGCTGGACGCCTTCGCTCGTTCCCTCGGCATCGAGTTGGAACGTACGAGGGACACCTACGACTCGTTGGTACGTGCCGCCCTGGCCCTGACTTAGAACAGCTGGTGAGAAGGCCCCGGTTCTCTTCGGAGGCCGGGGCCGTACTCGTTTTATGTGGCTGTCGGTTCGGACCAACCATGTATGCCGATGCCAGTGCCGGTGCGGTAGAGCCTGACCCCGGCGGCGGTGTACGGCACGGTGTTACTCGGCAGGACGTCAGCGGGCACCCATTCGACCTTGGCGCACTTGTTCGGTTCGGCGTTGACCACCTCCCCGTCCCAGGCATCCGTGGCGAAGAAGAACCCGACCCGTGGCCGACCTTCGGGAGACAGGTGGTGGACCACGGTGGCGGGCCGTAGATGGCCAGGGTCGATGGTGACGCCGACCTCCTCGCGGGCTTCACGGATCGCGCAGTCGACGACTGTCTCACCGGGGTCGAGATGGCCGGAGGGTAGGCAGTACAGCCCGTCGGCGTACCCAGTGCCCTGCCGAAGGGACAGCAGAACATGACCGTCGCGTTCGAGGATCACATGAACATCCACGGTGACCTGCTGGCGCTGCGTCGTCATGGCGGCAGGAGCCTTTCCCGAGGCGGGTCTGACGCCCGTGACAATAGCTCAAGGATGTGGCCGGTGAGAGTCGCAGCGGCGTCTTGCGATGATTGGTGCCCTGTGTCGATTCGGTGGAAAACGTATCCATCGACAGCCAAGGTGTCGGCAAGGTCCTCGTACAGGGCGACTTCGGCGGTGCTGGAGCCTTCGTGCTCGAATCGTGAGTGCGCTCCTCTCACGCTGAGTCGCTCCTCCAGAACGGCGGAAGCGGCTGTGACCAGAACTGCCAGACCAGGCCGGTCGGCCAGGGCGTTGAGGTGGCGGATGTAATCCAGCGGGACGCCGTCGCGACTCTGGAGAACATAGGAGGAGGGCACGTATCGGTCGCACACCACCACCTCGCCTCTGGCCAGTGCCGGCCGAATCTCGGTCTCAAGGTGGTGGTAGCGGTCGGCGGCCACCAGGCAGGCCAGCGCAGGGCCGGAAAATGTCGCTGTCTGCCGACGGGCGATCTCGCCGAGAGGCCCGCCGGACGGCTCGCGGGTGGCCAGCGCGGAGACGCCCACAGCCGCGAGTTGCTCAGCGACCAACTGGGTCAAGGTGGACTTTCCGGCCCCGCCGGGGCCGTCGAGGGTGACGAACAAGCTCATGCAACCCTCCGAGAGTGCTGGGCGCGTGCGAGATCGGCCAGATGACGGTGAATCTCCTCCTCGGTGGCCTCCCCGAACTGGAGCCGCGAGGAGAAGTTGAACTCGTCCCGGCCGCGCAGAGCCGCGTCTTCGGCGCCGAGGTCCACGGGCGCGTAGTCGAGGAGTTGCTCGGTGGCGTAGCGGCCGGTGGCCATCAACCGCTCCCACTCAGGGGTGCCAGGGTAGGGGCGAAACTGAAACACCGACGCACGGAACGCTCCGGCCTGACCGTCGGTGAGATCCCACAGTCTGTGGATCAGGCCGACGGTCTCGGCCAGCTCGACACGGGTCTCGGTGGGGAAACCGAGAATGAAGTAGCCCTTCACCTTGATGCCGCGGATGGTGAGACGGCGGACAACGTTGAGGACCATCTCCTGAGTAATGCGCTTGTCGATGTGGGCCAGCATCCGTTCCGAGCCGGATTCGATGCCAAGGGCGACCTCGCGCAGCCCACACGCGGCGAGCAGATCGAGTGTCTTGTCCGGTGCACGGTGGAGCACGTTGATACGGCCAGTGGCGTCCCAGACCGCCCATTCGCTCACCTTCTCGGCGGCGAACGCGGCCGTCATCTGGTCGATCACACGGCGGGCGCCGAGGAACAGGTCGTCAACGAACCGGAACGCCGTCACGCCCTGACCATCACGGAGCTGGTGCATCTCGCCGAGGATTCCGTACGGCTCGCGTACTCGGATCGTCACATCCGGGTTAGCGCTGACCGCCGCGCCGCAGAACGAGCAGTCGTAGGGGCAGCCACGCGCCCCGACCATGTTCGCCTCGATTCGGCCGTCCTCGGCCCGGTAGGGGTCCTGGGCAAGATAAGCACGGTCGATGAACGGCAGCGTGTTGATGTCCGGTGCCAGGTGACGGCTGGTACCAGGGCGGCCGCCAGTGACCGGAGTGCCCAGGACCGGATCACACCACATGACTCCGGGTAGGCCGGTCCGGTTACGGTGGTCGGCCAGCAGCTCCACAACGCGAGTCTCGGCCTCGCCGATGACCAGGGCGTCGCAACGGGCCATCCGGGGATCGGCGAGGATTCGCTGCGGCATGGCTTTGGCATGGTGACCCCCCACCATGATGCGGATGTGCGGGTCGAGGGCGGCGGCGATGGTCGCGCTGATCTCGTAGGTGGGGGCTAACAGGTTGAATCCGACCCAGCGAGGCGCAGCCTGGTTGATCAGGCTGACGGTGTCAGCGATCGGCAGGCCCGCTGCCTCGGCGTCCAGAACGCCGACCGTGAAGCCTTGAGAGGCGGCGTAGGTGGCGATGTAGGCCATGCCCAGCACGGGCAAGGTGTAGTCGTTGACGCGGGGCCGGAGGGAGTAGTCCCGCAGCGGAGCGTTGACGAGCAGCAGGTCAAGTTGCGCAGGTGTGGTTCCTAAGTCAGTGGTGCGTGCTCCCTTGATCAACTTGTGCATGGTGATCTCCCCAGGCGAGTGTGAGGACAGTGAGTACGGACAGGTGCGGTCCGGCCAGACGCCGCCAGGTAGCAGCGAAGCCGGGCTCGTCGGTCGGCCACGCGGTGGCTGGATCAGCCAGCGCCGCCCAGGTGCGGACGGCCAGGTCGGCGTACGGGTACAGGGAGAAGTCGCCGGTCGCATCGGCGACAGCAGCCCCGGCGGTCCACGGCCCGATGCGCGGCACCGACTGCAAGGCTTTAACCAGGGCATCAGGGGCAAGCTGCGCCCATTCTGCGTGGTGGGTCAGGTAGGCGGAGGCTGCGGCCTGAAGTGGTCGGTGCTTGAAGGCCATGCCGAGTTCGGCGAAGTCCTCGGCACTGAGAGCGAGCGTCTGTTCCGGAGTCGGGATCAGCCAGGTACTTCCAGCAGCTTCACCTGCGGCGGCCCGAAACGCACGATGCATTTTGCGTGCCTGCCCAGCCCGGATGACCTGTCGGACGATGGCGGTTGCCAATGCCTCCCACAGATCGGGGTTGCGCACCCGCTCGACGCGACCGAGTCGGTGCAGGGAGGTGGCGAGTCCGACCGGTACCCGTCTGTCCAGCAGAGATACCGGGTCGTAGGAGTCGATGACGGGCGCGGAACCGTCTCCGCAGATCAGAGTGGCAATACGCTCGGATGAGCCGGTGAACGTCCACGTCCCTGTTGAGGTACGCAGCGCCCTGATCGGTGTACCGGTGTCAAGGTCCCAGGCGGGGTGGTCCAGCATGAGCCAGGTCATGACGTGGCCTTTCGGCTCGACGATCAACGATGTTCGCGCCACCGTACGCAGCCTCCGGTGCCGACGCGGGAAAACAGAAGAGTTGCTTCGGACATTCACGGCGGATCGCGCCCTTGATATGAGCATCACGTGTTCGTTCTCATGCGCCAACGGCTCCTGACCCGTGTAGCAGTGCGCGGACTTCGGACTCCAGGTAGCGGCGTTGTCTGCTGGGTGTGCGGACGGACGGGACCTTTCCGGTCAACGCCCAGCGGTTGACGGTCTTGGGGTCCACCCCGAAGATGCGGGCGACCTCGCCGGGGGTGAGGAGGCGGTCGGTGGCTCCGGTTTCGGTGCTGAAGGTGCCGTCGGGGCTGATGATGCTGGTCATGGGGATCCTTATGGCGTCAGGTGCGGATGATGTGGGTGATCCCGTCCTGGAGGCCCAGGGCTTGGGCCAGGCGGTGGACGGTGGTGCGGGCGAGGACGTCACGTGCTCCGGCGGCGTGCTGGGCCGGGGTGACCGGCTGGTAGCGGTAGGCCCACCACCGGGGCAGGCCCGGCATGTCCCGGGCCTCGTACCTCCAGCCGCGATGGATGGTGCCGAGCAGTTCGATCAGCCGCCGCTCATTCTCGGGATCGTGGCCGGTCGCGAACGGTCCCTTCGTAGCCGGGCGGCGATCACCGGCCATGCGGGAACAGCCCGCATCGCGATCCACGGGACCGGCTCGACCCCGACCGGGACGGCCATGTCAGGAACCCTCCCGGCTCTCCGGAGGCGCCACGGGCGGTTTCAAGGACTCTCTCGGGGGTCGAGGTTCGATCTCGGTGCCCGGGAGGCCGGGGAGAGCTGTGGAAAGCAGGTCGAGCAATACGCTCAGCGGGTTCTTCACGGGACTCCTGTCCGTGACGGATGGCGACGGATGGCTTGGAGGGCGCCCGGCCGGCGAGGTTGCCTGGCCGGGCGCCCGAAGGGGCCGGTCACTCCGTTGTGACCGGCGCCGACGACCCCGCTTCCCCGATGCGTTCCGGAGCCGCCGAGGGGGTGCGGCCCAGGCCCCTCATGCCTGGGCCGCACGTTCACGAGGTACGGCGGGCAGGGGCGGGATGAGGGCCCCGCCCGTCGTACCGGCTTGTCAGGCCGCGTTCCGGCGATGGCGCCGGGGGCGGTACGGCGCGACGGCGGGCACCTGGGAGTGGTTACCGCCGCGCCGGGTCGAGTGAAGGGGAAGCGCCCGCCAGGCGAGGGCCGTCTCCGCCTCGCGCATCCGCTCCTGAAGCCCTTCGGGGCTGACGTCGGAGATGATCAGCGGTTCGGGCGTCGGCCAGATCGCGATGGCGTAGAAGCGGCGCTGTCCAAGGCTGTAGAGCACGCTCCACCACTGGCAGGAACGGTCCAGTCGTTCCGCTTCGGAACGGGCCGGGCCGTCCCACAGGCGCCGGTACACCCTCGTGAACGGCTGCCCGTCGCGGTGCCGTCCGCAGCGGCGAGACCGCCTGATCACAACGCCACCTGCCCGGCGGCCTGACGGGCGATCTCCTCATGGCGGGTGATGACGGCCTGGATGTCGTCGAAGGTGTCAGCGTCCAGGTCCGGTTCGGCACCGGCCCGCCGCGCCTCGACGGGGAAGGGCTTCTGCCGGAAGGCCCAGAACCGGCCCGCGTCACTGATGAGCAGGCGCCAGCCCGGGATGGTCGGTGAAGGCCCAGCGGCCTTACCATCGTTCACGATCGCACCTCTTTTGCGATCAGGGACCCCGTACGGCCTGCCAGCCTGCGGGGTTCCGCTTTACACGGCCCTTGCTGGTGCCATAGTTGAAGTCGCTGGGAGTGTGGGGCAAGACACACTGCGTTGCATCGGCGCAGGTGCAACGCGTGCAACGGATCGCGAGGGCGAACGTGACCGGACAATCGACTCCGAACACCTCGACGGGCTGGCAGGAGTTCGGCCGTGCCCTGCGGATCCGGCGAGAACATCACGGACTGAGCCTGCGTGACCTCGCTGAGCAGATCCGGTGGAACTACTCCCTGATCAGCAAATGGGAGCAGGGAAAGAACCGCCCGCCCGTCGAGGCCGTCAAGGCCCTCGACGCCGAACTCGGCGCCGGAGGTGAACTCATGGCGCAAGCGCTTCACGCGGCGATGACTGACGCCGATCAGGCGCGGAAGGGTACCGTCGAGGCAAAGGCCTCAACGCGGGATGAGGATGAAGACATGGAGCGCAGACGACTTATGCGGGACGCCGCTGTCGTCGCCGTCGGCGGCGCGGTGGCGCCCGCGCTGGCCGCGCTGACGGACGCCTGGAAGGTATCCCAACCCTCCATCTCCGGGGCGAGCGTGTCACAGGCGATGATCGACGACTGGGAAGACGCCGCCGACGTACACGCCAAAGCCGCCCGCGTCGAATCGCCCGCCGTCGTCCTTGCCGCCCTCGCTGCCGACTTCGCCGAGATGGCTCCCCATCTCGCTCGCAATCAGCCCGATGCGGTACGGCGAGACCTCGCCCACGCCGCTGCCCGGCACACCGCCTTGATCGCCGGTAAGTGGACCGACATGGGCAATCGCAGGCAGGCCCATCGGTGGTGGAGCACAACCCGGACGCTTATCGACGAATCCGGTGATCGGTTGCTTGCCTCCTGGTTGCGAAGCCGCGAGGCGATCCACAGGCGCAGCGATCCGGCCGAGGATCTCGCCGAGGTCCTCAAGCTCTCTCAGGAGGCTCGTCGGCTGGCCGGTTCGCAGCCAAGCGCTCCGCTTGTGGCGGCCTTAACCACTGAGGCGAAGACGCTGGCGGCAATGGGTTCTCACGCGGACGCGATCAACACGCTGCAAGAAGCTGAGAGGGCGTTTGACCAGCTCCCGGCAGCGTCTGGCGCTTTTCGCAGCCTCAGCGAGCGTGGGCTGTGGTTCGATCGAAGCCTGATCTACACCCTCGCAAGTGATGTGAGGAACGCTACCCAGGCGCAGGATGCCGCCGAAGCCCTGTATCCGGTGAACGATCAAACCTCGCCTCGAATTCGATTGCACCGTGTCGCGCTGCACGCCCGAACTGATCCAGAGAACGCCGCGCAGGAAGCTCTCCGGATCGTTGACGGCCTTCCTTCCGGACGCTGGATGACCCGCTATACGACGGACACGCATCTCGTTCTCGGCGCCCTGCCGGAGCATGCTCGAACTCTGCCCGTTGCCCGCGAACTGCGCGCGCTGACAGTCAACCGGTCGGCCTGAGCTGCAATCAGACGACGGTCCTGCCTCTTTGCTCCGCCTGGCGGCGTCGCGGGCTGCGCCTTTTGCTCCGCCTGCGGCGGCGCGGGCTTGGGCGCCCTGAGTCGGTGTCTTCCCTCGTCGTTCGTCCGCTTCGCTCCCTCACTCCTCAGTCCAGACACCGACGCGCCCAAGCCGACACTCCTCACACCTGGCGTCGGTAAAGCACAAGCCGACACCCCTCACGCACGGCACCGGGAAAGCTCCGGCGCCGGGCGTCTGAGATTTAGGACAGGCGGCCCACGTGGGCCAGGGCCTGCTTGAGGAGGGTGCCGTGGCCGCCCTGCATCTCCTGTTGGACCAGGGGGGAGGCCGCCTCCTCCGGGGTGAACCAGACCAGGTCCAGGGCGTCCTGCCTTGGGCGGCAGTCCCCGGCCACCGGGACGACGTAGGCGAGGGAGACCGCGTGCTGCCGGGGGTCGTGGTAGGGCGTGACACCCGGCGTCGGGAAGTACTCGGCGATCGTGAAGGGCTGCGGTGAGGCGGGTACGCGCGGCAGCGCCACCGGGCCGAGGTCCTTCTCCAGGTGGCGCATGAGCGCGTCGCGGACCCGTTCGTGCAGGAGCACACGACCGGAGACGAGGGCACGGCTGACCGTGCCGTCGGCGCCGATGCGCAGCAGCAGGCCGACGTGCGTGACCACCCCCGTGTCGTCCACCCGGACGGGGACGGCGTCGACGTAGAGGATTGGCATCCGGGCGCGAGCGGCCTCAAGCTCGTCGGGAGAGAGCCATCCGGGCGCGGTATCGGTCATTTCGGTCATTGGTCGATCGTACTTCGCGGTCAGCGCGTGGACACGCAGGCACCCTGGGGCGTGGCGAACCGGATATGCCCAGGTCATGTGGGATATGTCCGAGACTGGTAGGGCGTACGGGATGTGTCCAAGGGGGTACGGCTGATGCGCAGGAGGCGTTCGGAGGGGGTTCAGGGGTGTCCCTGGGCTTCGGTAAGCCCGGCCAGCCATCGTCTCGCCTCGGGGCCGCTGGCGAGGAGGTCGGAGGCCTGTGCTCCGTGTCCGGTCACCAGCAGGCAGAAGTCCTCGGCGGCGCCGACGATCTTCTGCGGGGACTCGGCGGGGCCGTAGTCCCACAGGGCTCCCGAGGGGGCGGTGAGGAACACGTGCAGGTCGGGGCCGGGCGGGGTCCAGCCGGTGGGGCGGTAGCGGGCGCTTTCGGGCAGCAGCCCGAACTCGATCGCGTGCCTGACCCGGTCCGTCCGCTTCCTGCTCAGCCCGAGCGCGTCCGCGATGTCCTGGTCGTGGCGGAACAGCTCGGTCATCGCGGCGCCCGCGAGCGCGGCGGCCTCCAGCGGGCCGCCCAGCCATGGCACCGCACGGTCCGGCGGGAGGGCGGCCAGGATGGCGGCGGTGTTCTCGCGTTCGGTGTGCCAGCGGGGGAACAGCGCCCCCGGCGGTTCGAGCAGGTAGCCGGACAGCGACGCGCGCAGCCTCGCCTCCAGGTCGAACCTGGGCTGCGTGGTCAGCGCGGTGAACGCCACCGGGTCCGAGGCCGCCAGGCCGATCAGCCGGTAGAGGGCGGCGAGGTGGGCGATCTGGTGCCCGACCGTCCAGCCGGGTACGGCGGTCGGCGTCGCCCACCCGTCGGCGTCGAGATCGACGACCGTCCGGTCGAGCTCCTCGGCCTCGGCGTGCAGGTCATCGGTCACGTCCCTCAGGTCGCTCATGACGGGGTCCTCATCGGTTCTGGGGGTCGGGGAAGGTTGTCGCGGTGATCCAGAACCCTCATCGGTTCCGGGAGCGGGCATCCGGCAGGCTCCTGGTGGCGGCCGCCGACGGCCTTCGGCATGGCTTTCGGTGGGGTTTTCAGCGGAGCTTACGACATGGCTTTCGGCGGGGAACGGGGTCAGGGGACGATCTCCATCTGCGCCATCATTCCGCCGACCGAGTGTTCGAGCATGTGGCAGTGGTAGAGGTATCGGCCGAGGAAGTCGCCGAAGGTGACCTGGATTCTGACCGAGGCGCCCGCGGGCACCAGGACGGTGTCCTTCAGCCCCGACTCGCCGGGCAGCGGCGGGGCGCCGTCGCGGTCCAGGATCCTGAACTGCACCAGGTGCAGGTGAAGGTTGTGGTCGAGGGACACGTCGGTGTCGAGGTTGGTGATGCGCCAGATCTCCGTGCTTCCTCGTTTGACGCGGGCGTCCACCCGGTTGGGGTCGAAGACCTGGTCATTGATGTAGGCGGCACCGCGGACCATGTCCACCTTGAGGGTGATCTCCCGGTCCGTCCGTCCGCTGCCGAGGGCGGGCAGCGGCGGCAGGGGGCGCAGCACGTCGGGTACCCGGCTGTCGTCCGCCACCCTGGTGACCACGTCGAAGCGCAGGACCGGGCCGCTGACGTCGTTCAGCACGACCTGTTCGCCGACCCTGCGGGGGCCGAAGTCGATGACCACCTCGGCCCGTTCGCCGGGGGAGAGCACCACGACCTCCCGCCGCACCGGCGCGGGTAACAGGCCACCGTCCGAGCCGATCTGCGTCATCGTCATGTCACGGTCGAGGCTCAGGTGGAAGGTCCGGAAGTTGGACACGTTGAGCAGCCGGAACCGGTACCTGCGCGCCGCCACCGGGAAGTACGGCCGCGGCCGTCCGTTGGCCAGCAGCGTCGTGCGGTTCGGCGTGTCCTCGGGGGCGTAGATCAGGGAGCCGTCGGGGGCGAAGTGGGCGTCGGTGAGCATGATCGGCACGTCGTGGTCCCTGGAGGGCAGCCGCAGGCGCCTCTCGTCCCGGCCCTCGACCAGGTAGAAGCCGTGCATGCCCCGGTAGACGTGTTCGGCCTCCATGTGGTGGGTGTGGTCGTGGTACCAGAGCGTCGCCCCCGGCTGGGCGTTCGGGTACTCGTAGAACCGTGACCGGCCGGGTTCGATGAGGTCCATCGGATAACCGTCGCTGTCGGCCGCGACGTGCCCGCCGTGCAGGTGGGTGTTGACGGCCCGGTCGAGGCCGTTGCGGTAACGCACGACGACCCGCCGCCCCTGCCTGACGCGCAGGGTCGGGCCGACGAAGGCGCCGCCGTACCCGAGGACCTCGGTGCGCACGCCGGGCAGCATCTCCACCCGGGAGGCGCGGATGTCCTGGTGGTAGACGTCCACGTCGCGGTAGGAGGCGACCGGGGTGAGCACGCGGGGCACGGGCATCCGCACCCGGAACGGGGCCGGGTCCGAGCCCCGGGTGGGCGTCGCGCCGTGGGTCATGTGCGTCCGCCGGTGGGTGCCGAGGCCCGCGTCGGCCATGGCGGGGGAGGCCTCCTGCCTGGGCAGCAGCAGTGTCCCGCCGACCATGCCGCCGAGCGTGAGGCCTCCGGCCGTCAGCAGGCGTCGTCTGTTCAGCATCTTCTCCCCAATCGGGTCATACCGGTTCCACCCGGGCGTCTCACGGATTGCTGTGGGCCGTCGCACCGGGGGCGATGTCGTCGCGGAACAGCCCGGTGGGATCGACCCTGGCCCTGACCCGGTCGACGGCCTCGACCCGCTCGGGGCTCAGGTGGCGCTGGGGCTGGGAGAGGCTCTCCACGAACGAGGGCGCGGTCAGGCCGGTGTCCCACGGCCGTAGTACGGCCCGCGTCCGCGCGCAGTGGCCGACGAGGGCCTCCGGGGTGAGGTCGCCGAAGGGCACACCCCCGCCCATGTAGGCGAAGCTCGCGTCGAGGCGGTCGAGCGCCCCGCCCTCCCGTTCCGGTACGGCCAGCGCTCCGCCGAGCTGGCGCAGTTCGGCGTTGGTCAGCGGCGACCCCGGCCCGGCGACCCGCAGGAACTCCCCGGCCGCCTCCTCGGGCAGGTCGTCCAGCAGCATGTGGTCGCCGAAGATGGGGAACGGCTCGGTGGGGTCCATGTGGGTCAGCGTCACCTGGCGGGGCGGGGCCGTACCCCAGGTGTCGAGGATCGGCGGGGCGAGCGCGCGCAGCGGGCCGAGGAGGTCCTCGGCGACCGCCTCGTCCCCGGGTCCGCCGAGCACGACGCCGTCGACGCAGAGCACGCTCCGCCCGCGCAACGGCTCCGGGACCTCGGGCAGCGGCGGCAGGTTCATCAGCCGCAGCGTCGTGGTCGCCTCACGCGGCGCCTTGCGCGTCCAGTCCAGCCACAGCGGCAGCAGCCGTTCGGCGTGTACGGCGGGCCAGTACGCGGCGCCGGTGACCACCCGTTCCAGGGGGAACAGGTCGAACTCGACGGCGGTGACGACGCCGAACCCGCCCCCGCCGCCGCGCAGCGCCCACAGCAGCTCGGGATCGGAGGAGGCGTCGGCCCTGCGCGGTTCGCCGTCCGCGGTGACCAGTTCGACCGCCCTGACGGAGTTGGCGGCCAGCCCGGTGTGCCGTCCGTAGAGGCTCACCCCGCCGCGCAGCAGGTAGCCGACGACGCCGACGAGCGGGGAGGAGCCGTGCGGGGCGGCCAGGCCGTACGGCTCGGCGGCCTCGACGACCTGACCCCAGCGCGTCCCCGCGGGCACCCGGGCGACGCGGGCCGCGGAGTCGATCTCGACGCCGCCGGACAGTTCGGTCCTGAGCAGCAGCGCCTCGCCCATCGGGCGGGCGGTGGCCGAGCCGTGGCCGGTCGAGTGCACCCGGACCCGCAGGTTCTCCGCAACGGCGTGGGCGAGCGCGGCCCTGATCCCCGCGACGTCGCGCACCGTCGCCGCGACGGCGGGTTCGGCGGGCGCGGCCAGGTTGAAGACCCGCGTCGCCTCCGCGTAGCCCGCCTCGCCCCGGCGAGCGAGGCGGGCCTCAGGAGCGGTCATGGCGCGGTGAAGTGGACGCGGGTGAACTCGCGGTTCGCCACGGTCGGCAGGAAGACCGCGAACCCGGCGTGGCTGTGCAGCATGGACATGTCCCGCCACACCCGTTCGAGGCGTTCGCCCTGGCGGACCGAGCTGGACCCGGCCGTCGGGAACAGGTAGCTCTCCACCGCCGTCCAGCACAGCCGGATCGTGTGGCGGCAGATCGTGGTGATCCGCAGGTCCTGTTCCCTGGTGAACGCCTCGGGGCCGAGCGCGCACAGTTCCTGCCACTGCCTGATCGCGCCCTGCACCCCGGCCTCGGCCGCGGCGATCATGCCGGCGGCCTCGGCGTACCAGAACTGGTAGTCGGGGTCCTCGGCGCGGCCGACGACGGGCGGCAGCAGCGTTTTCCTCGACCGCATCAGCTCGCCGTAGACGTCGAGGGCGCCCTGGGCGATGCCGACGGCCAGCGACGCGATCTCCAGGACCATGTAGCTGAGCGGGCCGCCGCCGTACTGGGGGTTGCCGTGCAGCTCACGGCCCGGGGTCCCGCCGGCGACGGTCGCCTCGCTCAGGTGTGTGCCGGGCAGCGCGAAGGAGGCCGGGATGCGGCCGTTCTCCATGGTGACGCTGTGCGACCCGCTGCCCTTGAGGCCGAGCTGCCGCCCCCAGTCGTCGACGAGGCGCCACTGGTCACGCGGGGCGATGAACAGCATGGGCGCGGGTGGCCCGTCGCCGGTCTGGGCCAGGGCGTGGCCGATGAAGTGCGTCGCGTACGGCGCGCCCGAGCAGTAGTTCCAGGTGCCGTTGAGCACCCACCCCCCGTCGGCGGCCGGTACGGCGGAGCCGCTGGGCACGATCGTCGCCGGGCAGACGAAGTCGCCGTCCCGGAAGATCTCGGCCTGCGCCTCCTCGCCGAAGAGCGTGGCGGCGGCGATGGCGTGGGTGGCGCCCAGGCAGTACATCCAGGCCGTCGAGGGGCAGCCACGGGCGAGCGTCGTCACCACCCGCATGAAGGTGTCGATCCCGAACTCGTAGCCGCCGTAGCGGCGGGGCACCAGGATGCGGTGGAAACCGGCCCTGGCGAACTCCTCGTGCGTCCGCCGGGAGTAGTGGGTGCGCTGCTCGGTCTCCGCCTGGAGGCCGACCAGCGTGGGCGCGATCGCCTCGGCCCTGGCCAGCACCTCGTTCGGGGTGAGGCCGGGCTCGGGCGGAGCCGGGAAGCCCTGTCCCGGGGCGTTCGTGACGGCCGTCATCGCTGATCGGCTCCTTCCGTTCTGGGGTCTCGGTCCGGGGGCGGCGGGTCCTGGGGTCTCGGCCCTGGGGCGGTGAGTTCCGGGGTAGCGGGTTCTGGGGCGGTGGGCTCTGGCGGTGTCCCGGTCCTGGGGCTTCGGGTTCCGGGGCGTCGGTTCCTTCCGGGTCAGTCCCGGGGGAGCGGGGCGTCCGGGGCGGCGACGGCCTCGGTGAGCAGGCGGCCGTACTCGGCGACCAGGCCCGCGATCGTGTCGTGGTCGTACAGGGCGTTCTTGTACTGGACGCTGCCCACGATCTCGCCGGTCGGGTGGAGGTTCAGGGTCCACAGCGCGCCGTCGGGCACGTCGGAGCCGACGGACTGGTCGAGCAGGCGCAGCCGTACCTCCGTGTACTCCAGGTCGCCGATCACCTCGCCGTCGAGCACGAACGGGAACGGGAAGACCTGGAAGACCCAGGGCGCCCGGTCGGCCTCCATTGCGGGCCGCATCAGTTCGGGCGCCTGCCCGAAGATCCGCAGGGTCGGGATGTCGTGCGAGTACCCCTCAAGGCAGGTCGTCCTGGTCCGTTCGACGACCTGGCGGAAGGTACGGCAGGCCGCCAGGTCGGTCCGCAGCGGCAGGAAGTTGAAGCAGGAGCCGACCATGTCCCCGAACCCGTCCCGTTCCCGGCCCCGGCCGGGGGTGAAGGTGGGCACGGTGATGTCCGTACGGCCGGTCTCCCGGTGTTCGAGCAGGTAGAAGGCGGACAGCAGCACCATGAAGAGCGTGCCGCGCACCGCCCTGGCCAGGGCCGTCGCCCGGGAGATCGTCTCGGCGCCGATCAGGAAACGATGCACCGACGTCTCCTGCCCGGCCTCGGCCGACCGGGGCCGGTCGGTGCGCACCGTGAAGATCTCCGCTCCGCGCAGGTTCTCCCGCCAGTAGGCGTGGTCGGCCTCCGCGCCCCCCTCCTGCGCGGAGGCCAGCTGCCAGCGCGCGTACTCCCGGTAGGGGCGCGTCTCGGGCAGCGCGGCGGGGACGCCCTCGCGCCGCGCCGCGTAGTACCGGGCGACGTCCCTGATGATCAGCCGCATGGACCACCCGTCGGTCGCCGTGTGGTGCGTGATGATCACCAGGATCGCGTCCTGGTCGTCGAACCGGCCCAGTACGGCCCGCAGGTGCGGCAGCGTCCCCGACTCGATCGTGGACGCCTCGACCTCGTCGAGCAGGTCGTCGACCACCGCGTCCCGCCGTTCGGGGGCGGTTCCCGACAGGTCCCTGACCTCCAGCTCGACCGGGCAGGGCGGCAGGATCTCCTGGTGGCGGGAGCCGTCCTTCCTGACGATGAGGGTGCGCAGCGCCTCGTGCCTGACGACGACGTCGGCGAGGGCGCCCCGCAGGGTCTCCTCGTCCACGCCGCCGCGTACCCGCCAGCCGTGGACGAGGTGGTAGCGCGGGCCGAACGGGCCGCAGTCGTCCCCCTGGTCGAAGACGCAGACGAACTCCTGGTTGAGGGAGAGCGGCGCGATGGTTCCGGTGACGGTGTCCGAAGTGGTCATGGCGTCCTCACCGCAGCGGGCGGGCGAAGGCCCGCACGTCCTCGACGAACAGTCCCGGCTGCTCCATGGCCGCGAAGTGCCCGCCCCGGTCGAACTCCGACCAGTGCGACAGCGTCGGCAGCACCCGTTCGGCGAACGAGCGCACCGGAAGCACCACGTCGGAGGGGAAGACCGCGACCCCGACGGGGGCCCGTAACGGCCAGGGGCCGCCCCAGGTCCGCAGGAAGTCGGCGGTCAGGTGGTTGGACTCGTAGTAGAGCTGGGCACTCGACCCGGCGGAGGCGGTCAGCCAGTAGATCGAGGCGATGGTCAGCAGGTGGTCGCGTTCGACGGCGTCCTCGGGCGACTTCGCCGAGTCGGTCCACTCCTTGTACTTCTCCACGATCCAGGCGAGCTGCCCGGCGGGGGAGTCGGTCAGCGCGTACGCCAGCGTCTGCGGCCTGGTGGACTGGATGAACCGCCAGCCCGCCCCGTCCTGCTCGAAACGCGCCGCGAAGTCGAGCCGCGCCAGGTCGGACTCGCTCAGCTCGCCCCACTCGGCCGGGTCCTGCGGCGGGAACGCGGCGAACATGTTGACGTGGACACCCAGCACGTGGTCCGGGTCGGCCAGCCCGACCTCCAGGGAGATCGGCATGCCCCAGTCGCCGCCCTGCGTGAGGTAACGGTCGTAGCCCAGGCGCCGCATCAGCTCCGCCCACGCCCGCGCGACCCTGCGGGTCGACCACCCCGGCTCGCCCGGGTGGCCGGAGAAGCCGTACCCCGGGATGGAGGGGACCACGACGTGGAAGGCGTCGGCCGGGTCGCCGCCGTGGCTCGCCGGGTCGGTCAGCGGCCCGACCACGTCGAGGAACTCGGCGTAGGAACCGGGCCAGCCGTGCGTGATGACCAGCGGTACGGCCGTGCTCCGCGGGGAGCGGGCGTGCAGGAAGTGCACGTCGACGCCGTCGATCTCGGTGACGAACTGGGGGAAGCGGTTCAGGCGATCCTGCGCCGCCCGCCAGTCGAAACCGGTGCGCCAGTACTCGGCCAGCTCCCTGAGGTAGTCCGGGGGAACACCGCGTTCCCACCCGGCGCTCGGCGGTTCACCGGGCCAGCGGGTCCCGGCCAGTCTCCGGTTCAGGTCGTCGATGTCCGCCTGGGGGAACTCGACTCGGAAGGGACGCATCGAAGGGCCTTTCGGTCGGTGCGGAGGGGCTGGAGTCATGGTTTCCGTGCGCGGCCGGGGGCCGCCGTGACCCGCGCAGCACCCGGACGACGTGGCGGGGCAGCATGAGGGAGGCGGGCGGGTCGACGAGCCCGGCGACCCTGATGAAGGCGTTGGCGAGGGTGGGGTCGTTGACGGCGGCGTCCTGGAGCCTGGCCACGTACGCGTTGACGAACCTGACCTTCGCCGAGCGCTTCCCCCGCACCCCGGCGTAGCCCAGGTCCGACCCGGCGGCCAGTTCCCACGGGGAGTCGATCTCCCGGGAGAGGTCCCTGAAGAACGCCCTGGCGTCCGGTTCCGTCCCCCGCTCCAGGTGGCGCCGCAGGACGAGGGACCCCAGCGCGGAGACCGTCATGCCCTGGGCGTAGACCGGGTTGAACGTGCACACCGCGTCGCCCATGACGAGCAGGCCGGAGGGGAAGTCGGCCAGCCGTTCGTAGTGCCGCCGCACGCTGGCCGGATACTTGAACGTCACCGGGTCGTCGAGCGGTTCGGCGTCCTTGATCGACTCGTGGATGTCCGGGATGGGCAGGGACCTGGCGAAGTCGAGGAAGCCGTCGGGGTCGGTCGGCGGGTGGTCGCCGAGGATGCCGGTGAGCGAGAGCTCGACCAGGCCCTCGCCTCCGGAGATGGGGAAGAAGAACGCCCCGCGCGGGGTCCGCGGGGTGGCGGCCGGGATGATCGCCAGGTCGCCGCCGAACGGGTCGGCGCGCAGCCGGTAGTGCCTGGTCGTGTAGGCCAGGTCTATCTTGATGCGCTCCTCCTCGGGGCGTCCGTAGCCCAGCTCCTCAAGCCACAGCGGGGTGCGCGACCCCCGGCCCGTGGTGTCGAGCACCAGGTCGGCGTCGAGGGTCTCCGCCGGGGCGCCGCCGTCGTGCCGCTGCACCCGCGCGCCGGTCACCCGGCTCCGGTCGGCCGTCGTCTCAAGGCCGAGGACGTCGTGGCCCTCGACGAAGCGCACGTTGGGGATGGCCTGGACCCGCAGGCGCACCTGGTTCTCCAGCACCGGCCTGGTCGCGGGGACGCACCCCAGCCCCGAGTGGGACGGGGCGATCCGCCGGCCGTTGAACAGCCAGCGGATGTCGCCGTTGAAGTCGCCGGGCCGTACGCCCGCCGCGACCAGGTTCCCGGTGAGGCCGGGGAAGTGCTCCTCCAGGATCTGGTGACCCCTGGCGACCAGGCCGTGGGCGTGCCGCCCGTGCGGGACGCCCGGCCGGTAGGTGGCCACCCCGGTCAGCCGGTCACGATCGACGAGCAGCACCTCGGTGAACCGTTCGGAGAGCACCCGGGCGGCCAGCAGGCCCGCCATGCTCCCGCCGAGCACCACCGCGCGGGTTCCCGCTCCATCGGCCATCAGGGGTTCACCTCACAAGTTCGACTCCGTGGCCTGGGTACGGCCGGGCACGCGGAAGGGACAACCGAAATGGATTTCCCAGTGGATTCCCGTGCGCCCTCTCCGCCACTGCATGGTCGCACCGGGGACACGGGTGAGACATCTTCTGAATTGCTCCGGGTCATCGCTTTCCAGGTGTCGCCGACGAACATGGCAATACGGGAGATGCGTTTTCCGGGGAGCGGACGTGAAACTCCCATTGGCGCCTTCAGCCGCGATCTTTCTCTCCCCCGGACGACGTTTTCGGCCCTGGGCGGGGCCGCCTAGGAAAAGGTGGAAAAGCAGTGACGAAGAAATCCGAAGGGACCCTGGTCGACGGGCTGGAGGACAGGGAGGGGGGCCTCGCGCGACGTTCCCCGTGGCCGTGGTGGCGCAGCCCGTGGCTGTACGGGCTCGGCGCGCTCGTCGTGTTCAACCTGATCTACGCGCTGCCGCGCTACCTGAGCTTCGACCCGGTCCTGTCGCGCACCCGTATCGACCCGGGCTTCGCCCTGCACTACCCGGTGGTCGTGGCGCACGTCGTCGCGGGCAACGTGGCGCTGGTGACGGTCTTCGTCCAGTTGCTGCCGTGGGTACGGCGTCACCGTCCCGGCCTGCACCGGATCTCCGGGCGGGTCTACGTCTTCGCCGGGGCGCTGCCGGCCTCGCTGCTGTCGCTGGTGCTGCTGCCGTACTCGACCGCGCCGATGGGCAAGCTGGGGCTGGCGACGATGGCGGTGCTGTGGATCGCGACGTCGCTGGCCGGGCTGCGGGCCGCGCGGCAGCGCCGTTACGTGGACCACCGGCGCTGGATGGTCTACAGCTTCGCGCTGGCCATGGGCACCTCGTGGGGCCGGGTGATCAGCCAGTTCGCCATCCCGGGCAACGGCATCGACGTGGCGGTCTTCTTCGACATCTCCTCGTGGATGGGCTGGGTGGTCAGCCTCGTCGCGGCCTACCTGTGGCTTGAGCGGACCACCCCCAGGAGGCGTGTCCCCGCCGGACGGTAGGGCCGTCCGCGTCAGGGGTCCTCACGGGAGATCTCCCGTGAGGACCCCTTCGGCGGTTCAGAGGTAGACCGTGTTGGGCTCAAGGCCGCACAGGACCCGGCCGTACAGTTCGAGGTTGGTGTTGGGGTGCATGATGGCGTGCAGGTTGAGGGTCTGCACGTCACGCTCGATGCGCTGGATCGGGACCGAGGTGTAGACGGAGGAGCCGCCGCTGGCGGTGTTGAGGATGTCCACCGCCTCCTTGGCCCGCCGGCAGACCGCCCCCAGGTCGAGCCGGACACGGGCCCGCTCCTCAAGCGTCCACGGCTCGCCGGTCGGCCCCTTGGTGTCCACCAGGCGGGCCGCGCGGAAGGCGTGGAACTCGGCCTCGTCGATCTTCGTGACGGCCTCGGCGACCTGGAGGTGGGTGAGCGGGGCGTCCTTCTGGCTGTCGTAGTTCGTGTAGCTGATCTTCCGGCCGGGCAGGCGCTCGAAGAAGGCGTCCCTGGCGGCCCTGGCCAGGCCCAGCGCCGTGGCGCCGACGGTGGTGCAGGCGGTCGGCATGAACGGCGCGCGGAAGATCGGGGAGTCGGCGTTCAGCTTCGAGGAGATCCGGCCCTGGAGCACCGGCCCCATGGCCAGCACCCGCTCCTGGGGGATGAACAGGTCATGGGCGACGGTGGTGACGCTGCCCGAGCCGCGCAACCCCGAGGTGTGCCAGTCGTCGATGATCCGCAGGTCGGGCAGCGGGATCGCGACCATGATCGGTTCGTAGCCGCCGTCGGCGGTGGCCAGGACCGCGGCGTTGGTGTTCCAGTGGCTCTGCTGCGAGCCGGTGTTGAACGACCACTTGCCGTTGAGCACCACACCGTCCTCGACGGGTACGGCGACCGCCGTCGGGCTCAGGATGCCGCTGACCCGGACGTCGGGGGTCGAGAAGACCTCGTCCTGCACCTCGTCGGGGAACAGCCCGACCATCCAGGTGCTGATCGCCCAGACCGCGACGGTCCAGGAGTGCGAGCCGTCCCCCCTGGCCAGTTCGGCGAGCACCTCGACCACGGTGCCCATGTCGGACTCGTAGCCGCCGTACCTGGTGGGGACGCGCATCTTCAGGATGCCCGCCTCGGTCAGCGCCTCGATCGACTCCTCGGGCAGACGCCTGTTCTCCTCGGCCCACAGGGCGTTCTTCTGGAGCAGGGGCACCAGTTCGGACGCCCGGCGGACGAGCTCCTCCCTCGACGGCGCCTCGGTGATTTCCATCGGTCCTCCTCGGGAAAAATGCGGCAGGTTTCGGTGCACGTTGACCCTGACAGTCGCATTCACCGTGACGCATCTCCCTGATTGCCCACCTCCCACACCGTTCGCACGAGAGAACAAACGCCGCAACCAGGAAGATGCCTTTTCGGGGAACGGCCCGCATCATTGGCTTCGAGTTTGTTTTCCCCGCGATTCCGGCCATCCCGGGAAAACCTCTGCCACGGGGTCGCGCGCGGAATCATCCGCCAAGGGACCACCCAGAGATGAGGGAGCACGCCGGATGAGGATCGTCATCGACGCGTGGCTGCACTACTACAAGACCCCGCGTTTCCTGGACAGCACCAGGGACGCGATCAGAGGCTTCAACGAGGCGCACCCCGGCTACGAGGTCAGGCTGCACGAGCACGACTACGTGCGGATGCCCCTGGAGATCGCCCGCGCGGTCGAACGGGGCGTCATCCCCACTCTTGGCCAGTACTACTCGACGTCGAGCCAGGTCGCCTTCGACATGGTGCGCAACGACGGCTCACCGCTGTACACCTCGGTCGCCGACGCCATCGGAGGCCGTACGGAGATCCTCGGGGAGCCGGTCGTCGACCACGACGTGCTCTCCCACGCCCGCCACTACTTCACCGCCCCCGACGGGCGCACCGGCCTGTCCCCGCTGTCCTCGACGACCCTGCTGTACGCCAACATGACGCTCCTTGAGGCGGCGGGCATCACCGAGGTGCCGCGGACCTGGGCGGGGATCGACGCCGCCTGCCGGGCCCTGGCCAAGCTGCCCGACCCGCCCGCGCACGCGATCACCTGGTGCAACCACGGCTGGATGTTCATGCAGGCCGTCGCCGCGCAGGGCGGCCACCTCGTCAACCGGGACAACGGCAGGGCGGGCGTCGCCGACACCGCCCACCTCGACTCCGAGGAGATGATGGCCTTCGTCGACTGGTGGCGGCGCCTGCACCGGGACGGCCACTACCACTACACCGGCACCCGGATGGACTGGGTCGGCAGCTTCGGGGTGTTCGCCGAACAGCAGGTGGCCTTCATGTTCACCTCCTCGGTCGACGCGCCCCGGCTGGTGCAGGTCGGAAAGGACCGGGGGTTCGTCGTCAGGGCGAGCCGCCTGCCGTACAACGACGACGTGCCCTACGTGGGCAACGTGCTCGGCGGGGACGGGATCTTCCTGGCCGACGGCCTCGACGAGGAGGTCAGGGACGGCGCGCTGGCCTTCCTGCAGTACCTCAACAACCCGGCCAACGCGATCGACAGGCACCGGCGCACCAACTACATGCCGATCACCTACTCCGCGGTCGAACTCCTCCAGGAGCAGGGCTGGTTCGAGGAGAACCCGCACCGGAAGGTGGCCGTCGACCAGCTCGAAGGCTCGGACGACTCGCCCGCGGCACTGGGCGCCCTGGTGGGGGAGCTGCCCAGGCTCCAGGACGTGATGACCTACGCCATGCACGACGTACTGCTGTCCGGCGCCGACCCGGTCGCCCGTTTCGCCCAGGCCAACGCCGAGGGGCAGCGGCTCATCGACGACTACAACGCGCACCGGGGACCGGGCAGGGACCCCGGCAGCTACCGCGTGCACTGACTTCTGACGACCGGAGGGAACACCGTGAGGTTCGGCTTGGGACTGCCGCAGAGCAGCGGCTTCGACCTGCGCTTCGACGTCGCGAGGATCGCGAGGGGAGCGGAGAGCGCCGGTTACTCCAGCCTCTGGGTCTACGAGCGGGTGCTCTTCCCGCTCGAACCGGCCGAGGGCATGAACGGCGTGCCGGGGCTGCCGTGGATCGACCACTACCGGGAGTGCGCGGACGCGCTGACCGTCCTCACCCTCGCCGCCGCGGTGACCGACACCGTACGGCTCGGCACCGGCGTCCTGGTGGCACCGCTGTACCGTTCGCTGCACCTGGCGCGGGCGCTGGCGACGCTGGACCGGGCCAGCGGGGGGCGGGTGGTCGCCGGGTTCGGCAGCGGCTGGTCCTCCGACGAGTACCGGGGGATGGAGGCCGACTTCGCGGCGCGGGGCCGTACCCTCGACGAGACCCTCGACGCCTGCCGCGCCTTCTGGGGGCGCGACCCGGTCTCGCACCGGGACTCACGGCTCAGCGTCGAGGGCGCCCTGGTCGCCCCGAAACCGGCCGGGCGGATCCCGGTGCTGCTGGGCGGCCGTTCCGTCAGGGCCGTGGAGCGGGCCGCCCGCAAGGCCGACGGGTGGCTTCCCTCGGGGCTGCCCGCGCCCGTGGTCGCCGAGCTGTGGGACAGGATCAGGCAGCGGGCCGTGGAACACGGCAGGGACGCCGCCGCGCTGGAGCTCGTCCCCAGGGCCGCCGTCGTGCTGTCCGAGACGCCCGCCCCCGCCGGGCGCAGGCCGTTCCAGGGGTCGATCGGGCAGGTGGTCGAGGACGTGGCGGCGTTGGCGGAGGCCGGGGCGACCGAGATCCTGCTCGACCTGGTGCCCTCGGCGAAGGGCGGGGAGGAACTGCTCGACCGGGCCCTTGAGGTGTTCGAGGCGGTGACGGACGCCGGGTTCTGAGCCTTTTTCGGGCCGGGTTTCGGGGTTTTCGCCCTGGGGCCCGGCTTTTTTGTGATTCATGCGGCGCCGGATGTCAAGGATCGGTCCACGGCTCCGACCCAGGGGTAGAGGGGCCCACAGGGGGCCGCACTGAGGAGGAGACATGTCCGCACAGAGCTTCGCCGGCATTCTGCTGGGTACGGCTGACGCCGAGCGGCTTCGCGAGTGGTACGTCCAGGCGTTCAACCCCAGGACCGAGGGACCCGCCCTGTTCTTCGGCGACGTCGCCCTGTTCTGCGACCAGCGTGAAGACGTCGCGGAGAAGAACTCAGAACCCGGCAGGCACATTCTCAACTTCAACGTCGAGAACGCCGTGGAGACCGCCGAGCGGCTCAACGGGCTGGGGGTGACGTGGCTGTCCGAGCTGAGCGAGAACGACCACGGGTGGATCGGCACGCTGGTCGACCCCGACGGCAACTACGTCCAGATCATGCAGCAGAAGTAACGCGGCGGACGTGGACCTCGGGCGGGCGGGCCATGCGCGCCCGGCCCGAGGTCCCGCCGGCGGAGGCCCACCTCCGTGACGGCGGTTTTACGGCGGCTCAGCTCTGTGACGGTACGGCGCGCCTGGGCCTGCGACGGCCTCCCCACGGCAGCCCGGAGGTCCGGTCGAGCCACCACTGGGCGATGCCGAGGTGCACGATGAAGGGCAGCCAGCCGATCAGCTCGAAGCACAGGTTCATGTTGGCGCCGGGGATGCTCGACACGTAGATCGCGATGGGCCTGCTGTAGATGTTCGTCAGCGACAGCGCGAAGCTGTAGGTCATCCAGCGGCGGTGTTCGGCCCACCGGTGCTTGCGTCCCATCCGGTAGCCGACGAGCGTGATGACCAGCCACAGGGCGGCCGTGATGTACAGGCCCGAGCTGCCGGGTTGTACGCCGCCGTCGCGGTCGTTGCGGATGCGCATCAGGACGATGGCGACGATCGAGGTGGGGACGGCGCCCGCGAAGACGAACAGCCGCCCGCTGATCCGGTGCACGGCCGGGTACCGTCTGCGGACCAACGGCCACACCTGCAGGCAGGCCGTGGCCATCGCGACGCTGGCGGTCACGATGTGGGTGACGACCAGCACGTAGTGCAGGGGGATGCTCTGGACCAGGTGCACGGTCGCGGTGCGCGGGTCCAGCCTGATGTAGGGGCCCCAGATGTAGGTCAGGAACACCCCGACCAGGATGACCAGCGGGATCATCCACGGCCTTCGCCACCACCGGGGCCTGGGCGAGATCCGCCTCGCCCGTTCGGTCAGCCTCCGGTCGAGCTCGGCCATCTCGTCCGGCGCGTCGCGGACGTCGAATGCCTTCTCCGGTGATTGCGTCACAGTCGACTCCCTCTCTGGAAGATCTCGGCGGGGGACGCGGACGGCGTTTTTCGGCCGGGGCGTGAATCCCTCCGAGGCCGTTCACGAATGCGCGCCGAAAAACGCCTCATAGGCGTTCGAACACGGCGTGGGAATGTCGCGCCTCGATGGTCCCACCGGGATCGGGACGGCGTTTCTCTGAAAATGCGGAGTTGTGTTCTCAGGAAACAGGTCGATTTCCGGGTCAGGGGCGGCGCAGGGTGGCCGCCGTCAGGGCCGCCAGGCAGACGAAGACGACGACGCCGATGACACCGACGGTGTTGAGCCCGGCGGTGAAGGCCTCCCGCGCGACGGCCAGCAGCCGGGCCGCGGGTTCCGCGGGCAGCCCCGAGGCCACCGAGACGGCCCCGGCGAGGGTCTCCCCGGCCTGTCCCGCCTGGTCACCGAGCCCGGCGGGCAGTGCGCCCGCGATGTGCGAGCGGTAGACGGCGGCGCCGACCGTGCCCATGAGGGCCATGCCGAGCGTCCCGCCGAAGTGCAGGCTGGTCTCGGAGATCGAGGCGGCCGAACCCGCCCGCCCTGGCGGCACGGAGCCGACGACCAGGCCCGTCCCCAGCGAGACCAGCGGGCCGTCGCCGAGCGCGATGACCGCGATGCCGAGTACGGCCAGGGCCAGCCCGCCGGGGCCACCGGAGCCGCCGGTCAGGGCGACGAGCGCGAACCCGGCGGCGGACAGCGCCAGGCCGCCCGCGATGGCCGTCCCCGGCCGCATCCTGCGGACCAGGGCGGGTGAGAGCACGGCTCCCGCGGCCAGCGCCAGGCCCATGGGCGCGTACCACAGGGCCGCCGTCGCCGGGGACAGGCCGAGCACCGACTGGAGGTACTGGCTGACCAGCAGCCCCGTCCCGGCGATCATCGCGCCGCCGAGCAGCATCGTCACCAGGACGACGCCGAAGGAGCGTTCGGCGAACAGCCGCAGGTCGAGCAGGGGACGCTCAAGGCTGAGCTGGCGCCGTACGAAGACGAACCCGAGGAGCAGGCCGGCGGCGAGCGCGGCGAGGGGTACGGCGGGCGCGGTGCCGTCGCCGACGGCCAGCTCCTTGACCCCGTAGACCAGGGGCAGCACGGTCGCCAGCGACAGGGCGACGCTGACGAGGTCGAGGCGCCCGGCGTCCGGGTTGCGGTACTCGGGCAGCAGGAGCGGCGCCAGCACCAGCAGCAGCGCCATGACGGGGACGCCGAGCAGGAAGACCGAACCCCACCAGAAGTGTTCGAGCAGGACGCCGCCGATGACGGGGCCGAGCGCGGCGCCGCCGAACTGGCAGGCGGCCCACAGCGAGATGGCCAGGCCACGCTGCCCGGCGTCGGCGAACATGTTGCTGATCAGAGCCAGGGTCGAGGGCATGAGGGTCGCGCCCGCGACGCCGAGCAGGGCTCGGGCGGCGATGAGCATGCCGGGGCTGCCGGAGTAGGCGGCCAGTACGGAGGCCAGGCCGAAGGCGGCACCGCCGATGAGCAGCAGTCTCCTGCGGCCGACGCGGTCGCCGAGGGTGCCCATGGTGATGAGGAACCCGGCCAGGAGGAAGCCGTACACGTCGGCGATCCACAGCTGTTCGACACTGCTGGTCCCCAGGTCGGCGCTGAGGTGGGGCACCGCGAGGAACAGGACACCGATGTCCAGCGCGACCAGCAGGGTGGGCAGGGCCAGCACCGCGAGCCCGGTCCACTCCCTGCGTCCGGCCCTGGGCGGCGCCTCCTTCGTCGTCTCGTCATGCATGGGGGCTTGTCACTCCTCGTCCGGTCGGATGGCGGTTGGTGAGGACGGTGCCGAAGGCACCCCTCATGGACAGATCGGAGCCGGTTCGAGGATCTCGACGCCCTCCTTCGAGAGATTTGCCGGGTTTCGCGGCTGGATGACAAGAACGGGACGTCCGCTCCGACATGTCTACGGAACCGGCGCGAACGCTAGGAGCGAAGACGTGAAGTACCTGCTGGCGGTCTACGAGAACCCCGGCGTCTGGAACGACCTGCCGGAACGGGTCCGTGCCGACGTGCACGAGGGCCGTCACCGGTTCGTCGAGGAGATCGGCGCCAGCGGGGAACTCCTCGGCAGGATCACGCTCGGGGACCTCTCGCACGGCGCCGTCGTCCAGGTCCGTGACGGACTGACCTGGGTCACCGGCGGCCTGCACGCCGAACGCGCCGACCACCTCGTCGGCTGCTACGTCGTGGAGTGCGAGAGCAGGGAACGCGCGCACGCCATCGCCGCGATGATCCCGGACACGGGAATCGAGGGACTGGGCATAGAGGTCCGGCCGATCGCCTTCTCGGTGGGCGCGGGTGTCTGAGAAACGCCTTTCCGCACCGCGCCAGAGCATCGGGAAAGGCGTGTTTCCGCTTCGGCGGGAGGTCTTTTCACGGGGGTCGGAAATCTTGGACGCGAGGCCGGGAGAACCCGGTCCCGTGGCCGGGAAAGGAATCGCGAACATCGAGGAAGGGCCCGTTTCCCGGGTCCTCGACCGGAGGTGGAACCGTGAACGTCCCTGAACTGCTGACGGGAAAGGTGGTCCTGGTCGCCGGAGTCGGCCCCGGCCTCGGGCGGGAGCTGGCCGTACGGTGCGCCCGCGCGGGAGCGGACCTGGTGCTGGCCGCGCGCACCGCGTCCCGCCTTGAGGTGGTGGCCGACGAGGTCAAGCAACTCGGCCGCCGGGCGCTGGTCGTACCGGCCGACCTGACCGACGAGGCGGAGACCGAGAGCCTGGTGCTGGCGGCGCTTGAGACCTACGGGCGGGTGGACACGCTCATCCACAACGCCTTCGCCGCGCCGCGGCACCTGACGATGGTCGAGGTCGGCCTCGACGAGGTCCGCGAGGGGTTCGAGATCAACGTCTACGCGGCGTTGCGGCTGGTCAGGCTGCTCGCGCCGACGCTGGTCGAGAACCGGGGCTCCGTCGTGATGGTCAACTCCTCGGTCCTGCGGCACTCCATCGAGCGCTGCGGCTCCTACAAGATGGCCAAGGCCGGGCTGCTCGCGCTCGCCCAGATGCTCTCCACCGAACTCGGCCCGCAGGGGGTGCGCGTCAACAGCGTCGCCCCGGGGCCGATCCTGATCGACACGGTGAAGGCGTTCGTCGAGGAGATCGCCACCGCCCGCGGTGTCCCCCCGACGACGGTCTACGACGAGATGACGAGCTCGATCGACCGCCGCAGGCTCCAGGAGCCCGAGGAGGTGGCCGACGCGGTGATCTTCCTGGCCTCCGACATGGCCCGTGCGATCACCGGGCACTGCCTCGACGTCAACGGTGGCGAGTACCACAGCTGACCCTCCCGAACTCGTCGGCGCCGGGATGTCAAAACCCCGCTCCCGGCTCCGACCTCTCCATGGAAGACATCGAAAGCCCAATCGGAGGAGCGATTCATATGTCGAAGTTCATGCTGATCATGCACACCAGCCCCGCGGTCATGGAGAAGCTGTCCGAGGCCGAACTCAACGAGATCATGAGCGGTCACGGCACCTTCCAGGAGACGATCAAGGAGACCGGGGAGTTCGTCTCGACGCACGCGCTCGGTGACACGTCCAACAGCGCGGTGGTCAGCGTCGCCGACGGCACCACCGTCGTCAAGGAAGGCCCGGCCGTGGTGAGTGAGCTGGGCATCGGCGGTTACTACATCGTCGAGTGCGAGAGCAAGGACCGCGCCTACGAGGTCGCCGCGCTGATCCCGGACGCGAAGATCGACGGCCTGGCCGTCGAGGTCCGCCCGATCCTGTTCTCCGCAGGCGCCAACCTCTGAGCACCTGTCCGTGACCCGTTCCCACCCGGCTCGGGGCGGGTGGGAACGGGCTCACCTTCTGTCGGTGAAGCCGGTGCGGTAGGCCCATACGACCGCCTGGGTGCGGTCGCGCGCGCGTAGTTTGTGCAGGATGTGTTTGATGTGGGTCTTCACGGTCTCCAGGGAGACGTGCATCGACCGGGCGATCTCGATGTTCGACAGGCCCTCGGCGAGGGCGCGCAGTACGTCGGCCTCGCGTTCGGTCAGCTGAGCCGCGAGGGCGGCGTCCCGGCCGCCGGTGCCGCGCCGGGCGGCGAGCGTCTCAAGCAGCCTGCGGGTCACCGAGGGCGCGACGAGCGCGTCCCCGCCCGCGACCGTGCGGATGCCCTCGACCACCTGCTCCGGGGTCGCCCGTTTGAGCAGGAAGCCGTCGGCCCCCGCCGCGATGGCGTCGTCCACGATCTCGTCGAGGTCGAAGGTGGTGAGCACCAGCACCCGGGGCCTCGGCCGGGGCCAGGAGGTGATCTCCCGGGTGGCGCGGACACCGTCGTGGCCGGGCATCCGCACGTCCATCAGCACGACGTCCGGCCTGCTCGCCCTGACCCCGTGTACGGCCTGCGTCCCGTTGGCCGCCTCTCCCACGACGACGATGTCCTTCTCGGCGCCGAGCAGGGCTCGCAGACCACCCCTGACCAGCGCGTCGTCGTCGGCGAGGAACACCTTGATCATGGCCGCGCCACCGGCAGGACCACCCGGACGCCGAAGCCGCCCGCGACGGGGCCCGCCTCCAGGTCGCCGCCCTCAAGCCGGGCCCGTTCCCGCATGCTGACCAGGCCGCGTCCCGGCACCGGCTCGGGGAAGCCGTCCCCCTCGTTGGTCACCTCAAGCAGCACCCGGTCCCCGGTCTGCGTCAGGTCGATCCGGATACGCCCACGGGAGGTGTGCCGCAGCGCGTTGGTCACCGCCTCCTGGGTGATCCGGTAGACCGCCCGCGCCCCGCTGGCCGGGAGCTCGACCTCGCCGGTGTTGAGTTCGACCTCCCGCCCGGCGGCGCGCACCCGCCCGGCGAGGTCGGCGAGGTCGGCCGTCGTGGGGTCGACGTTCGTGTGCCCCGAGCCGTCGGCGGCCGGGTCGAGGACGCGTAACAGACGGTCGAGTTCGTCGAGCGCGCCCCGGCCGAGGGTCTCGATGTGCCCGAGCGCCTCGTGGCCGAAGTCCGGGTTCTCCGCGAAGACCCGCCTGCCGACCCCGGCCTGCATGACCATCACGTTGACGGCGTGGCCGAGGGCGTCGTGCAGTTCCCCGGCCAGCCGGGCGCGTTCCTGGAGCAGGACCCGTTCGGCGAGCGCCACCCGCTCCCGCGCCTCACTCATGGCCCGCGCCTCGGCCGCCGCGGCGTACGCGCGGCGGCTCAGCGCGGCGTCACCCCCGATGGTCGAGATCAGGAAGCACATGGTGATCCCCGACAGTTCGAGCGGGCTCACCTGGCCACGGTCGAACACCACGTACCCGAGGACCGCCAGCCCGCCGGACAGGGCGGCCACCAGCCTGTGCGGCCAGTCGCGGTACAGGGAGAAGCAGGTGAACAGCGCGATCCAGGCGGGCCACTGCACGACGGTCACCGCGTATCCCGCCGCCTCGTTGACGATCAGCAGCGCCGAGACGACGGCGACCACCGGCAGCGGGAAGACCTGGCGCCACAGCAGGGCCAGCGAGGCGGCCGTGATCAGGGCGAGCCCGGGAAGGTCGGCCTCCCGGTAGGGCGGCCCCGCGGCGGCCAGCAGGCTCGCGACGGCGGACCCGGCGGCCAGTGCTCCCGCCAGCCAGCGGTCGGCCCCGGCGGGCCGGGTACGGCGGAAGCCGCCGGTCAAACGCATGGCCCCATCTTTCCCCGAACACGGGCAAACGGGTCAACCGGTCTCCCTCTGATGAGGGAGACGCACTTCCCTCGGCAGGGGGGCGACCGCCGTACCGGGGCGAACCTACGTTGTGGACGGCCGTTATGGACGGTCGATCGACGATGGGGGCGTTCATGAGAAGAACAGTCGGACTGTGGTGGGTCGTCCTCACCGCGGTGGGAATCGCGGTGTACGCGCCGCTGCCGTACCTGACGGACACGCTGCGGCACCTCGCGCGGAGCGACGTCGGGATCGCGGCCACCTACGTCGATCAGCCGGGCTGGGCGCAGGCGGCCCTGTACGTGCACATCTGCTTCGGCGGCCTGGCGCTGCTGGTCTCACCCACCCAGTTCGTCGTACGGCTGCGCACCCGCTTTCCCGGGTTCCACCGGCTCTGCGGGCGGGTCGTGATCGTCGCCATGATCGTGGCCGGGGTGGCGGGACTGGTGATGGCTCCGGCCAACATGGCCGGTCCGGTGGGAACGGCGGGCTTCGGGACGCTGGCCGTACTGTGGACGACCTTCGCCGTGGCTGCCTACCGGGCGATCAGGCGCGGTGACGTCGCCGCGCACCGCCGCTGGGCGACACGGGCGTTCGCGCTGACGTACGCCGCGGTGATGCTCAGGGCGTGGCCGCTTGTCCTCGTTCCGCTCCAGACCGCGTTCGGCGTGGACGAGGTCACCGCCTTCGACCGCTCCTACCTGGCCGACTCCTTCCTGAGCTGGGTGCCGAACCTGCTGTTCGCCGAGGTCCTGCTGCGGCGGAGCCGCGGACGCCGGGCCGTTCCTCAGGGGGCCGGTTCCTCGCGGGCCAGCCTGCGGATGACGGCCTCGGCCAGTTCGGCGGCGGAGACCACGCTGTCCAGGTCGACGTTGTCGGGGACGTCGGAGTCGAGGTGGTAGTGGGTGATGAGCTTGTCGTGGTCGAGCGAGACGATCGTGGCGACGGGGTACCCGTGCCGCCGGGGGACCTCGCTGTCGGTGCTGTTGCGCGAACGCAGTCCCCGCAGGAGCGGCACCCCGATGTCGCGCGCGCACTCCGCGACGAACCGGCGGAACGGCTCGGGGTAGTCGCGCATCAGCACGGGCCCCTCACCTTCGAGCAGGGCGAGCCTTCCCGAGCCGACGCTTTCGAGGTTGACGAAGCAGGTGCCGGGGCCGAGGTCGGGGAAGTGCCTGCGGGCGAACCCGCGGATGCCCTCCTGCAGGGCCTCCTCGGCACCGGCGGACAGCAGGACGACCCGCAGCCCGGAGACCGGCTCCCGCTGGAGCGCCCGCGCGACGCAGACCAGCGCGGCCACCCCGGAGAGGTTGTCGTTGGCCCCCGGTACGGCGGGCCTGCGGCCGATGTCGGCAAGGAACGCCAGGTTGGCCGCCGTGATCGCCGTTCCCAGGCCGCCGAGCCTGCGGTCGCCGCTCGCGGCGCCAACGGCGACCAGGGCCGGTCCCAGGATGACCGGCCACCAGGTCGGCGGGTTCTCCTTGGCGGCGGCGATGACGGCGGGGAAGTGGCGGGCGACCCAGCGGAGCACCCGCTGGTCGAAGATCACTCCCGACGGGGCGGCGTCGTGGTGGGCGAGGACGACCACCGTCCGGGTCGCCGTCGGGTCGCCGCCGTACGCCACGACGTTGTGGGCGCGCCGGTGGGGGAGCGCGACCCGGCGGAACCAGCGGGAGCCTCCCGCGACGTCGTCGGCGATGGCCGCCGACGCCGCCGCCGCGACCACCGCGGCGCCCCAGCGGGCCGCCGCCCTCCGCGCGCCGCCGTACGAGCCACCGCTGTACGAGCCACCGCCGTGTGAAGGGACGCCGTACCGGGAGAGGAGTCCCGCGGCGAGTCCGGCGGCGCTGAGCAGGCCGATCGGCAGCGCGTAGGAGCTCGTCGCGCGCACCGGCTCGACACCGGCCCGATAGCCGAGGCCGCGCAGCCGTTCCGCGAGCGCGGCGGCCACCCGCCTCTCCCCGGGCGAGGTGGGAAGCCGGGCGATTCCGGCGTAGGCGCGGATCACCTCGTCGCAGGTCCGCCGTCGCCACCCGTCCGGTAACCGGTCAGCCGTCATGGCCCGTCTCACCCGTCTCTAGTTGTGCCACGTCAGGAGGTACTCCTGGAACCTCACATGGCGGAACTGGTAGACGGCGCCCACCCGGCGCAGGAGACCGCGCCGGTGGGTGTCGTCCAGGAAGTCCATGAACCGCCACGGCACCCTGCCCAGCAGGGCGAGCCACGCCTTCGCCACCGCGTAGCGGCCCCACACCGACGTCGTCAGCCCCATGAGGTGGTCGGCGAGCGCGTATCCGAGCCCGAAGACGGTCGCCGGGAGCACGGCAGCCCGGACGCCGTAGGCGAACGTGTAGGCGATGCCCGTGGTGACGCCGATCGTGGTGAACAGCGTGAGGCTGCGGGCGAGGGCCGCGAGCCGTTCGGCGCGCCGGGTCGAGCGCGGGCTCAGCGCGAGGGTGACGTCGGTCGACACGTCCAGCCAGATGTTCAGCCCGTCGATCACCCCGAACGCGAGGCCGACCAGGATGCCGACGAGCACGCCGAACCACGACGCCGAGATCGCCCAGGCCGTCACCCCGACCCCGACGCCGGTGACACACCCGATGGCGACGTGGCGGACGAACGCCACGGCTCCCCGGCGGGAGGCGAACCTGACCTCGCTCGGCTCGGACCGGGTCGAGATGGTCAGGTATCCGTCGGCGAGGCCGACCGCGAGGCCGAGGCCGACCCCCTCGGCGACCGCCCGGTACAGGCCGCCCGTCTGGTAGACCACGAACCCCTGGACCAGCCCCGTCACCATGCCCAGGACGCGGCCCGCGCCCAGCGCCAGCCTCCGTTCGAGGGGCGTCTTCTCGTTCAGGCCGATGAGGGGGGTGAGGAGGCCGCCCCGCGTCCCGGACTCCCGCAGCCCGCGCAGCCAGGCGTTCATCGGCCCCTTCAGGATCCCCTCAAGGCTCCACCGTTCGGTACGGCGGTCGCCCGCCAGGAGGAGCACGGCGACGGCGAAGACGACGGCGGCGACGGGGCCGAAGACGAAGCCCACGACACACGCCCCGACGACGGCGGCCGGGGCGTGCACGACGGCCGCGGGGGCCGCGGTCTCCAGGTGCCACCACGCGATGTCCGGCCGGTCCCTGCCGCTCAGGTTGCGGGCCAGGAAGGTCAGCCAGACCTGGACGTCGCCGGCCTGCGGGCCACGCCGTTCGTCGGGGTAGGCGGCCCGGACGAGCTCGCCGAGCAGGTGCTCCTCGACCAGGCCGGCCGTGGCGAGACGCGGCTGGAGCAGGACCGCCGCGTCCCCCGGCCGGTCACCGTAGATCGCGCGCGCCAGCGTCACCATGAGCGGCGTGCGCAGCGCCGTGGCGACCGGCCCGTCGGGGTTGTCCCGCATCTCGGCGAACACCGGGTCCCAGCGGCGCACGCGGGGCCTGGCCGTCGCCCCCCTGAGGTACTCCTCGACCCTCGCGCAGCCGAGGGGCTGCAGCACGACGGCCGCCCCACGGGTGACGGCGTCGCCGGCCAGTACGGCGGCGCGGTACTCGTTCGTCCTGCTCGTCAGGACGATCTGGCGGTCCCGTCCCAGCCAGCCGTTGACGTCGGTGATCGCCTGGGGCCGGGTGGGCTCGGCGAGTTCGTCCAGGCCGTCCAGGATCGGCAGGACCAGGTTGTCGTGCAACAGGCGCCTGGCGAGCTCCCGCGCGTCCCGGTGCCGGGGTGAGCCGAGCTGGTAGTTCGTCGCCAGCTGGTCGGCCAGCCACTCCTCCAGCGGGATCTCGGCCGGGTTCCACCTGTTCAGCGGGATCAGGACCGGGACGGGCCGCCCGGGCACGCGGCGTTCCAGCAGTTCGAGCAGGAGGGTCAGGGCCAGGACCGACTTGCCGGAGCCGAGCGGCCCGAGGATCACCAGCCGTCCGCCGGGCAGGCTCTCGAAGAAGTCGGCGACCTGGGCGAGGTCGCCGTCCAGGGGCACGTCGGCGCGGGCGGCCCGCGCGTCCCCGGCCCTGGCGGCGGGCAGCGCGTAGATGGGGTCGGTGAGCTCCTCCTCCTTGGTCCAGCTGACGTTCAGCGGCCAGGGGTCGTTGAGCCTGCGCAGGGCCGCCTCCGCCTCCCACTGCTCACGCACCGCCACGGCCAGCTGGTCGGCGACCTTGAGCAGCGCGTCCGCCTCGGACTTCGGCGAGGAGCCACCGGCCCGAGGCCCGAAGAAGCGTTCGAGCTGCGACAGGAGCAGGCCGGCCGCCGCCGTGAGCACTCCCAGGACGGCGCCCCACCCGGCCGCCTGGTCCTGCCTGACGAAGAAGATCAACACTGAGATGAGGACGGCGGACCCGCACACCAGGGAGAAGACCGCTATGAAGATCCTTCTGGCCCACGATCGCCTTTTGGGGACCATTCCCACTCCTTGGCCGGCCCCGTACGGAATCTGCCGACAATGGAATCAGGTGGCCAACCCTGATTCAAGGAGTTTTTCCCGTTCTGTCCTGGCCGGTCGTGGATTTGTGGCGGCCTTCCCGGGCGTGCTGGGGGTTTCGCCTGGTCGGCGGGCGGGGTGGGTGTCTTTCCGCGGTGTCGCCGGGCCTGTGCGGGTTTCCACGTCCGGGGATTCGAGGCGTCCCCTCCGGTGAGTGTCATTTTTCCCGATAATCCGGAAATATCGGGTTTTGTGGGAATGGTGGGGCTTCTACTTCTCGTGGACCGTCAGAACCCCGGCGAGGTCGATGTCGCTTGAGCGACCGCCGAAACCGGACTCCGAGATCAGCCGGGCCCCGAGGACGGCGCTCCAGAAGGTGCGCGCCTCGACGGCGGCGGGACGGTCGATGACCCAGCCGTGGCGGTCGAGCACCACGGTGAGATAGCGCTCCGCCAGCCGGAACAGCAGGGTGAGGTTGTGCTGCGCCACCGGCCGCAGCTCGGGCCTGAGCCGCGTCGTCGACATCGCCTGCACGGCGACCGGTACGGCGGGCAGCGCCAGCGCGGTGCGGGCCATCGCCTCACGGAACGCCCTGGGCGTGCGCTGCCGGTGCCCGACCGGCTCCAGCCGTTCGGCGTCGCGGAGCAGCATCAGGAACGCCGCGTGGACGAACAGGGCGTCCTTGGACCCGAAGTAGTAGGTGATCTGGTTCGGGTGCGCGCCGGCCGCCGCCGCGATCTCGGCCACGCTCACCGAGCCGAAGGGGTGCTCGGCGAAGAGCGCCACGGCCTGGTCGAGAAGCTGCGCGCGGGTGCGTCGGCCCCGGCTCCGGGGAGGGTCGCTCGTGGGCATGCTGTATTTGTATGCGATACAACTATGCCGGAGCAAGCCGGAACATCGAGGGGATCAGCATGAGCGTTCAGGACGTCGTCGTCACCGGTCTCGGGGCGACCACGCCTCTCGGTGGGGACGTCGACTCACTGTGGGAGGGGCTCCTCGCCGGGCGCTCCGGCATCCGGCGGATCGACGACCTCGTGGCGCCCTTCGCCCACGCCGACGACCTGCCGGTGCGGATCGCCGCCCCGATGGCCGTCTCCCCCGACGAGGTGCTGCCCCGCGTCACGGCCCGGCGGATGGACCGCTGCCAGCAGGCCGTACTCGTCGCCGCGCGGCAGGCCTGGGCCGACGCCGCCATGCCCGAGGTCGATCCCGACCGTCTCGCGGTGGTGGTCGGCACCGGCATCGCGGGCATCGGCACCCTCCTGGAGCAGGACGACCTGATAGAGGAGAAGGGGCCCCAGCGGATCGCCCCGCTCGCCGTCCCCATGCTGATGCCGAACGGCCCGGCCGCCTGGATCAGCCTGGAGTACGGCGCCAGAGCCGGCGTGTACACACCCGTCTCCGCGTGCGCGTCGGGTGCCGAGGCCCTCGCGTTCGCCGCCAGGCTCATCCGGTCCGGCGAGGCCGACGTCGTCATCGCCGGTGGCACGGAGGCCGCCATCACGCCGTTGACCATCGCCGGTTTCGCCCAGGTTCGCACGCTGTCGAAGCGCAACGACGCCCCCGAGCGCGCCTCACGGCCGTTCGACGTCGACCGTGACGGCTTCGTGCTCGGCGAGGGCGCCGGTGTCATGGTCCTGGAGCGGGCGGACTTCGCGGCCGCGCGGGGCGCCCGCCCGATCGGCCGGTTGGCGGGCTTCGGCATCACCTCGGACGCCCATCACATCACCGGCCCCGACCCGACGGGCGCGGGCCAGACCCAGGCGATCCTCAGGGCCGTCTCCTCCGCCGGGCTCCGGCCGGAGGACGTCGACCACGTCAACTGCCACGCGACGTCCACCGTCGTGGGAGACGTGGGCGAGGCGGCCGCGATCCAGCGGGCGCTCGGGAACGACGTCGTCCTCACCGCGCCCAAGTCCAGTCTCGGCCACCTCGTCGGCGCGGCCGGTGCGGTCGAGGCCATCGTCACCCTGCTGTCGGTCGCCAACAGCGTCATCCCACCCACCCTCAACCTCGACAGCAAGGACCCCGAGGTCGAGCTTGAGGTCGTCAGCGGTGAGCCCCGCAAGCAGCACCTCGGCGCGGCGGTGTGCAACTCCTTCGGGTTCGGCGGCCAGAACGTCTCCCTGCTCTTCACCGCTCCCTGACCGGTCAGCGGACCCCGGCGCGCTGGGAGGCGGCGGCGTCGGGGCGCAGGTCGGCCAGGGTCAGCGGGTGCGCCGGGGGATCGGTCAGCAGCGCCGTACGGACGAGGCCCAGATCGGGGCCGTTGTGCAGGAGTTCGCCGGGCTCCATCAGCCGCCAGCCGGGGTTGTCGTCCATCCGCTCGCTGGCCACGACGAGCGCGGGCGCCCGCGACAGGTCGCCGGAGTGCACCCGGATGCGCCCGCCGGTTCCCGTGTGGTCGAGGTGCCGGTCGCCGTGCCTGCCGCCGGGGGCGCGTTCGAGCACGTACAGCTCGTGGGTGTCCGGGTAGCGCAGCGCCCACAGCCCGCCGGGGGTGGCGAGGACGAGGTTGAGCGCGTACAGCGGCAGGTGTCCGGCGATCCACCGCACGGCCCGGCCGAGCCCGGCGGCCACGTCCCCGCCGCTCGCCCTGATCTCCTTGGTGACCAGGGCGAACACCCGTTCCGAGTCGGTCTCCCCCTTGACCAGTGAGCGCGCGTCGCCGAGGTGCTCGTCGAGCAGGTCGAGGCCCTCGACGACCCCGTTGTGCGCGAACAGCCGTCCGTCCTGCTCGAAGGGGTGGGTGTTGCGGACGTCGAGGCCGCCGGTCGAGGCGAACCTGATGTGGGCCACGAAGGTGGCCGAGCGCACGGTCCTGGCCTCCTCGGCGAAGCGCCGGTCGGCGTAGGCGGCGACGGGCTCCTTGCGCACCCGCGGCTCGCCGTTCTCCTCGAAGTAGCCGAGACCGGTGCCGTCGGGGTCGCGGTGCCCCTGGACGCTGAGGCTGTCGGGGGCGTCGAGCAGCCAGAACGTGGCGCGGGCCCGTTGCGGCGCGCTGGTCATCCCGAACAGACGGCACATCCCGCCCCCCTTCTCTCAGGAGACCTTCCCCGGGCGTGGCAGATCTTGCCCGGTCGGCGGTGAAAGTCCAGGTGGGGAAGTGCCCTGGGTGGCGCAATCCGACCGTTATGCCATTTTCCCTACTCATTTAATAGGCTTTTCCTGTGAGACAGTCCGACGGCCGCGTGAGAGCGGCAACGGTGGCGTCCCGGAGCAGGGCCGACCGGGCCAGACAGGTGGCCGACCTGCTGCGGCGGGAGATCGTGCACGGCGGGTACGGCGCCGGGCGGCTCCCGCTCGAAGCCGCGCTCGCCCGCGAGTTCGGGACCTCGCGCAACGCCATCCGCGAGGCCCTGGACCTGCTGCGCGGTGAGGGGCTCGTCGAACGCTGCCCCGGCGTCGGCACCACGGTCGCCGCCGAGAAGTACCCCCACGACCTGCACCGGCTCCTCGGCCTCGCCGAGACCCTCCACGAGCACGGCCGGGTCACCAACGAGGTCCGCACGATGAGCCTCATCGCCCCGCCCGCCGCCGTCGGACGCAGGCTCGGCCTCGCCGCCGGGGAGCAGGTCGTCTACCTCGAACGGCTGCGCAGCCTCAACGGCCTGCCGCTCTCCCTCGACCTGACCTACCTCGTCCGCGACGTCGGCGAACCGCTGTTCGACGCCGACCTCGAAGGCAACGACATCTTCGTGCTGCTCGAACGCGTCACCGGCCAGCCCCTCGGTACGGCGGAGCTGACCATGGAGGCCGTCAACGCCGACGCCCACACCGCCGCCGTGCTCGACGCCCCACGCGGAGCCGCCCTGCTCATGATCGAGCGGCTCACCCACCTGTCGGACGGACGCCCCGTCGACCTGGAGTACGTCCGCTTCCGCGGGGACCGCCTGACCATGCGCGGCCACCTGCACCGCGGCCGGGAGGAGGACACATGCCCCTGATCAACCAGCGCGTCGAGGTCCCGGTGACCATCGACGAATCCCTGTGCATCGACGGCTGCACGCTCTGCGTCGAGGCCTGCCCGCTGGACTCCCTCGCCATCAGCGACGAGACCGGCAAGGCCTACATGTACGTCGACGAGTGCTGGTACTGCGGCCCCTGCGCCGCCCGCTGTCCCGTGGACGCGGTCACCATCAACATCCCCTACCTGCTGCGCTGAAGGACCCGACCGTCAGATGAGACCTCTCCGTACGGCGGCGCTGGCCGCCCTGACGCTCCTGCTCTCCGGCTGCTCGGTCGCCGGTGCCGGCGGCTCCGACGGCTCCTCCGGGGACGGGAAGATCCACCTCGTCGTCGGCTACCAGTCGAAGACGATCAACACCGTGACCGCCGGGACGCTGCTGCGCTCGCTCGGCTACCTGGAGAAGCGGCTCGGCGACCGTTACACCGTCGAGTGGCAGGACCACGACACCGGCGCCCCCATCACCGCCAAGATGGTGGCCGGGAAGATCGACATCGGCTCGATGGGCGACTACCCGCTGCTGATCAACGCCTCCCGCACCCAGCAGACCCCCTCGGCCCGCACCGAACTGGTCTCCATCACCGGCTACAACCTGCGCGGCGCGCTCAACATGGTCGTCGTCGCCAAGGACTCGCCCGCCAGGACGCTGGCCGACCTCAAGGGAAGGAAGATCTCCGCGAGTGTCGGCTCCGCCGGGCACGGCACCCTGGTCCAGGCGCTGGAGAAGGCGGGCATCGACCCGGCGACCGGCGTGGAGACCGTCAACCAGCAACCCCCGGTCGGCGCCTCGGCGCTGGAGTCCGGCGGAGTCCAGGGCTACGCCCAGTTCGTCGCCTGGCCCGGCCTGCTGGTCTTCCAGGACAAGGCGCGCCTGCTCTACGACGGCGCCGCCCTGGACGTGCCGACCTTCCACGGCGTCGTGCTGCGCCAGGCCTACGCCAAGGAGTACCCCGAGGTCGTGGACGCCTTCCTCAAGGCACAGCTCGACGCCACCCGCTACCTGCACGAACACCCGCTCCAGGCCGCGCTGACCGTGGCCGGCCAGACGGGACTTCCCCCCGAGGTCGTCTACCTCTACAACGGCCCCAACGGCGTCTCCACCTTCGACGCCACCCTGAAGCCGCAGCTCAAGGCCGCCCACGAGCACGACGTGCCCTACCTCAGGCGCATCGGCGACGGCTTCTCCGGGGTGGACGTCACGACGTTCGTCAACGACACCTACCTCCGCAGGGCGTACGGCCCGGCCTACGAGACCGACCTCGCCTCGACCGTCAACCCCGCCGCGATCACCGGAACCGACCCCGTCTGCGACGTCCCCGTCAAGGACCCGGCGACCGCCTCCGAGCTGTGGCTGTCCGGCCAGGACACCACCCGGCCCGCCGCGACCCCCACCTGCCTGCTGCGGCAGATCGCCGGGGCGGGCACCGCGAAGGTCCGCGCCGCCTACGTCCCCGACACGGCCACCGGAACCCGCTGGTTCGCCGACCGGGCCGTCTGGGTCAGGGACCCCGACGGTGGAAAGAACGCCGAGTTCCTGCCCTTCACCACCGAGGACGGCGCCAGGGCCTACCGCGACGCCCACCCCGGCACCGAGGCCGTCACCTACGACGACGCCCTCAAGGCCGTCCTCAAGGCGTCCCGGTGACCGGCCCCGCGCGTCAGAGCGTCCAGGACCGCCCGGTGACCCGCCCCGCCGTACGGCGCGGGCGCCCCCAGGGCCACCCGGCCGTGCGGTGGGCGACCAGGATCGGCTGCCTGCTGGTGGCGACCGGGCTCTGGCAGGCGCTCACCGCGACCGACGCCCGACTGTGGCTGAGGTTCGACCGGCTGCCGGGGCCCGGTGAGGTCGCCGCGCGTTTCGCCACCCAGCTCACGACCCGGCTGTACTACCTCGACCTGCTGCAGAGCCTCATCCGCATCCTCACCGGCTTCGCGCTGGCCGCCGTCGCCGGGATCACCGTCGGTGTGCTGATCGCCCGCTCCCGCCGCGCGGGCGACGTGCTGCTGCCGCTCCTTGAGGCCGTACGGCCCATCCCCGCCATCGCCCTGGTGCCCATCGCGATCCTGCTGTTCCCCACCGACGAGCAGGGCATCGTGTTCATCACCTTCACCGCCGCCTTCTTCCCCGTCATGGTCAGCACCCGGCACGCCGTACGGGCGCTGCCCACGCTGTGGGAGGACGCGGTCAGGACGCTCGGCGGGAGCCGTCGCCACGTGCTGTGGAACGTCGTGCTGCCCGGCACCCTGCCCGGCGTCTTCGGCGGCCTCTCGGTCGGCATGGGGGTGGCGTGGATCTGCGTGATCTCCGCGGAGATGATCTCCGGCGAGTTCGGGGTCGGCTACCGGACCTGGCACGCCTACACGATCGTCGACTACCCCGGGGTGATCGTCGGGATGGTCACCATCGGCGCCCTGGGCTGGCTGACCTCCTCCGTCGTCGAACTGGTCGGCAGACGCGTCACCCGCTGGCTGCCGCGTGGGGAAGGGAGCGGGACGTGACACTCACCAGCGGGATCACCGTGGGGGCGGGCCGTACCGGGCTTTCGTTCCGGCTCGACGGGGCCGGGTTCGGCTACGGCGGGACGGCCGTGCTGCGCGACGTCGCCCTCGACGTCGCGCCCGGCGAGGTCATGGTGGTCGTCGGGGCCTCGGGCTCGGGCAAGTCCACGCTGCTGCGGGCCCTCGCGGGGCTGCTGCCCGCCTGGGAGGGACGTGTCCTGGCCGGGGACGAACCGGTCACCGGCCCCGGCGCCGAGCGCGCCATGGTCTTCCAGGACGACGGCCTGCTGCCGTGGCGCACCGTACGGCGCAACGTCGAACTGCCGCTGGCCATCAGGGGAGTCCCCCGGCGGGAACGCGCGCGGGCCGCCACCGAGTGGATCGACCGGGTCGGCCTGGCCGAGGCCGCGCAGCGGCTGCCCAGGGAGCTGTCCGGCGGCATGCGCCAGCGGGTGCAACTGGCCCGCGCCCTGGTCGGCGCGCCGCGCGCGGTGCTGATGGACGAACCCTTCGGCGCCCTGGACGCCCAGACCAGGGCCGACATGCAACGCCTGCTGCTGGACGTGCTGCGCGACACCTCGGCGACGGTCGTCTTCGTCACCCACGACGTGGACGAGGCGCTGCTGCTGGCCGACCGCGTCGCGGTGCTCGGCCGTACCGGGGTCAAGACCGTCCTGGAGACGCGGGGCGGGCCCAGGGCGGCCCTGCGCGAACGCATCCTGAAGGAGCTGTAGTGGAGATTCCCCCGGTCACGGACCGTCTCGAACTGGTGTGCGAGGTGCTCGTCGTCGGCGGCGGCACCGCGGGCACGATGGCCGCGATCACCGCGGCCGAGCGCGGCGCCCGGGTGCTGCTGCTGGAGAAGGCCCACGTACGGCACAGCGGCGCCCTGGCCATGGGCATGGACGGGGTCAACAACGCCGTCATCCCCGGCAAGGCGACCCCCGAGGACTACGTCGCCGAGATCACCAGGGCCAACGACGGCATCGTCAACCAGCGGACCGTCCACCAGACCGCGACCCGTGGCCACGACATGGTCCGCAGGCTCGAAGGCTACGGCGTGAAGTTCGAGAAGGACGAGTACGGCGACTACGCCGTCCGCCGGGTGCACCGTTCGGGCAGCTACGTGCTGCCCATGCCCGAGGGCAAGGACGTCAAGAAGGTCCTCTACCGGGTGCTGCGCCGCCGCGACATCAGGGAGAGGGTCAGGATCGAGAACCGGGTCATGCCCGTGCGCGTCCTGACCGAGGGCGGCAGGGCGGTCGGCGTCGCCGGGTTCGACACCCGCAGCGGGAGGTTCGTCGTCGTACGGGCCGGGGCGGTCATCCTGGCCACCGGCGCCTGCGGGCGGCTCGGCCTGCCCGCCAGCGGCTACCTCTACGGCACCTACGAGAACCCGGCCAACGCCGGGGACGGCTACGCCATGGCCTACCACGCCGGGGCCGAGCTGAGCGGCATCGAGTGCTTCCAGATCAACCCGTTGATCAAGGACTACAACGGCCCCGCCTGCGCGTATGTGGCCAACCCGTTCGGTGGGTACCAGGTGAACGGGAAGGGCGACCGGTTCGTCGACTCCGACTACTGGTCGGGGCAGATGATGGCCGAGGTCGCCTCCGAGATCGACTCCGCCCGCGGCCCCATCTACCTCAAACTCACCCATCTGCCCGAAGAGAGCGTCTCGGCCCTTGAGACCATCCTGCACTCGACGGAACGACCGACCCGGGGCACCTTCCACGCCGGGCGGGGCCACGACTACCGCACCCACGACGTGGAGATGCACATCTCCGAGATCGGCCTGTGCGGCGGCCACTCCGCCTCCGGCGTCTGGGTGGACGAGAACGGCGCCACCACCGTCCCCGGCCTGTACGCCGCCGGAGACCTGGCGTGCGTCCCGCACAACTACATGATCGGCGCCTTCGTCTTCGGCGACCTCGCCGGGGCGCACGCCGCCGCCGGCCAGCGGGTCCCCGCGACGCTCCCCGAGGACCAGGTCGCCGCCGCGCACGAACTCGTCTACCGGCCGCTGCGCAACCCCGAGGGGCCGCCGCAGCCGCAGGTGGAGTACAAACTGCGCCGCTTCGTCAACGACTACGTCGCCCCGCCCAAGACCGGCGCCAAGCTGGAGATCGCGCTTGAGTCCTTCGAGCGGATGCGCCAGGAGATCGCCGCGATGGGCGCGCACACCCCGCACGAGCTGATGCGCTGCGTCGAGGTGGACTTCATCCGCGACTGCGCCGAGATGGCCGCCCGTTCCTCCCTGGTGCGCACCGAGAGCCGCTGGGGCCTCTACCACGACCGCGCCGACCTGCCGGAACGCGACGACGAGGGCTGGCTGTTCCACCTGAACCTGCGCCGCCGGTCCGACGGCGCCATGGAGTTCGTCAAGCGTCCCGTCGAGCCGTACATCGTGCCCGTCGAGGAGTTCCAGCCGGTCCAGGCCGAGCCCGTGCTCATCGGCGCCCACACCAGCGCCCCGGTGCGCACGGCCGTGGAGACCCGCTCGGCCGGGACCGCCGTCGGCCGCTCGCCCCGCATCCTGGAACTGCACCGGCTCGCCGAGGAGCAGCCACCGGTCGAACGGCTCACCCCCTACCTCGCCGACCCCGACCCCAAGGTGCGCCGGGCGGCCATCGCGGTGCTCACCGAGACCGTGCCCGACGGCGCCGGTCAGGCGCTGGTCGCCGCCCTGGCCGACGACCACGGCATGGTACGGCGGGCCGCCGCCAACGGCCTGCGGGAACTCGTCGAGGTGCTGCCCGCCGACGCCGCGCTCGGCGCGGGCCTGACCGCCCGGACGGACAGCCAGGACGCCATGGTCAGGGCGAGCGCGCTGGACGTGCTGCGCGCCCTGCGGCTGGGAGACGCCGAGGTCTTCGCGGCGGGCATCCGGGACGCCGACCACCGGGTGCGCATCGAGGCGATCCGCGGCCTGGTCTCCCTCGACGCGTCCGGCCTGGTGGCCGAGGCGGCCGGAGACGCCTCCCGGGAGGTCCGTGTCCGGGTGGCCACGGGGCTGGGCACGATCGGCAAGCCGTCCGCCGCCCTGGAGACGCTCGCCGACGACCCCGACCCGCTCGTCAGGGCCGCCGCCCTCGAATCGTCCGGCGCCACCGGCTCCCCGCTGACGGCGGCGGCCGTACGGGGGCTGGGGGACGCGGCCTGGCAGGTGCGGGTGGGTGCGGCCCGCTGCCTGGGCGCGTCCGACCCCGAGGTCGCGGTGCCCCTCCTCACCGAGGCCGCGACCGACCCCAACCTCGACGTGCGCAAGGCCGTCGTCCTCGCGCTGACCCCCTGGAGCGCGCGGCCGGAGGTGACCGAGGCGCTGCGGGCCGTACTGTCCGACCCGGACGCCGACGTCCGCGCCTACGCCCGCCGGGCCCTGCCCGCGTGATCTCCCGGGAGGGTCAGGCCTCGTCGCCGAGACGGGCGTAGGCGCGGGACAGCCGGGTGAGGTAGGCGACCTCGTCCTTCATGAGCGTCATGGTCGGCGCGTTCACCCTTCCTGACGCCCGCTCCGGCTTCAGGTGGCCGTCCTCCGCGTCCGCACCGCTTTCCCCGGCGGAGAACGCGCGCAGGGCACGGGAGATCGACCGGGCACGGGCCACGGTGTCGGACAGGGACCCCTGATCAAGGCCCGGGTCCCGGTAGGGCTCCAGGATGAGCAGCCCGTCATGGATCTCGATCACCCTGCGGTACAGCCGGTACCCGGCGGCGTTGCCGAGCGTGTGGGAGGCCTGACTCCGCAGGTACGGCATCGCGTCCGTCAACGCCAGCCACAGGGGGTGCAGGCGGCGCAGCGCCCGCCGCTGGGCCACCGCCCGCAACGGCGCCGTCAACCGGGGCCCCCACACGCTGATCGTCGGTCCGGCGAGGAAGAGGACGACCGTGCCGAAGCCGAGGTACGTCGCCGCGTAGGTGGTCGCCCCGAGCGGGAGCGGCAGGTGCAGGTAGCTCGTCACGACGGTGGCCCCCAGGTAGAGGCAGTACGCCATGCCGAAGACGCCACCCGCGAGGAGAAGCTCCATCCCCACCCGGAGATACCGCCGCCGGGTGTACTTCCTGTACCGCCCGGCCGCGCGCAGCGTGGCGACCAGCACGATGGCGATGTAGCCGATGAAGACCGTGTAGCAGCCGACGACCAGGGGATTTCCCCCGTAGACGGCGAGGAAGCTCGCGCCCACGTCGTCCCGGGTGCCGGAGCCGATGAGCAGCACGCCCATGGTGGAGGTCGCGCAGAGCACCCAGAACGCGCGGACGCGGGGGCGTGGCGAGGGGCCGCCCGGACGGTGTGTGAGGTAGGAGACCACCGTCCAGAACGCCGCGACCGAGTACAGGATGAGGCTGAACGCCATCCAGCGCCCGAGACCGTCGACACCGGTCAGGGCGTCGATCCTGGGACGGAGGGACGGGGACTGCGCCAGAGCTCCCAGGCTGACCGTCACCATGTGCACAAGGGAGGCGATGTCGGTGGCGGAGCGGCGGCGGGAGACCAGGTGGCGGGTCATCGGGATGACGATCGCCCAGATGATGACGATCTCCACCCAGTAGATGAAGAGGAAGTCAATCACGTGGACGTCCCGTCTGGGTGCCCCAGGTGCGTTCGATGTTCCTGATCACGTCGGCGATCTCGGGAGGCGGCTCCGCCGCGGAGACGAGATTGAGGTCGGGGGAGAGCACGCGGGGAGCGAGGACGAGGTCGGCGAACACCTCCGCCTCGTCCTCGGCGGGAGTGCCGTAACCGTTACGGCAGAGCACGCTTCTGATCATCTCGGGATCCAGGTCGGGCATGAGCACGTTGTGGAGGACTTCACCGCGCCACCCGCTGTCCTGGTGGCCGAGCAGGAGGTGCCCGAGCTCGTGCAGGATGATGTGGCACTGGTGCAACGGGGAGCCGCTGCGGGCGTAGCACAGGAAATCGGCCGTCTTCGACTTTATGTAGAGCCCGCACGGCATGCTGCGGGCCGCCGATATGGGGACCAGAAAAATCTGGCGCCCCTGCCGTTCCCCGACACGGCTGACGAACAGATCAAGATCGAAGGGGTCGGGAATGATGTCGCCGTCCTCAAGCTCCTCGATCAGAAGCTCACAGGACGTGCGCTGTGTCCTCTTCAACGATGGCCGTCCGACACGTGGGTTTCCCTGGCTTCTGAGCGTTTCCAGAACACCGTATCGTGTTTTTTCGCCTGGCGATATCGCACCGGGGTCTCCTTGAATGTCACAAAAGAAGAGGACGGTGGATTCGCATTTCTCGCCTCCTACGTGCCTGATTCCTCTTCCGGGGTCCTCTGGGCGGTGGGCGGCGCCGCCGGGGCCGGGCTGATGGCCGCCTCAAGGCCGCGGATCGCCTCGATGATCCGGCTGATCCGCTCCCGTCCCTCGTCCGAGGGGTCCAGCAGGCGTCCGACCAGCCACTGGACCTGGTTGTCCCGCATGGTGCGCAGGAGTTTCAGCTGTTCGTCGATGCGGCGAACCTGGGCGTCGACCCGGGCCTCGTCTCCCGATTCGAGCATGCCGGGTTCGTAGAGATAGATCGGGTCGACACCGAAGAAGTTCGCCAGTGCGACGACCTTGTCGAGACTCAGATTTCCCGGCCTGTGGCCCTCACGGATCATCTGCAGATATTGCCGGGAAACGCGGATACGGCCCCCGGTCTGTTGCCGAATGGCTTCCGCGACCTCTCCGTAGGAGAACTCACGCCGGGCGGGATTCGGATCCGTTGCCCGCTCGGGGTGGAGGCGCAACTGGAACAGGGTGTCCAGTTTCTCCGCCAGGCTGGCTGGTTTTTGGGGCGTAGGCATACTTCTCCGAGGCCGGTGGTGGCGTGTCAACCAATATACAAAGGGATCGCTTCGATCGCGTCCACGGAAGCGGTGCACGGGTTCTCCCCGGTCACGAGTGCTACGACGGAGATATGAGGACGGCCGCCGCGTGCCCCTCCGTGGTCGCGGGGTTACCTCTCACCGGGCTTGTCCACCGTGGTCGCAGAGCGGGCCGGTGTCAACTGTTGTCTCGATATACAGCAATCAAGGCTGCTTCAGTTGACAATCACAGGGTGGGAAAGTCACAGTGACCATGGCTGGTCATGGACATCGTTCGGAAGGGAAAGGGAAAGCGGAGCCACGCGCGGTCGTCGACCGTCCCGCTCCGGTCCGTGAGTCCCGGGCATGGCCTGGACCGGCCGGAACACCGTCGCGGATCTGTTTCCAGCACCACGACCCGGGCGGAGACGGAACACGGCCGGGGCGTTCATGGAGGACTCGTTGACCACCTCAACGCAAGGATGGGGAGAACGCGCCGCCGGGCGTGACCTGGCCGGGGCGGCCGTGCTCGGCGAGGACTACCGGTCCCGGCTATCAGAGGTCGGAGTGGTCTCCGTCACCTTGTTGCTTCCCTCGGACTCACCACGGATCCTCGGGGAGGACCCGCAGCACGTACGGCTGCTCGCGGAGCTGGACACCGTACCGCCCCCGTTGGTCGCGCACCGGTGGAGCATGCGCGTCGTAGACGGGATGCACCGGCTGCGGGCGGCGACGCTGCGGGGGGAGGGAACCGTACAGGTGCGGTTCTTCGACGGCGACGACCACGAGGCCTTCGTGATCGCCGTCAGGGAGAACACCACCCACGGCCTCCCGCTCTCCGCCGACGACCGCGCCAGGGCGGCCGGCCGGATCGTCCGGTCGTATCCTCACTGGTCCGACCGGGCGATCTCCAGGATCGTGGGGCTGTCCGCCCGGGTGGTGCGCGACATCCGCCGTGCCGCGTCTCCCGAAGGCGCCCAACCGGCGGTACGGCTGGGACAGGACGGCCGGGTCCGTCCCCTGGACAGCTCCGCTGGCCGGACCCGCGCGGCTGAGCTGATCATGAAGGAGCCGAGCGCCTCGCTCCGGCGGATCGCACAGCAGGCGGGGATCTCGCCGGGCACGGTACAGGACGTCCGCGACCGTCTACGGCGTGGGGAGGGCCCGCTGCCCAGTTCCGCACGGCCCATGAAAACACGGCCCGAACCGGAGCCACAGTCACAGCGGAAGCCGGAAAGTCCTCCCCTCAGGAGCGTCCCGTCCAAACCGGGGTACGGCTGGCGCCGGGCGTCGCCGCTCGGTGCCCTGATCAACGACCCGTCGTTCCGGTCCGTCGAGCGCGGCCGGATCCTGCTGCGGCTGCTCAGCGCGGGCACCCTGCTCGCGGCGTCGGGGGAGGACCTGCTCGACGCGGTCCCCGAGCACTGCGTCGGCCTGGTCAGCCAGGCCGCCAAGGCGAACGCCGCCGCCTGGATGGCCTTCGCCACCGACCTCGAACGAAGAACGACGCGGTCCAAGGCGAGGGCGAAGGGGTGACGGGTGGCGGCTCCGTACGGTCTGGACGGCGCGGGGGCGCGTCCCGGTTCCGTAGGGTGAGGTCGAGTCGTACGCGATGATCCGCCACCCGTCACCGCCGGGTACGACGCCCGTCCCCCTCGCGACGCGGCCGTGGCTCCCCTTCGAAGTCGGCCAGGACCTCGAAGGGCGAAACGCCGCTAGCGCGAAACCGACATCAACGCCCTCCTCAACGCCTCATCTTGATCGTCGTCTTTCGTCGGTGCGTGCCTGTCGGTGGAGCGGTGGCCGTCGGCCTGGGTACCGTCCGCCGCCCTGGAGACGCTCGCCGACGACCCCGACCTCGACGTGCGCAAGGTCGTGGAGCGCGCGGCCGGAGGTGACCGAGGCGCTGCGGGCCGTACTGTCCGACTCGGACGCCGACGTCCGCTGGGGCCCTGACCGCCTGACCGCTCCCCGGGCCCTCGGCGAAGGGCTCGGACGGGGTGCTCCGGCTGCCTCCCGGACGGAGCGGGGATCTGAGACCCGGGGCCCACGTGGGGAATTCGCCGGGTTTCGACGACGGCCGGGCCCGGGAAATGCGAGGCGTTCTCGGCGCATAGAACTTCTCGGCCTTTCCTGAGGTGGCGGGCACGGTCCCTTCGGGTCGTGCGGCATTGTTCGGGTGTCAACAGGGCGGGGATCGGGCGGTATTTTCCCGGCCGGGCGTCGTGTCGATTCGCGAACGGGACGGAAGTCCCTTTCACGGAGGGGGTGGGAGCATCGTCGCCGCCGTCCGTGTGAATAAGCGGTTGACGGGAGGACCGAAGCGGCAGAGGTCGCGATTACCTGTCTGACAATAGTTGACAGTCACTCTTGAGGGTGACATATTGTTTTGCGATATCAACAGGGTGAATGTTTTACCAGGTCAATCTGTTCCGGTCGGCCCGTGTGGTCTTCATGTCTCGGGGAGTGGGGGGTCGTCTTTCGCAGCCCTGGGGCGCTGAAAGAGGGAACGGTCCGTGTCGGACCGAAACGGGTTCCGGGCGGGGCGTTAACGGTCGTGTCGATATTCGTTCAGAACGTGTTCTTCCTCCGCCCGTCGTGCCGGAGGTTTCCGGGGTGCGCCGCTGACGGGGCCGGGTCGCCGTCTCCGTCGACCGGTCGGCGCCTCTGTGGCGGTATTCCGTGAGAAGAGTGCGGCCGTCGGCGATTTATCGGCCGTGACGCCCGCGGAAACGAGATATCGGTAAAGCGGTGGTGGGGCATTCCTTCTTTCGGGGCGCGCGACACCGGAACGCGTGATCGGCGTGTCGGACGACCTGGTCCAGGAACGGAGAAAGGGCACCCTTCGCCGAGGGAGAAGAGAATTGGCTGTTCAGGCCGGAGAGACGGCGTCGTCAGACGGCGCCCACACGAGAGAGGGCTATCAGCCCGAGCTTTCCGCGGTTGAGACGGTCCCCGTCGGTTCGCTGCTTCCCGCTGACTCCCCACGGCGCCTCGGGGAGAACGCCCAGCACATACGCATGCTCTCCGGTACGGAGGACACGTTGCCTCCGGTGATCGTGCACCGGGAGACCATGCGGATCATCGACGGAATGCACCGGCTACAGGCGGCGGTCGTACGCGGTGAGGAGACCATTCGTGTGCGGTTCTTCGAAGGCGACGAACACGACGCCTTCGTGGTGGCCGTCAAGGAGAACACGGCCCACGGCCTCCCGCTCTCCACGGGGGACCGCGTCGCGGCGGCGGCCCGTATCCTCCGCTCGCACCCGCACTGGTCGGACAGGGCGATAGCCAGGATCTCGGGCCTGTCCGCGCGGAAGGTGGCGGACATCCGCCGCACCGTACTCCCGCAGGACGCGCAGCCGAAGGCCCGGCTGGGGCGTGACGGCCGGACACGCCCGCTGGACGGCTCCGCCGGCCGGATGCGCGCCGCCGAACTGATCGTCAAGGAGCCGCAGGCCTCCCTGCGGAGGATCGCGCAGCAGGTGGGGATCTCACCGGGCACGGTGCGGGACGTCCGCGACCGGCTGCGACGTGGGGAGGACCCCCTGCCGAGGGCACTGCGCCCGCGGGCGCCGGAGAGGACGCCGCCCGGGTCGCGCCGGCCTTCGGCGTCCGAACCCGGGCGCGACCAGCGCCGGAGGTCGCCCCTGAACATCCTGATGAAGGACCCCTCCCTCCGGTCCGCGGAACGCGGCCGGCACCTCCTCCGCCTGCTCAGCGCCAACGCCGCGCTCGCCCAGTCCTCGGAGTGGCTGGTCGGCGTCGTCCCGGAGTACTGCGTCGGCCTGGTCTGCCAGGTGGCCATGGAGAACGCCGCCGTGTGGGAGAGGTTCGCCGAGAACCTTCAGCGGCGGACGGTGCGGCGGCCCGGCCCCCGGGAAAGCTGACCGGGCTCGTGCCGGTCCCGGGGGGCGTGTACGGGCTCCCGTAGGACGGCGCCCTCGATTGTGCCTTCTGCGGTGTCCCCAACGGTGCCCTCGGTGGCGTCCCCGGTGGTGCTCTCGGCGGCGCGGCCCGCGCGGTGCCGGCGAACCGCGTCGCGGTTGGCGCACCGCTGGGAGCAGTAACGCTGCCGCCCGGTACGGGAGGTGTCGGCGAAGACCGTGACGCACTCGGCCACGGCGCACCGCCGGAGCCGGTGCATTCCCCGCCCGACCAGATGCAGTGCGGTGCCCACGGAGATGAGCGCGAACAGCACGGCGCCGAGCGACCGCTGGTCGTCGCGGTAGTGCAGGTGCCAGCCGCTGCCCGCGTGGTCGGTCAGCCGTGGGTAGGCGGCGGACCCGGCCAGCATGCGGTTGACCAGTTCGGCGCGTTCGTGCTCGTCGTCGGCGTCGACGACCTTCTCCCACTCGTCGAGTACGGCATGGACGCGGTCCACGTCCTGCGGGGTGACCGGGTGTTCCAGCACGAGTCCGGCGGCCTCGCAGCGGTCCGCGAGCTCCTCGGCGGTCGCCGGGCGCCGGTTGGCCAGATCCGCGGCGAGGTTCACGGCGTCTCCGCCGTAAGGGTTGAGGTGCATAAGACCATTACATCACCCTTGTCCGTATGACACATCACACCGGCGTGCGCCAGGCGTCCCAGGACGACATCGCCGAACTCGTCCGCCTGCGGGCGCTGCTGTTCGGAGACCTCGGCGGAGACTTCTTCAACCCCTCGTCGGCGGGCGACGAATGGCGGACGGCCCTCGCCACGGTCCTGAAGGAGAAACTGACGCGGGACGACGCGCGCATCCTCGTCGTGGACGGCCACGAAGGCCTCGCCGCCTGCGGCATCGGCACCGTCGAGCAGTGGTTTCCCGGCCCGCACTCGCGCAACGGCCGCATCGGACACGTGATCGGCGTCGTCACCGATCCGGCGTATCGCCGACGTGGCCACAGCCGCGCGATCATGCGGGGCCTGCTCGACTGGTTCAGGGAGAGCGACGCCGTCCGGGTCGACCTGTACGGCTCCCGCGAGGGCGAGCCGCTCTACCGGGAACTCGGCTTCTTCGACCATCCCGACCCCGCGCTGTGCTGGCGCCCGTGAGGGAGCGGTACCGGTGGGTCGTCCTCGGCGTCGCCACCTTCACCCAGGCCGCCTCCGGATTCTTCGTGCAGGGCATCGGGGCGATGGGCGTCCACCTGCAACGCGACCTCGGCCTGAGCACGGCCCAGCTCGGCCTGCTGCTCTCGGCGGCGCAACTGGCCCCCCTGGTCGGGCTGCTGGTCGCCGGGGAGCTGCTGGACCGCCACGACGAGCGCTGGGTCGTCGGGGCGGGCGCCTGCGTCGTCGCCGTGAGCCTGGGGGTGGGTGGCACGACGCGGACGTATGAGTCCCTGCTCCTCGTCCTGCTGGCCGTCGGCGCCGGATACAGCACCGTCCAGCCCGGTGGCAGCAAGTCGGTGGCGTCCTGGTTCGACACGTCCCAGCGGGGGCTGGCGATGGGAATCCGCCAGGCGGGCCTGCCGCTGGGGGGTGCGCTCGCCGCGGCCACGCTGCCCGCCCTCGCCGCCGAACTCGGCCTGCGGGCGGCGCTCACGGCCGGTGCGCTCGTCGCGCTGCTGGGCGCCGTCGCCTTCGTGGCCCTCTACCGCAGGCCGCCCGCGCGGCCTCTCCCCGGCTCTCCGGGCGGCTCGCTCGGATCGCGGTCACGGACGCTCCGCGAACCGGCCATGGTGAGGACCGTTGTTTCCGGGATGAGCCTGGTCTCGGTGCACAGCGGGATCGGCGTCCTGACCGCGCTGTACCTCCACGAGGTGACGGCCCTCGAAGCGGGCCCGGCGGCCCTGGTCCTGGTGGCGGTCCAGGGGGCGGGGGTCGCCGGTCGCGTCTGCCTGGCGGCCTGGAGCGACCGAGGCCGATCCGGACGTCACACTTGTGTCCTGACCTGCGTGGCCGCCGTGACCGTGGGGATGTCGGCGCTGGCCACCCCGGTGGGGCGTTCGCCCGTGGCGGCCTGCCTGGTGTTCGTCTGGCTCGGCTTCTTCGGAATCGGCTGGTACGGCCCATGGGTCGCCCACGTGGCCGAATCGGCGCCCCCGGGCAGGACGGGCTTCGCCCTCGGCGCGGCCATGGCCGCCAACCAGATCGCCGTCGTCCTGGCGCCGCCCGCCCTCGGCCTGGTCAAGGACCTGACCGGCGGCTTCACGGCGCCCTGGCTGCTGCTGTCCGCGCTGACCGCCGTCACCCTGCCGGCCACGGCCTCCGGACGCCACCGGCCCCGACGGTACGGCCCGGCGGAAGCCGTACGAGAGCAGGACACGAACGAGGTCTCGGGTCACTGACGGTCTTTCTGGCGGCCGGAACCGGCGGATCCGGCCGGTGGTGAGCGCATGCCGGAGCGAGGAGGCCCGACGCGTCACCGCACGCGTTCCAGGCGCATGGCCGGGACCGACTCGGCGACGGCGACGCCGGGCGCGACCTCCGTACATCAGCCGGCCCCTTGCCCGGCCTTCTCGGTCTTCCCGGCCTTCTCGGGGGCCAGCAGGTCGCGCAGCCGGGTGCACTCACGGACGAAACGGCTCCTGCCGCCCCGCGCCGCGTGGGACGAGACCTCCGGGATCTCACCCTTGGCCCCGGTCCAGGACGCCACGTCGGCGGTGAGGGCCACCAGCTCGGAGTGGACGACGGTCGGCCGTTCCCCCTTGCCCGGCAACAGCATCGGCGTCATGGTCCTGAGGATCTCCCAGACCTGCCTGTGCGCGCCCTGGTGGACGGCCTCGGTGAGGGCGGCCAGCACCGGACGGGTCTCGAACCAGGCGCGGCGGATCAGATACGCCAGCTGACGGCCGACCGCCGCACCGGGCAGATCCCCCCTGGCCGCCATCCGCAGCAACGCCTGTACGGCCTCCGGGCGTTCGGCGGCCAGGAAGTAGGCCAGGACGAGCGCGGTCGCCTCCCCGGCGGGGCCGTCCGCCTGGGTCAGGGTCACGAGATGCGGCGGGTACACCCCCGGACGGTCCCACTGGTAGAGCAGGTGGGGCAGGTAGTTGACGGCGACGACCTCCCGGTGCGACGGCAGGATCGCGGGCCACCACTCCATGGCCTGGCCGTACCCCTCCCGGTACCACCGCGACGGCTCGCCGAGCAGTTCGTCGACGAGGTCGTGCCCGGTCGGCTCGGCGCGCAGCACCGGTATCAGCCGGATGTTCGGGGAGCGCGTCAGCTCGTCGTCGTCGAAGACGCGCTCACGCGCGTTCCTGACGTATCCCCACTTCACGCCCGTCTCGGGGTCGGACAGGCCGCCCCCGGCCAACCAAGTGGCGACGGCCTCCGCCGCCCGCGACCCGACCCGCGCGGCACGCTCCGCCGCCTCGGCGTGGCGCCCCCTCGGCAGCCGCAGCAACGCCTGCCACAGGTCGGCGGGCAGCGGTTCGACCCCCGCCGCCGCGCAGACCTCCAGCCGTTCGACCAGCACGTCGGGTGCGAGATGCCCGGTCATCGACGTGGGCGTCGCCAGCAGAACGGGCGGCAGCGCGCCCTTCCGCAGCGCGTCGTACAGCTCAGCGAACCGGCGCAGCAGGAACATGTGCGGCCCCGAGACGTTCCGGGGGTCGGGCAACCGGTTCCGCGTGCGGTACTTCGCTGGGAGAAGGCTCAGGCCGAAGCGCGGTTCGGCCCGGTCCGGCGAGGGCATGAGCAGCCTCTGCGCGAAGACCCCGAGCTCCGCGACCCGGCGGAAGATCTCATCCCGCCAGTCCCTGGGCAGGAACTCGTCCTCGTCGGCGGCGGCGTGCGTCACCGAGAAGCCCGTACCGGCCAGGGGATCGACCGGTGCGGCCTCCGGCACCCCGGGGTCGCTCCCGGAGGCGACGACCTCCCTGGCGAGGGCGGTGATCCAGGAGGAGGCGTCGAGCCACGGTCCCGTCCCGTCGTCCAGGCGGGAGAAGGCCGCCAGCCGCTCGCGCAGGGCCGTACGGTCACCCCCGGCCTGCCTGACGAAGGCGGCCAGCCACCGCTCGCACCCCACCCAGCCGCCGTGGGGGTCGTCCAGCGAGGGGGCGGGGAAGGGGCCGGGCTCCTCGACGACGGGCAACGCCGCGGGGGCGAACGCTTCGGGTGTCTCCGCCCCCGCGATCTCGCCACCGAACACCGCCGCCACCTGCGCGCCGAGGTCGGCGGGCAGCGACGGAACGGCGTCGGTGATCGTCGCGGCCCCGGCCCCGAACGCGGCGGCGCGCTTGACGGCGATCCGGGCCGCGCGCCGCTGCACCTGGTAGGAGGTGTGCGCGAACGCCGTGGCCAGCGCCGACGCCGTCTCCCCGGCCAGCTCGGGCGCCCGCCGTACCTCCTCGTCGAGCCAGCGCAGGCCCGCGTCGGCCAGCTTCACCTCGGGCCGGAAGACCAGCGCGTCGATCGCCTCGGCGACGTCGGCCGCGTCGTGCGGGCCGGTACGGCGGACCTGGGCGAGCGCCAGCGTGGCGACCGCGCTGGGAGCGGTGGGCAACAGCCGCAGGTAGTCACGCGCCCGGGCGGCGGCCTCGTGCGGCTCCGGCGCGAGGAGTTCGTGCAACCGTACGAAGAACCGCAGGTCGACGGCGTCGCCACCCCGCAGGAAACGGCTCAGACAGCCGTCGAGGAACTCCTCACGTGAGACCTTCCCGGCCTTGAGGAGCCACTGGATCCGGGCGAGCCACAGGGTGGGGGCGGGGGTCAGCCGCTCCTCTCGCAGGGCGCGGCCCACCCCCTCCGCCTCGAAGATCCGGGGAAGCAGCATGTCCGTCAGCGGGTCGTCCTCAACCGTCCCGGCGGAGAGCCAGGCGAGCACGAGCGGGTCGTGCCTGGGCGGCTCGACGCCACACGTCCGCAGCAGCGCCAGCGCCAGCGGGATGACGTGGTCGTCCGCCGTACGAATCTTCCTGGCGAGCCGGACCGCCACGTCGGCCTGCCAGGCAGCGGGACGGGTGGCCAGCGTGCGGACCAGCTCTGCCGGGGGCGGCGCCGCCGCCCATCGAGGGGCGAACTCGCGGCGGGCCAGCCAGGCGACCGCCGCGGCGGGGCCCGAGATCGTGCCCGCGCCGACGATCCGCAGCGGCGTCCCGAACTCGGCGAGCCCGTCGCGCCCCGCCGAACGGGCGGCCGTCTGCGCGGAGGACCGCAACCAGGAGGGCCAGTCGTCCTCCGCGCCGTAGTCGGCCAGGAGGCGGGCCCGCCAGTCCTCACGGGTCTTCCGCTCGGCGTTCTCCCGCAGCTCCGCCAGGAGCTCCGGCAGCCGACGAGCCACTTCGACCCGCTCGGCCTCGGTCAGTACGGCCACGCGGTCCGTCAGCGCCTTGACCCTGCGCGCGACGACGAGGTCGCGTACCTCCTGCCAGGCGGTCACCGGGCCCCCTCCACGACGATCCTGGTGGTCCGCGCACACCCGGAGAAACCACGTCGGTGAGTCGGCGTGCGGCGCGTTCCCGACGGTTCGGTCTCCCACGCGCTCGACACGACGCAGCCGGAGGCCGGCCGTTCCGGACGACCCTCAACCGGCTTGGGAGGCGCGGCGTAGCCGTACGCCCACGTCGCACTTGTCATGCGCGGGACATTAGGGATCGTCACCGACAAAACACGTGCGCACGTGGAAGCCGTCACCCAAGGGCCCTCCTGCGCGCACGCGGGTGAGGCGTCGTGCGGCCCGGCCTCCTGGGACACCCGCAGGGTCCTCCCGCGCACGCGGGTTACGACGCCGAACGGGACGCCTGAGCCCCGCCCGCGCGGACGCGGGCGGGGCCGTTGTCAGGTCCTATCGGGACGGTTCCCCGGCGGAGGCCACGCCCGGCACCGGGGCGTAGCCCGCGGTCCGGGTGGTGAAGGTCCCCCGGCCCCGGGTCCGGCCGCGCAGCCGGGTCGCGTATCCGAACACCTCGGCCAGCGGAACGGTCGCGGTGATCACCACCGTGTCCGTCCTCGCGCTCGTGTCCAGGATCCGGCCACGCCGTGCCGCCAGGTCGCCGAGCACCCCGCCCGCGGTTTCACCGGGCACGACGACCGTGACCTCGACCACCGGTTCCAGCAGCACCATCCGGCAGGCGCGCAGGGCCTCCCGCAGCGCGAGCCGGCCCGCCGCCCGGAACGCGAGCTCGGAGGAGTCCTTGGGGTGGGTGGCCCCGTCGGTCAGCGTGACCCGCAGACCCGTCACCGGATGACCGCCGAGAGGGCCGTCTGCCAGGGCGTCCCGGCAACCGGCCTCCACCGCCCGGACGTACTCCCGGGGAACCCGTCCACCGGTGACGGTCGAGTGGAACTCGAAACCGGCCTCCAGGGGACCCACGTCGAGGACGACGTGGGCGAACTGACCGGCGCCCCCGTCCTGCTTGACGTGCCGGTACAGCAGCCCGGACACCCCCGAGGCGACCGTCTCCCGGTGGGCGACCTGCGGCCGGCCCACACCGACCTCCAGCCCGTTGGCGCGACGGATCTTCTCGACCGCGACCTCCAGGTGCAGCTCGCCCATCCCGGAGAGCACCGTCTGACCGGTCTCGGCGTCGGTCCTGACGGTCAGCGAGGGATCCTCCTCGACCAGCCGCGCCAGAGCCGTCGCCAACCGGTCGGCGTCGCCGCCCCCGCGCGCCTCGACCGCGACGGAGACCACCGGGTCGGTCGCGGCCGGCGGTTCGAGGAGCAACGGAGCCGAGGGCGCGCACAGGGTGGTCCCGGTGCGGGACGTCTTCAGCCCGACCACCGCGACGATGTCCCCGGCCACCGCCCGGTCCACCTCGGTGTGCCGGTCGGCCCGCACCCGCAGGATCCGGCCGATCCGCTCGGTGCGTCCCGTTCCCGCGTCCAGCACCGTGTCCCCCTTCCGTACCGTTCCCGAGTACACACGCACATACGTCAGCCGCCCGGTGGCGGTCGCGTTCACCTTGAACACCAGAGCGGAGAACGGCGCCGCCGGGTCGGCGGCGCGCTCCTGCGGCGAGCCGTCCTGGACGCCGCGTACCGCGGGCACGTCCAGCGGGGAGGGCAGGTAGGCCACGGCGGCGTCCAGCAGCGGCTCGATCCCCCGGTCGCGGTAGGCCGATCCGCACACCACCACGACGCCCTCACCGGTACGGGTCAGGTCGCGCAGCACGGAGGTGAGGGTCCGCGCGGAGACCGCCGACTCCGCGCAGAACTCCTCCAGCGCCACGGGATGCAGTTCGGCCACCGTCTCCTCCAGCAGCCGGCGACGCCGGAGCGCCTCCTCCAGCAGGGGTTCCGGCACCGGACCCTCCGTGAACGCGCCGTCGTCGTCCCAGAGCAACGCCCGCATCCGCGGCAGGTCCACCACCCCGGTGAAGGTGTCCTCCCGCCCGATCGGCAGCTGGACCACCAGCGGGGTCCCGTGCAGCCGGGCGCGGATCGACTCGACGGCCGTGTCGAGGTCGGCCCCGGCGCGGTCCAGCTTGTTGACGAAGGCGATCCGCGGCACCCCGTGCCGGTCGGCCCGCCGCCACACCGCCTCGCTCTGCGGTTCGACTCCCGCGACGCCGTCGAAGACCGCGATCGCGCCGTCGAGCACCCGCAGCGAGCGCTCCACCTCGTCGGAGAAGTCGACGTGGCCCGGGGTGTCGAGCAGGTTGATCCGGTGACCGTCCCAGACGCAGCTCACCGCCGCGGCGAAGATGGTGATCCCGCGATCGCGCTCCTGGGGGTCGAAGTCGGTGACGGTCGTCCCGTCGTGCACCTCGCCACGTTTGTGGGTGGTGCCAGTGACGTACAGGATCCGTTCGGTGACGGTGGTCTTCCCGGCGTCGACGTGGGCGAGGATGCCCAGGTTGCGGACGTTGTTCAACTGGTCGGTACGCACGGCCTACGGCCCTTCTCGGGGTCCGGACAGGACAGCGCGATCGCCTGACGAAACGGCCCGGGACCGGGCCATGGGGAGTCCTCGTGCGGGGTGACCGCATCGGGAGAGACCCGGCCGGCGACTTCGGCGCCGGACAGGGATCAGATGGTCGTCAGGAGGTCATCCGGTGTCAGCCGCGCAGCGGACACCGGGACGACGAAGACACCAGGATCACCTCGTGTCGTGACGGGGGGACGATCGCAGCGGTGCTGTGTCGCACGACTGGCCCCTCTCTCGTCACAACGCCCGGTGCGCCGTTCGTGGCGAGTGTATTGAAGCCGGTTCAGACGGAAAACCGGTTTTTCCCAGTGGGGCGTAGAGCATCCCGGTCCCGCGTCCGGCGATGAGCTCGGGGAGTGTCCCCGACGGATGCCGTCAAACCCTCCAGCCGGGCCGTACCAGCCCAGCTTCGTAGGCGGTGATGACAAGCTGGATGGACCGTCGATCGCCGACGGAACGTCGGGAACGTCGCGTTGGAGACCCTCGGAGGCCCGTTGCAACCGATGTTCCTGCGACTCGAACAACGGTCCTCTTCTGGGGAAAGGCATCAGACGTCAGACGTTGGGATTTGATTTTCGGATATATGAATATGGGTGCACCGAAAACCGTATTCTTCTATTGTTGATGATCGTTATACATTTCTGGGGTATGCATTGATGTTCTTCCCCCGGAGGTTGTTTCATGTTCTTTCGCCCATCCGGTACGGCCGGTACGGCCGGTGCGGGCGCCTCGGCGCATGCGCAGTACCGGGCGAAGTTCGCTGAGGGGAGGACCCGGCGGCTGGCGCTGCGGGCGGGGCTCGTGCTGGTGAGCGCGATCGCGGTGTGGTGGCTGTGGAACTGGCCGACGGCCCTACTGGTCGCCGTTGTGGTCGGGACCGCGGACACGGTGTACCGCTGGCGTCGGCACGAGGCCGTACGAACCTGGCGCAAAGGGGCGATCGGCGAACGGCGTACCGCCAGGATGCTGCGTCCTCTGGGACGGCACGGATACACCGTGCTCCACGACCGGGCCCTGCCCAGCGGCCGGGCCAACGTCGACCATCTGGTGATCGGGAAGACGGGCGTCTTCGTGGTGGACACCAAGAACTGGCACCGGGGAAAGCGGCTGGTCCGGCGCGGACGGTCGGTCAGGGTCGGCGGCGCCTCCGGCGGGCAGATCGTCAGGCCCGTGCTCTACGAGGCGGGGCGGGTGGCCGACACCCTTACCCGGGAACTTGGGCGTCGCGTCATCGTCGTCCCCGTAGTGGCCGTCCACGGAGCCGACATGCCGTTGCTGCGGGTGGCGAAGGCGTCCGGCGTGCCGCTGCTGCGCGCCTCTCAGGTGCGTGGCTGGATCACCAGGCAACCGGCGACACTGAGCACGGCGGAAATCGCCGAAGTGAGCGCGACCGCCGAACGCCTGCTCCCGCCGTACACCACCTAATGTGAGCTACCGAGTCTGCTGTTCGGGCAGACTCGGTACCTGGCAGTCGCTGGTGAGAGGGCACCTTCCTCACCTGGACCTTGAGCCCTGGGGGTCGGATCGTGCCCACCAGTGGGTCAGGGGTCCCCACGCACGTGCCGACATACGCGTTCAACCTGGTCGGCTACTGGGCCGAGGCTGTGTCGACCGGGTTGGCCGTCTTGCGTCGACCTGCCCGATCCGTAAGTCGTCGCGATTGTCCGGGCGGAGGCGCAGCGCCAATCACGGTTAGGACGCATGTTGACGTCCTGATCGTGAGGGATCACCGTGAGGTGCATTAGGGGTAAAAATCCTGGTCAGGACGAGGCCGACGTCCGTGACGGAGCGGTCGGTGGAAGTGCGAACTTGGCCCTTTCTTTAGTTGATCTTTGCTGATATTTTTCTGTCCGAATTGCCACTTTTGGTAGCCCGTGTACCTTTGCGCGGGCTCCTCGGCATGCCTACAGAAAGAGCAACAGCTAGTGACACCAGACACGGGGCAGCGAGGCTTATCCCTCACACCCACACAAAGGCGACGACGAGGCTTCCTCGGCCGTGCCGCAGCCATCAGCATCACCACAACTTTGCTGATCAGCCTCGCCGCCGTACCCTCATGGGCGCAGGAACCGACACCTACACAGGCACCAGCGAAAACCAAGATTCCGCAACCCTCTGGCACCGGCTCAGGGGACAAGGTCCTCAATGCCGCCAAGAGCAAGGCGGCCAAGTCCGGCAAGCGGGTGGAGATCCCGGAACGCAACACCGAGACCACTACGCTGTATGCCAACCCCGACGGCAGAACGCTCCGGCTGGAGCTCAGTACCCAGCCGGTCCGCGTCAAGAACGCCGACGGCAAGGGCTTCACTCCGATCGACACCACCCTGGTGGAAGAGTCTGGAGCCATCAAGCCCAAGGCGATAGCGGGAAACCTCACTTTGTCCGCCGGCCAGGACAAGACTCTGCTGAAAAGCCGGCAGACCGACGCCACAGCGAAGATCACCACGCCGTCGGTGCTGGCGAAGCCCACCCTGAAGGGCAACACCGCAACCTACGCGGACGCCTATGGCAAGGGTCGTGACCTGCTGGTGGCCGCGAACCCGACCGGCTTCCAGCAGAGAATCGTCATCCGCGAACGGCCCACCGGCCCCCTCTCGTTCCGCGTCCCGGTGGACCTGCCTGCAGGGGTGTCGTTCAAGAAGGACACCGCGGGCCAGCCCACGATCGTCGGAGCAGATGGCAAGACGCTCACCGAGGTGCGGCCCACCCTGATTCAGGACGCCGAGGCCGCCGACGTCAACGCCCCACTCGATGCGGGAAAGACCGGCAAGGCCACCGTCGCGCTCGCCGCCGACGACGACAGGACGCTGGTGTTCACACCGGACGCCGCGTTCCTGGCCGACCCGGCGACGACGTATCCGGTAACGATGACCGCTGCCGCGTCTGACTGGTGGGAGAGCCACACTGGCAAGTGGGCTGACGGCGGCATGGACACCTGGATTAACGACGTTGACGCCCAGGACAGCTGGTATCAGTTGGGTCAGACTCAGATCGTGGTCGGCAAATCCTATGCCAGCGGCGTTGCCAAACGCTGGCGCGGCTACCTCCAGTTCCCGGACATTCCCGCCACGTTCGCGGGCAGCACTGTGGAAAACGCCGACCTGCACCTGTGGAACTACCAGTCCAATGACTGCGGGCAGTACGAAGGCTCAGGTATCACGGCACGGCGGATCACCTCAGACTGGGATGAGGTGGACCTGCAGTGGTACGAGCAGCCTTCGGTCACGAGCTTGGGCGCGGACACCGAGTATGGCGCCTACAGCGAGGACTGCTCCGGCATCGCCGGTAACCTGATCCACTCGCTCGACGACATCGTCCAGGAGTGGATCGACGGCTCCACCAACTACGGCATTCAGCTCACCTCCGGTGACGAGTCAGAAGTGAGGAACTGGCGACGCTACACCTCCGAAGACGCCGGTGGTTGCATGACCGGACCGCTGGAGAACTGTAAGTTCGAACTCCACCCGCCCATCCTCACCGTGGACGTCGAGCTTCCAGAGCCGCCGCTGTTGGACGACGTCTTCATGTTCACCGACACACAGTTGACGACCATGCCCGAGTATGAGGAAGCTCTTGCCATGTCGGGCTATGTGCCTGAGGAGCCTGAGCCGGTCACCATCACCGAGCAACTGGCCGACAAGATCGCCGGGCAGCGTGACGGTCAGGTCAACGCGGTTGGGACGGACGACCTTCCTCTCGCCGAGGTCGATCCCGGAGACGACACCGAAGGCACCACCCCACTGGTATCAGGTGTCGAGCCTGTTGACAGCGCTACGGAAGTACCGCTGGACGCGTCGATCAAGGTGACGTTCTCTGAGGCGGTCGCCGACGCCATCGTGACGATCAAGGACGCTGGCGGTACACAGGTCATGGGGACGTCGGTCTATGACAACACCCGCACAGTGTTGACCTTCACTCCCGCACAGGCATTGAAGCCGGGCACAACATACAGCGCTGAGGTATCAGAAGCCAGTAACTCATGGGAAATCCCCATCAACCCATATTCGTGGTCTTTCACCACACTCATCCAATCGGCGGGCCACTGGACCTTCGATGAAGGAGGCGGCCGAACGGCTGCGGACTCCTCGGGAAATCACCACGACGCGACGCTGAACGACACAGCGGCGTGGATTGCCGGCAAGAACGGGAACGCGATCTCCAACACGCCGGCGCAGGCGCGGATCGCTGCCTCCCGGGCTGCGGCCAAGCAGGGTAAGGCCGTTGAGGTCGCTGATGAGACGACCGCGACCAGCGTCACCTACGCCCAACCCGACGGAAAGACGTTCAAGACCGAGGTCACCGCTGGTCCGGTACGGACCCGGCAGGGCGGCGGATGGGTGCCGATCGACACCACTCTTGCCGAGCAGGGCGGCAAGCTGCGGGCCAAGGCCCTCGCCGAGGGCGCGATCCTGGAGGTCTCCGCCGGGGGCACGGATCCGTTCGTGAAAATGGCCGCCGATGGGAAGTCCTACGCGCTGCGCTGGCCGACCCCGCTGCCCAAACCGACCGTCAAGGGCAGCGTGGCCACCTACACCGACGCCGCAGGAGTGGGCGCCGACCTGGTGGTGACGGCGTTGCCGACCGGGTTCCGGCATGAGGTGGTACTACGGCAGCGGCCCGCCAAACCGCTGCAGTTGCGAATCGGCGTCGACGACGAGGGCCTGACCCTGACCAAGGGCAAGGGCGGCCGACTCCTGCTGAAAAGCAAGAACAAGCTGGTCGCCTCGACGGCACCCTCGGCCATGTGGGACGGCGGCGACAAGGGCCGCCTCGCATCCGCCAAGCGCGGCAAGACCGGCACGGACATGGTCACCAAGAACGGCCGCACGGAACTGGTGGTCAAGCCGGACCAGGCGTTCCTCACGGACACCGGAACCACCTACCCGGTGCGCGTGGCCGCGGCGGTCACCTTGCCGCTCGGCGCCGACGTCGAGGCCACCACCTACGACACGGTCGATTCACCCGCGTTTCCTGACAACCAGTACATGACCGCCGGCACCATGACGGGCGGGTTCAAGGCGCGGACGCACCTGCGGTTCGACACCACGAGCCTGCAGGGCAGCACGGTGACCGCAGCCACGCTGTCGATGAACACCATCGACGCTCACAACTGCGGTTCCGCTCTCACCAACGGCATCCAGGTCGCCCGCCTGACCAGCGCCTGGGACCCGGACAACCTGTACTGGGCCAACAAGCCCGCCCTCACCACCGAGGACGCCTCCACCAACTTCAAGGGCGTCAACCAGGACTGCGAACCCTGGCCCGACAGCATGGACTGGAACGTCACCGGCATCGCCCAGGACTGGGCCGCCGGCGCCGCCAACCACGGCCTGGTGCTCAAGTCGCCCGGCGAGACGAACATCAACAACTACCGGATGTTCACCGCCTCCGAGGACACCGACTTCACCATCCCGCCGACGCTGACGGTCACCACCAGCGGCCCCGCGTCCGCCCCCACCGCCACCAATCCGGCCGTCACCCCGGCCCAGGTGAGCGGCGGCACCACCACGGTCACTTCACTCACCCCGCAGCTGTCGGCCACCGTCACCGACACCGCGACCGGTACCCTGACCGGCCAGTTCGAGGTCGAACACGACCCGGCCGCCCCCGCCGGGCAGGGCAGCGGGCAGATCTGGACCGGCGCCTCGCAGGCGGTCACGTCCGGTGGGCAGGCCACCGTCAGCGTCCCCGCCGGGAAGCTGACCGACGGGTGGAAGATCCGCTGGCGGGTCCGCGCGGCCAACACGACCGCCTCGACCACTTCGGCGTGGTCGACCTGGCAGACGGCCACGGTCGACGTGCCCAACCCGACGGTCGGCGCCTTCCAGGTCACCCCATCCCAGACGGTGAACGGCGCCATCACGGCCACCAGTCTGACCCCTGCCCTGCACACCACGGTCACCGACCCGGCCGCCCAGCCGGTTCGGGCGGAGTTCGAGCTCGAGCACGACCCGGCCGCCACTGGGCAGGGGACCGGCCAGATCTGGACCGGCGCCGTGAACGACGTCGCCTCCGGCGCCCAAGCCTCGGCCACCGTCCCTGACGGGAAGCTGGCCGACGGGTGGAAGGTGCGCTGGCGGGTCCGGGCAGTCAACACCGCCACCACCGTCGGCTCGCCCTGGTCGGACTGGCAGGGATTGGCCGTGGACGTGCCGGACCCGGTCTCCGAACCGACCGTGGGCGCGCTCCAGGTCACCCCGTCCGAACAGGTGGACGGCGCCACCGTCACCCCCACCCGCACCCCGGCGCTGCTGGTCCAGGTGAGCGACCCGGCTGGCAAGCCGCTGCGGGCCGAGGCCGAGATCGAGCACGACCCGACCGCCCCCTCCGGGCAGGGCACCGGCCAGATCTGGACCGGCAGCGCCGACAACGTTCCGGCTGGCACCCAGGCGACCATCGCCGTCCCGACGGACACGCTGACTGACGGATGGAAGATCCGCTGGCGGGCCCGCGCGGTCTCATCTACCGCCGCATCCGCCTGGTCGGACTGGCAGTCCTTCACCGTCGGCCTGCCCAAGCCCACCATCGCGGGCGTGACAATCACTCCGTCGAAGGTGGTGGACGGCGTGACGGTGACCACCAGTCTGACCCCTGCCCTGCACACCACGGTCACCGACCCGGCCGCCCAGCCGGTTCGGGCGGAGTTCGAGCTCGAGCACGACCCGGCCGCCACTGGGCAGGGGACCGGCCAGATCTGGACCGGCGCCGTGAACGACGTCGCCTCCGGCGCCCAAGCCTCGGCCACCGTCCCTGACGGGAAGCTGGCCGACGGGTGGAAGGTGCGCTGGCGGGTCCGGGCAGTCAACACCGCCACCACCGTCGGCTCGCCCTGGTCGGACTGGCAGCAGATCACAGTCAACGTCATCCAGCCGGGTGAGGAACCTCTGGCGCAGACCTCCGGGCCGGTGATCCAGACCGACCAGAGCTTCACCGCCGCCGCCTGGCTGCGCTGGAGCGACAAGGACGGCGACTACACCGTCCTTGAGCAGAAAGGTACTCACCAGGCACCCTTCCGCCTCGGCAACACCTCCGACCACGGTTTGGTGTTCACCTTCACCAGCGCCGACGCCGCCAATGCGACAGTCGAGGGTGCGCTGTCCGACGTCGAACCGCCGGTCAACGAGTGGTTCCACCTGGCTGGCGTATACGACGCATCCGCGAAGACCGCGTCACTGTATCTCAATGGCGCCCTGATCAAGTCCGCGCCGATCAGTTTCTCCGCGTGGAATCCTGATACCGCAATGACACTTGGCACCAGCATGCGGGGCGATCTCGACGACGTCCAGGTCTACCAGCGGACCCTGGCTGCCAATGACGTAGCCGCCCTCATCGCAAGCACGAACGGGCAGACCGCCCAGAGCGTGAACTCTCCGAGCCGGCCCCTGCAGGCCGCCGCTCCCACCGCGAACAGCGCTGCACAATTCGATTACGACCATCTGAATTTGGAGGAGTGCCTCCAGACCCCCAAGCATCCGACCATTGACTATGCCCGCATCCAAGAACGCCCTTTCTCGTCCTGCTGGACAACCTGGGTCAGCATGGGAACGTACGAAGCGACCGAGGATGGCGACGGCCCGGACGGAAAGCGGTGGGTCAAGGCCAGCAATAAAGTCGGCAAGAGTAAGAGTGGCGGCAGGGCCGGCATACTGGCCTCCATTCTGGAGATAGCCGAGGAAGATACTCTGGACCACCCCAGCGAAATATTCTTCCAGTTCCGTGCCACCTGGGTGCTCAACAGCTACGTGGGGAATAAAGCGGGCACGGAGGTAGCCAACGCAGAAGGCAGCGGCCTGACGCCGCAGAACATGAAGCTCTTCGTGCGGCTGACCGATTTTGCTCTGTATTGGAACGGGAAAAGATATCCTCTGGATGAGAGGACCTCTGCGGAAATCCAAGGGCTCCAGCTGACATTCGAAGCGCAGACCGAATCGGATAATTTGACGCCTTGCCGGTCCGTCACCGGAAGCACTACGAAGACGATCAAGCAATGGGAGGAAACCAGTAGTGCCATGTTCCTGCTGGAAAGTAACCCCATCGTAGGAGGAAGTAACGCGATATGTACGATCAAGCCCATGCTCACTCGTTTTCATGACAATCGTTCAGACCTTCCTCTGTGGAGCTATGAAATAGTAGGAACGACAGGGAAGCGGCTCGGAGTAGCCCGGCATGGCTATGCACGGCTGCCGGGGGACCTCAGTACCCTGGCGGCCCCCTACTACCGGTGCGATCGCGATAAGGTGATAAATCACACCGGCGGATGCGTCAATGACAGGGCACACCGGGTCTTCGAAATGTCAGAAAGCAAGAACCCTGAATTTGCCGAAGTCACCAGGCACATCAAATCTGCCCTGTCCCCGAGTATCAACGGGTTGACGTCGCCCCCGCTTCGGCCAGGACACGACTGGTCAAAGCCGCAGTATCCACCCTCGAAGTACTGGAACGGATCCGAGCAGCCGAAGACGATCCCTGGAAACTGGGACGTCGCTTCCAGTCCGCCGCTGAACAAGCGCCCACAAGGCACCTCCGGCGTCAACAGGAAATTCTTCTCCAACATTGAAATGTACATGGACGTCGGAGCGGCCGAGCCAATGCACTGGAGCGAATCACCCAGCACCAATTACTGCAAGTACTACTTCAGAGACCAATATCCAAAAGCGGAGAACAGTGAAGGGATGCCATGGGCCGGCGGCAGGACGCGGGACTCTAGACTAGAGTGTGACGAGTATCCCTTCGCCTCGACCTACCAAGGGGCGGCCGGTAACGGAAAGGGAACTGGCCACTACTCCATCAGGGCTGTTAACGGCGGACACAACGAACGGCACGGCAACGCTCTGAAGAGTTTTTATGACAAATATCATGTCGCCACCCATCACGCCTTCTGGGTGAGCGTCGTGCCGTAGTCACCTTCGTCGGTATATCGAAGTGGGGGTGTTGGTCATGTACGGCCGATACCCCCACTGTCCGCAGACCAACCAACAAGAGGCCAATGATGCAGAAACCCGATCACGCCCTTCCTGAGGAAAGCCAGTGGGATCTACTGGTCGAATACGGAATGGAATCCTGGTTCAGCTGCCAATGGGTGGACACGGGAGACAGCAACGAGATCGCCCGACGGTTGGGCGTCGATCTCCGAGACGGCACTTTGTGTGATTTTCAGACAGCCATGCAGTCATACGAAGCCGACCCGGAAGAACTGATCGTCTGGGTGGGAGAGCACTCAGCCGGCTGGTCCACCATCCTCACCGTCAGCGGCGTGACGGTGCCGCCACGGCTGATAGAGGCGTTGAGCGCCGGAGGGCATCGCGTACTCGAAGCTTATTATGTGGAAGAGGCCGACCCCGGAAAACTGCTGTACACCTATGACAGGGAATACCTTGGAGCGGTATTCCCTCCTTCCTCCCCTGGGGGATGGATGGAGGTCCCTGAGTTCGAGGCGCACGCGAGCGGGCTGGAGCTCAGCGACGAAATCAGCGACGCTGAAACCTTTGACCGCTACATGTGCATGGTAGGACGGATCACCGGCCGGTTCATCGACCGTGCCTGGTTCGCGTCAACTCGAACCCTGTACCACGTTCCATGCGAAGCATGATGTCGATGAACGCGTGAACGAGTTTCTCCAGTACCTCAAGCGGCGCTTCGCTCTCCTGGAGGCGGTACCGGTAGGTCCTTCGTGTGCGGTTCCTTCTGCGGGACCGATCCGATCAGGCGATGAGCTCTGCGCCTGCCGGAAACTCCATCCGTGCGGTTCAAGCCGCACGTGAATATTCGTGAAGGACTCCGCCGACGCGGGCCACCAACTGCTCGTGGCCCGCGTCGGCAGGTTCGACGGTCAGCGCGGTGAGTTCGGCGACGCGCGTAGCCAGAAGGGCTCCAGGAGGCTTGATCCGGCGCACCAGCGGAACGCGGGCGGCGATCTCGGAGTTCATCACGCTGTTTCCTTCTATGGCCAGTCGACGACGAGCCGGCTGTGGGTCTTGTCGATGACGAAGCGTGGGTCGGCGGCCTTCAGCAGGTCGCGGCTGGTGCGACGGCCATGCGGAAGCCGGGGGCGGGCGCCTCGTTGCCGTGGTCGCGGCCCCACTCCTGGACCGCGGTCGCGACCTGCTCGGCGAGGGAAATAGCGGCCGGGCCATGGCCGATGACGCCGATCTCCCAGAACCGTCCCCGGTCGTCCTCGCCCTCACGGACGGTCAGGTACGTCTCGAAGGAGGCGCTCTTCCGTTTGGCGACGCCGAACTTCGGTATCGCCGCGCCGCCTTGGCGATTGCTTGTGCGGCTTGTGGACCGGCACTCGGAGAGAGTCAGTGGTCGACAGGATGGGCCCGTACGGTGGCCTTGTGGCCCTTCCTGCCGAAGATGTGGAGGATCTCGACGGAGTGGTCGCCGTTCGGGCCGAACCAATGCGGCTCGGACGTGTCGAACTCGGCGACCTCACCGGGACGAAGGATCAGCTCTCGCTCCCCGAGAACCAACAACAGTTCTCCCGCCAGGACGAACAGCCACTCGTAGCCGTCATGGGTGACAAGCCTGCGAGGGCAGGGCGCGATCACCTGTTTGAAGACCTTGAGGCGTCCCGGGTACTGGGTCAGCGGAATCAGGACGCTGCCCTCTCGGCGGCGCAGCGGGGTCAGGTGGACCCTCGGATCACCGGTCGCAGGGGCGGCGATGAGCTGGTCAAGCGCGACGCGGTGCGCTCGCGCGATCGGGATGAGCAGTTCGAGCGTCGGGCGCCGCTTGCCGGACTCGATTCTCGACAACCTGCTGACCGAGATACCGGTCGCCGCCGACAGCTCCTCCAGGGTCATGCCGCGATCGCGGCGCAGCGAGCGCAGTCGGGGCCCGATGGCGGCGAGCGTCTGCTCCAGTTCCGCATCCACCTCTCCAGTGTGTCGGGCGGTCGCAGCGATCCGGTTGTTTTTTGCGATTTCCGCAAATTTTCTGGCCGGTCGGCTCCCGGCGCCCGGACAGTGGGTGGCCTGACACCCACCGAAGGAGCGACATGGACGAGGAACCCCGACCTCCCGGACGCTGGAAGGTACTGGCGGTCTGCTGCCTGAGCCTGTTCCTTGTCGGTCTGGACACGACGATCGTCAACATCGGTCTCCCGGCGATCGGCGCGGGTCTGGATACCGGTACCCACGGCCTGGAATGGACAGTCGACGCCTACACACTCGTCCTGGCCAGCCTCTTGATCTCTTCGGGGGCACTGGCCGACCGCATCGGGCGCAGGCGGGTCTTCCGGCTCGGTCTTGTCGTGTTCGGCGCGGCGTCGGTGGCATGCGCGTTCGCCCCGACAATCGGCGTACTGGTCGCGGCACGGGTGGCGCAGGGCGTCGGCGGGTCGATGCTCAGCCCCGTGGCCCTCGCGATCGTCGTCAACGTGATCACTGACCCGAAGGAGCGGGCGCGGGCGATCGGCGTGTGGGCGGCCGTCTTCGGGGTGAGCATGGCGGCGGGTCCCGTCGTGGGCGGAGCGCTGGTGTCGGGTCTCGGCTGGAGGTCGATCTTCTGGATCAACCTGCCCGTGGTCGTCATGGCATTGGTGCTGACGGCCCTCTTCGTCCCCGAGTCGCGGGCGGAACGGCCACGTCGGCTCGACGTTCCGGGACAGGTGCTGCTGACCGTCGTGGTGGGTGGTTCCGTCGCCGTGCTGATCGAAGGCCCGCACATCGGGTGGACCTCACCCACCGTGATCGCCGGTTACCTCGTGGTCGCTGCCGGGACGGCCTCGCTCGGCCTGGTCGAGTCGCGAAGGACCGAGCCGCTGGTCGCCCCGGCCCTGTTCCGCAGGCCATCCTTCCTGGCCGCTGTGGTCGGCGCGGTGGCAGTGTTCGTAGCGCTCAGCGCGACCCTCCTGCTCACCACCCTCTACCTCCAGCACTCCCGCGGCCTGAGCCCCGTGGCCGCGGGCATCGTCACTCTCCCCATGGCCATCGCCGCGACCGTGTTCGCACCGCTGTCCGGGCTACTGGTCGGCCGGTCAGGCCCACGCCTGCCGCTGCTGCTCGCCGGTGGCTTCATCGTCGCGGGCGGCCTGTCCCTCGTGGGCATCGGCGACCACACGAACCTGTGGTCGCTGTCCCTCGCTTACCTGCTCGTCGGTGCCGGGTTCGGCTTCGCCAACGCCCCCATCACCAACACGGCCGTCAGCGGCCTCCCTCCCGCCCGTGCGGGCGTCGCCGGAGGCATCACCTCCACCGCCCGCCAGCTCGGCTCGGCCCTGGGCGTCGCCGCGGCGGGCACCTTCATCGCCCATGTTTCGCCGGCGCACTTGGCGGAAGCCTCACGTCCCGGTTGGGCGCTCGTCACCGCCTGCGGCCTCCTTGTCCTCCTGACGACTCTCGCCACCCCCAAGCCGTTGTCGCCCTGGCTAGGCCTCCGCCCTCCAGATCATCGAGACCGCGGGGAAGGGAAGGCACTCCGAGAGAACGCGCAACGAAAGGGTCGAACAACGCCGCAAGACGCTTGACCTGTCTGCGGGGGACCGAGGTCCGCATGTATGCCTCGGCCTGGAGGCGACCGCCGATCATCTCTGGATGGAAGGAAGGGATTTTGGCGCGTGCCGGGGGCTCGTTTTCCGGACGAGGTCCTGGAAACGATCACGCTGCCGGTGAGCGAGGTCGTCACAAAACGCGATCGTTCACGGTGACCCGGGTCGCGGACGGAGTGATCACGGTTGGTGTCGGGCTCGGGGCCGGCCTGGTTCACATCGAAGTGGTCGACGAAGGTTCGACGGCCGGCGTTCCTGTGATGCGGTCCGCCGTCGAAGACCGCCTCAGCGGGCGGGGCCTCAGCTGGGTGAACTCGATGTCCCGGCGATGGGGAACGGAGCACATCCGGCAGACGGGATGCGCGGTCTGGTTCCAGGTCGCTTCTGGCTGACTTCATGGACCGGTGCGGCGGTGCCCGTTCCCAACGCCGCCGCAGAATGTGTACGGCTCGCGCATGAAAAAGGGGGAGGCAATTCCGCCTCCCCCTTTATTTAGATCACCTTATCGGTGATGGTATAGGGAACTTCTTTGGCGTCTGAGCCGTACCGCATGAAGCCTGTCTCGTCGACAAGGGGAGCTTCTTTGGCGTTCGAGCCGTACCGCATGAAGCCTGTCTTGTAGACAAGGGGAGCTTCTTTGGTGTTCGAGCTGTAGTACATGGAGCTTGCATTGATGACAATGGAAGCTTCTGTGGTGCTCGGGCTGTGGTTCATAGGGCCCATAGCAGTGACAACGATAAACGTTGCCAAGCTTATGATCACTTACCGTCCTTAGATTATGTGAATAGAGTTTTACTCACCTCTTCTCATATCCTACCCCGATGGTCTCGGGGGAATGACAGGATTTGGATCCAAACGATTCGTTGCCATGTATGCCTGGGTGAGACTTGGGCGCCCAGGTGGGGAGGGTATGTTAGGTTCTGCGGTGCATGAATGGTGCCTAGGCTGATTGTAGCTTTTGGGTGTTTCGTGCTTTAGTGAGACTGAACAGAGGTCTCCTGCTGGTTGAGTCGCGCCCGAAGTGGTCCGGCTTCGACGACCCCTAGGCGTTCGTAGAGGCCAAGGGCGTGTCGCCAGTGCTCCTTCGAGCGTTCCTGCTCACCTGTCTGGGCGAACGCGGTGCCCAGCTCGTCGAGGGCGCATGCCTCTTCGTAGACGTCGCCGATCCGCTGCGCCAGTTCGAGTGATTTCTTGTAGAAGAAAATCGCTGTTTCGTTCCTGCTCGCCTTGAGGTGGGTTGTGCCGATTCCGCGAAGGGCTATGCAGTGTTGGTGCTGATTTGCTGTCTCAATTGATATGCTCATGGCCGTCTGATATTGGGCGAGTGCCTTGCTGTTCTTTCCCAGTCGCATGTAATAGCTGCCGATGTTGTTCAGAACTTCTGCCTCGTACCAGCGGTCACCGATTCTTCGGTGCCCCTCCAGGGATTTTTGGTAATACTCAAATGCCTCGGCATAGCGGCCCATGTACTGGTAGACGTAGGCCAGATTGTTGAGTCGGATGGCCGCGTTCCGCGGGTCCAGGTTCGGGTTGAGGGAGGCCGCCTTTTCATAGTGGCGCAGCGCCTCCTCGTAGTGGCCGAATCGCACCTCGACGTAACCGATATTGTTCATTGTGACCTGCTGGCCACGTAAGTCATGGTCTTCCTGGTACATGCCGAATGCTTCCCACATGCGTTCGGCGGCACGAGGGTAGTCGCCTCTATGCCAATGAATGACCGCGATGTTGTTGAGAGTGTTCGCCTGTCCGTTACGATCCCCGACTGTTCTGCGAATCTGGAGCGCCTGCTCGAAGTAGCCGAAGGCGACGTCGTATTCGGAGCGCTGCCAGTGCACCACGCCGCTCTGGTCGAGAAGTTCGCCGATCGCTCGTTGATTTCCGGCGGCTCTCTGGATCTCCATAGCCTCGGCCACGTGGAGAAGCGCCTCGTCGTATTGGCCGGTCTGGCATTGGGCCATACCAAGATCGGCCAGCGCGTAGGCCAGTCCTGAACGGTCGTTCAGCTCTCGGTAGATCGTCGTAGCCCGCTCGTGGAGGGCGGCGCCTTCGGCCCAACGGCTCAACAGGTCCAAATGGCGGCTGAGCACGTGTGCGAGCAGTGCCGCGTGTTTTGCCCATCCGTGGTGGACGATAAGGACCAGGTTGTCCAGCTCGGCTTCCATCCAGGTGGAGGCCTGGTCGGCGCTGTCGAATTCGACCACTTGAGACGGTGGGCAGGGAACCCCGAGCGGGTCGCGGGCGCGGTAGGGGTAGAGGAGACGGTCCGCCGCGTCCGCTGTGAGGAGGTAGTGGTCGAAGGCTCGGCCGAGGACTTCGGTGCGGGACGCCTCCGGTTCGCGGTCCGACAGCAGAAGGGCGTACTCACGGATGAGATCGTGGAATCGGTAACGGCCCTTGCGGGGTTCGTCGATCAGATGGTGATCGACGAATTCGTCGAGGATCTCCTCGGCCTCGGCGAGGCTCGTGTCCAACAGTGCCGACGCGCTCTCGGGGGTGAGGTCTGCGCCGGGGTGCAGGCCGAGCCGCCAGAACGCCTGCTTCAGGCGTTCGTCAAGAGCGTGAAAGGACAGTTCGAAGGCAGCGGTGATCTCGCGGTTCCCAGCCTTGATGGCTGGAAGTCTTCGTCGAGTCCTGCTGAGCAGTTCCGCGATGTCGGCCGCGTCCCAGGCGGCCCTGTTCTTGAGCCGACTGCCGACCAGTTGAATCGCCAGGGGAAGGTGACCGCAGAGCCGTACGACCGAGGCGACTCCTTCTTCCTGGAAGGCACGCCCTGGACCGGCGATGCGACGCAGGAGTACGGCGCCGTCCTCGGGCGGCAGGACGTTCAGCGAGAGGGAGTGGACGTCGTCGAGTCCGGCAAGCCGCCGCCTGCTGGTGATCACGACGAGGCTGCCGGGCGTCCCAGGAAGAAGGTCGCTGATCTGGTCGTGCCGGGCGGCGTTGTCGAGGAGGATGAGCACCTTGCGGCGGGCCAACTCGGCCCGCCACATCGCGGCCCGGCCGTCCAGACCGTTCGGCACGAGCTTGCCGGGAATGCCGAGATCTCGCAGGAGCCGGTCAAGGGCGGTCGCCGGGTCCATCGCGTCGTTCTGGGCGTCGTGGCCGTGCAGGTCGAGGTAGAGCTGCCCGTCCGGATAGTCGCCGGTGAGCCGGTGCGCCAGATGTACGGCCAGTGCCGTCTTACCGACCCCTGCCATGCCGTCGATCGCCAGCACGGTGACCGTGTCCCGCCGGGCCTGGAAACCGACGAGTTGGTCCAGCTCCGCGGTGCGGCCGGTGAAGGTCTGCTTGTCCCGGGGCAGGGTGTTCGGAGCAGCCTCTTTTCTGGGCGCGGGCAATAATGTGGGGTCGTTCTTGAGGACGCGCAGATGCAGTTCCTGTAACGCCGGGTTGGGTTCCGTGCCGAGTTCACGGAGTTCCTGGCGCGCCCGGTTGTAGGCGTTGAGCGCCTCCGTCGGCCTTCCTTCGTGGCAGAGCCTCCGCATGTGAAGCTCCACGAGCTTCTCGCGGAACGGAAATTTGTTGACCAGCTCAACGAGTTCCGCACTGTCTTCGGGTTTTTGGCCGTGCTGAATTTCGAGTTCGATGCGTTCGATCCTGCTGTCGAGCACTTCTCCTTCGATTTTCTCCCGGGTTTGTTCGGCCCATGGTCCCGTCAGGCCCGTCAGTGCCTCTCCCCGGTGCAGCGCGTCCGCCTCGCGGTAGAGGTGCAGGGCCTGTTCGGTCGTCTCGCTCTCCCTGGCCTGTGCGCGGAGTCTCAGGAACCGGTGGTAGTCGATGTTCTCCGGGTCGGTCTCAAGGAGGTAGGCCCCGGCATGTCGCCGCAGGTGAACGGTGCCGTTGAGGGAGCCTCTCAGCCGGGCGACGTGGCTGTACAGGCTGTCCTTGGCCTTGGGGGGCGGGCCGTCACCCCACACCTTGTGGACGAGCGACTCCACGGTTACCGGTCGTCCCGGAGTCATGAGGAGGATGGCCAAAACGAGACGTGTTTTGGCCTGTCCCAGGTCGTGGCGTTGCCCGCTGGACCATAACTCGACTGGACCGAGAATACGGAATTCCATTCGAGCCCCTTTTCCTAGGGCGTCAGCATCTACGTGAGATTTTTTCATCGAAATTGGAGCGGATCCAGGGCCGTGATGTCACTTCTGTATCTCACGTCATTCACAGCGAGGTCCTATGAGACGGCGCAGGGTTCCGACAAGGAGACCGCAAGGGGTTCCGCAAGGTTCGGGGGTGATGCTCCGGTTAGTGGGCTTTGCCCACTGCCGAAGGCCGGACGAATCCAAGAGGTGGGGCAGGAGAATGGTCGAATGGAACAGGGTGGCAGTTGGGCTCGATTCCCGTCGATGGGCGACGCGCAGAGTCCACAAGACGGTCCTGGTGGCCGTCCACACCGTGACCGCGGGGCAGCGGCTGCTGGACACGGCCCGTCTGCTGGAGTCGAACCTGGGGATCCAGGTCGTCTTCACCAAGGCTCCGGACATCTTCAACGCCGGGGTCGATGAGTTCATCAGCGGCCTGGGGGGCGCCTCCCTCCCCTGGGCGCAGGTCCCACACCAGGTGTTCGACCTCGCCCTGGCCGCGAGCCTTGGATCGATCCACGAGATCCACGCGCCGCTGGCCGTCATGCCGCACGGTGCGGGTTTCAACAAGCTGGTGCCCGCCAGGGATGGGGCCAGGGCGGAGGACCGCGCGCCGTACGGACTCGACGCTCAGCGGTTGATGCGCGACGGCGCCGTGCTGCCCGCGGCGATCATCCTGCCGCACGAGATCGAACTCGGGCGGCTGGCCCGCACGTGCCCGCAGGCGCTTCCCGTCGCGGCGGTCGTCGGCGACTCCTCCCACGACCTGCTGGTGGCCAGCCTGCCGCACCGCGACCTCTACCGGCAGGCGCTGAAGGTCGGTCCGGGTCAGAAGCTGGTCGTGGTCACCTCGACCTGGGGGCAGCAGTCGCTGTTCGGCAGGCACTCCGACCTGCTGCCGCGCCTGCTGGCCGAACTGCCGCGCGAGGAGTTCCGCGTCGTGGTGCTCTTCCACCCCAACGTCTGGTTCGGGCACGGCATCTGGCAGGTGCGGGCCTGGCTCGCCGACGAGCTGAGGAACGGGCTGAGCCTGATCCCGCCCGACGTCGACTGGCGCGCGGTCCTCGCCGCCGCCGACTGGATCATCGGCGACCACGGCTCGGTCACCCTGTACGGCGCCGTCACCGGTAAGCCCGTCATGCTGGCCGGGTTCCCGAACGCGGACGTCGACCCGGCCTCCGGTCTCGCCAAGCTGGCGGCCGTCGCCCCCCGGGTCTCCCGGCGTGGTTCGCTGCGTGCCCAGCTCGACCGGGCGGCCAAGGAGATGCGGCCCGACCGCTACCAGGCGGTCACCGAGCTGATCACCTCGGAGCCGGGCCGTTTCGACCAGAACATGCGCCGTCTCATCTACCGCTTACTGGGCTTACGACGGCCCGAGCACGTCCACGTGACCCCGGCGGTGCCGGCTCCCCGGCTCGCCGCGTGAGGAGAACGGCCATGACCAACAGGTTCGTCACAGCCCAGCTGTTCAGGGTGGGGCACCTGCCCACGGTCGAACGGCGCGGCGTTGCCATACCGCGCCAGGGGGCACCGGCACTCATGGTGACGTCGGTCCGTGAGACCCACGTCATGCTTCTCACCCCCGGCCGAGGAACTCCCAGGCACGGCATTCCCCGGGGCGCCCGGATCTTCGACGGCACGCACGTCGTCGCCCGTCTCGACGAGCGGGCGGACCAGGACTGGTACGAGGTGGCCGACGTGCTCGTGACCCCGCAGCCGGGAAGAGAGGTCCTCGGCCGCTACCCGGGCTGCGAGGTCGCGGTCGGCGCGCGTCCGCCCGGCTGCCTGGCCGCGCTGCGCGACGGACGGCTCGTCACGATCGCGGGAAGCACGAGTCCCGCGCTCTGCGGCTCCTTCCTGTACGGCTGGCGCGCCGCCGGGATGCCGCTCGACGCCCTGACCACGGACTCGGTGCTCTTCGGCCGGTACGTGGGACGGATCGAAGCACTTGAGACGACCGGACGGGCGTGTGTCCGTACGGGAGAGGAGGCGGCGTGACACGCCGGATCGTGGTCGCGGGCGCGGTCAGTCTCTACATGTCGGTGGGGGTGACGGAGTTCCCGGTACGGTACGCCTCCACCTCGTCTCCCCGGTGGATCGCCACCGGGGTCTCCGGGGCGGCCGGGCACATCGCGCAGATCCTCAGAACCCTGGGGGACGACGTCCGCTTGTGCACCGTCCTTGGCCGTGACCTGCCCGGCCTCGGCATAGCGGCCGAACTCGGCAGGAACGGCCTGCTCGGCCCCGGGATCGTCGAGGGGGCCGAGTCGTCGGTGGGGGTGGCGCTCGTCGGTCCGGACGGCCGCCGGATGGGGCTTCCCCATCTGACGCCGGTGAACACCGTCCCCTATCCCGTGAACCTGCTTGCGGCGAATGCCCACGGCGCCGACCTGCTGGTCCTGACGAACACGAAATTCGTCCGTGAGCTGGTCGAACCCGCCTCCCGGCTCGGCGTCCCCATCGCTGTGGATCTCCACCTCGTCTCCGACCTCGACGGGGAGTACAACCGGCCGTGGCTCGACGCGGCGACGGTCGTCTTCTGCAGTGACGAACGGCTGCCCGACCCGCCCGAGGTGTGGGTGCGGCGGCTGTTCGCCCGCTACCCGCGCTGCCGGTTGGCGGGGGTCGGTCTGGGCGCCCGGGGGGCGCTGCTGGCCACCAGGGAGGGAACGCTCGTCCGGGTGGAGGCGGTCGCGCCTCGTGGAGTCGTCAACACCACCGGGGCGGGCGACGCACTGTTCGCCACGTTCCTGCACTTCTGGTGTGAGGCGGAGGATCCGGTTCGGGCATTACGGCTGGCGGTGGTGCACGCGGGCTGGAAGGTCGGTGCTCCAGCGTCGGTCACCGCGTCACTGACCCTCGACGAACTGTCAGCCCTTGACGCCGCCCACACGCCCAACACTGTCGTCGGACGCTGGGACAGCTGAACTCGTCGCGCGCCGTACCGTTGCCTGTCTGGGCATCGGTACGGCGCGCTCTGTCTGGGTGGTTGACGTGGTGTGGTCACCTGGCCAGCCGGGACAGACGTTCCTGTAACTGTCTGCTCCGGCTGCCGCTCTGTGCCAGGACGCGCTGGGCCTCCTCGTAGAGGGTCCGCGCGTCCTGTTCACGGTGCTCCCGCAGGGCGAGGTCACCCAACGCCTGGAGGGCCTGCGCCTGGCCGATCGCCGAACCGATCCTCTTCATCTCCTCCAACTCCCGCTCGACCAGGGCCGTCCCAATCTCTCCTCCCCTGGCACTGCCGAGAAGAATGCGTGCCCTGGCCCGGTTGTGTGGGTCGTCCACCTCGGCAAGCAGGCCCTCGGCCTCCGCGAGGTGGTCAACGGCCTCGGCTGTCTTCCCCAGTTCGATCAGTGCCTCACTGAGGTCGCAGAGGAGAAGCGCGACCTTGCGCGACTCCTTCGCCGCTCGGTACTGGTTCAGTGACTCCTGGAGCAGTACGACGGCCTCCTCGATATGGCCTCGGTCCAGCTCGATCAGTCCCAGCCTGCGTGTACTGCCGGATATGCGATACCGGTTCTCCTCCCGGCGCCAGATCTCCAGCGCCGCATGGAAGTCGGCCGCGGCTTCGTCGAGTTCACCGAGGGCGCGGTGTGCCAGCCCGGTCCGGTTCAGCATCTTGGCCTCGGCCTCGGCGTCCGCGCAGGCCCGCGCCGCCTCAAGGCCCATCCTGTCGATCTCAAGGCGTTCGTCATGGCGGCCGCGGTAGAGGAACAGCGGCCACAGCGCGTCCACCAACTGCCATGCTGTGGGAAAAAGCCGCTGCTCCATGGCGACCTGGATGGCCGCCCTGAGGTTGGGGAGTTCGTCGTCGAGCCAGTCGAGTGCCTGTGCTCGGTCAGCGAAGGTGAGAGGTTCGGCGGGCTCGTTGACGACCGCGTCGAAGTTGACCTTGCGGTAGGGCATGACCAGTCGGTTCACGGTCGTGGCGGTGGACAGGAACCAGTCGACCGCCCGGTGCACGGTCCGCGCGCGGACCTCCTCGGACTCGTCCCGGTCGGCCATCTCCCGGGCGTGCAGCCGAATCAGGTCGTGGAAGCGGTAGTGGCCGCCGGGCGCGTCGTCGAGCAGGTTGGCATCGATCAGGATCTCCAGCAGTTCCCGCACGTGGGCACGCGGCATCGCGACCGTCGCGGCGGCCGACCAGCTGTCGAAGGTGGTGCCGGGGAAGAGGCCGAGCCGCCGGTAGATCCGCCTGATGTCGTCGGAGGAGAGCCCGTTGTAGGAAAGCGCCAATGCCGCCTGGACCTTCGTCTCGTCCTCGTCGCCGATCGACAACTCCGCCAACCTCCGTCGTTCGTGGGTAAGGGCCTGCACCATCTCGGACAGGGGCCAGCGAGGCCTGGTGGCAAGCCGGGCGGCGGCGACGCACAGGGCGAGCGGCAGCCGGGCGCACAACTCGACCAGCCGTTCGGCGGACTCCTGCTCGGCGCGTATCCGCTCGCCGCCGATGGTGCGTCCGAGGAGTTCGATCGAGGATCTCGGGCTGAGCTGCTCAAGCTGTACGGATCGGGCACCGCGCATCAGCAACCCCGCCAGGCGCCAACGGCTGGTGACGATCGTGACGCTCTCCGCCGAGGCGGGCAGCAGGGGGGTCACCTGTGCGACCGATATGGCGTTGTCCAGCATGACCACCAGGCGGCGTCCGCTCACCAGCGACTGGTAGAGCGCGGAACGTTCCGCCAGTCCGGCGGGGACGCGCTTGGGTTCGACGCCGAACGCGCGGATGAACCACCCCAGCACCTCGGTCGGCTGGATGGGTTTGTCGGTCGCGTGTCCCCGCAGGTCGGCGAAGAGCCCGCCGTCGGGGAAGGAGTCGTGTTCCCGGTGCGACCAGTGCAACGCCATCGCTGTCTTGCCGACGCCCGCCGGGCCGCTGACCACCGCGACCTTGGGAGCCCCTGTTCCGCCGGAGCCGGAACGGATGTCGTCCAGCAGGGCGAGCTCGTCATGGCGATTCACGATGGGATGCCCGGCCGGGAGCTGGTTGGGCTTGAGTAGCGGGGCCTCAGGGGAGGCGGCCTGGTGCAGATGGATTCCGCCGTGAACGTCGTGGGCCTGGAGGGCCGGCCCGAACACGGTCCCGCCCAACTTGTTGGAGTGTCCCTGGTCTGTGAGGTCCTCACCCATCGCCCTACTCGCGTCGTGAGCGGTAATTCATGCTCCTGGGATTTTTGGTTGCGTTTATATCTCTTTGCGGTTGGGGAAATCTGACCGGAACTTCCATTTTTATCGTTGCTCTTGAATTCGTCAAGCGGTCGAGATGGTTATTTCATTGGCCTATCTAAGAGTATTATGGTGATGACTTGTCGGGTGGTGCTGAGTGTGGTGGTTGTTCCAGGCCTTCCGTGTACATAGGGTCACCGTATGGCTAATGGGGAACGCGTCGTAAATCCACTGCCCGCTCTCTGGAGAGACGCTCTGGCCCGCTCCGGATGGCGCTCCGCCCCAGCCGTGTCCTGGAGCTTCGACTTCGGCGATCGATTCGGGGGCGGAGTTGTACGGATCGCTCCGACGACTTGGGGAACTTCAGGGAAAATGGAAGTGAGCAAATACGGTCACCTTGTTCGCGGGCGGTTCGTTCGACGTGAAAGGGCCAACGCCCGAGTTCCCGCAAGGGGAAACGTCGGAGGGCGGCTGCTCCCGTACGAACTGTGAGAGACGCACCATAAAGTCGTGATGTTTCACACTCGAACGTAGGTCCGAAGATTCGGATCGCGGCCCTCGACGGTGAAACCGCCATGTTGGCTGCGGACGGTGAAGAACACGGAGGCAGGCGGCTCCACAGCTCGGGCTGCGAGCCATGGGGCACCGGCCGACCGGGACAGGCCTGTCATACAGATTCCTGCCGACGCCGACAGGTCACGTGTGATCCACCGAATTTCGCCGTGGATGCAACGGTTTCGGGGGCGTTCTCATCTGGGGGGTGATGAGGACGACGGGAGGCGAAGGTAGTTGGAAGCAGATCCACGGTTCGCGGAGTTCGTCGCCGAGCGGGGGGACGCGCTGTTGCGCTACGGCTACGTGCTGGCCGGGAACCCACACGACGCGGCGGATCTGGTGCAGGAGGCGTTGCTGAAGCTCCGCGCCGCCTGGCCGCGCCTCCTGACGAAGGAGAATCCGGAGAGTTACGTGCGCACCATCATGGCCAGGCTGCACGTCGCCGTCTGGCGGCTGCGGCGCCGTGAGGTGCTCAGCTGGGAGCCGCCCGAGCACGGGTACCACGACAGGCTGCCCGACGGTGGGGAGCAGGCGATGTGGGAGGCGCTGGCCGTACTGCCGCGCAGACAGCGGGTGGTGCTGGTGCTGCGGTACTACGAGGGGCTCGACGACGCGGAGATCGCGGCGGCCCTGGGGATCTCCCGGGGGACCGTATGGAGCCAGGCGTCACGGGCGTTGGACAAGCTTCGCTCCGCCATGCGGACGGAAAGCCACGAAATTTCGGGAAATATCGGCGCAGTGCAGGGGAGTGGTGATGAACGATTTCGAAAGGAGTCTGCAGGAGACCCTGGGGCACGCGGCGGGAAACGCACCCCGGCTGGCCGGTACGGCGGCGGCCCGGCTGGAGACCGGATACCGGCGGCGCAGGCGGCGGCTGCAGGCGGCACTCGCGACGGCGGCCGTGGTCGCGGTCGCGGGAGGAGGCGTGGTCGGGCTGCGCGTGAGCGGTGACACGGGGGCCTCGTCGGCCAGCGCCACGGGCGGGAGGTCGTCCCAGGTGATGACCTCAACGAAGATCGAGGCCAAGCCGATCGAGCAGGTGTGGCCGCAGGCCGTGGTGAAGCTGCCGCTGAAGGCGCCGAACGGCCGGGACCTGCGGCCGATCACCCTGATCGACGACCAGACGCTGCTGGTCGCGGCGGACCGTGACTTCGAGCGGCCGGAGACGATCTACGCCTACCCCCTGGCCGGTGGGGAGCCGCGGAAGATCGCGGACGTGCCCGAGCCTCAGGGGGTGGTGCGGTTCTCCGGCGGCTTCAGCGTCGGCGACGGTCAGGTGGCCTGGTGGAACACGACGAAGGGCAAGACCCACATCTGGGCCGCGTCGTTGGACGGTGCGGGGGCCCGTCCCGTGGCCGACCAGGACATGGAGGGGTTCGACGGCTTCGGCGTGGCGAACGGCAAGGTCGTGTTCTCCCCGGTGAACGGCGGGGTGTTCACCGTTCCCCTGACCGGGGGGAAGGCGACGCGGATTCCGGCCGGAGACAAGCAGCACCTGCTGTCGTGGCCGTGGGCCGGTTCGCCGGGCGCCGGCGGCGGGCGGGACAAACCCCTCTTCACCCGGCTGGTCAACCTGGAGACCGGAAAGGTCGACTCGGCCGCCGTCGGAGGGAAGGACCGGGTGTACGCCTGCGGGGTGCGCTCCTGCATCGGCGTGACGGCTGACGAGGAGGGCTTCGTCCGGTTGCGTGACGGCTCACAGCAGAAGGACGTGCCCCTCGGTTACCAGATCCCCGAGCCGCTGAGGCAGGACCGTTTCCATCTGTGCAACATCAAGGAGGACGAGCAGGCGCTCGGGCTCTTCGACGTGAGCACCGGCACGATCGTCGACCTGGGCCTGCGCACGGCGGAGGTGGAGAACGGCGAGTTCCCCGTCACCGACCCGACGGGCCGGATCATGTCCTACCGGCTCAAGGGCGAACTCCACGTGGTCGTCCTGTCCAGGATTCCGTGACCGGTCACCAGGAACGTCCCCGTCGTAGCAGGTGGTCGCGGACCGCGACGGCCATGGGGTGAAGCCTTCCCGCCCTGGACACCAGGAACAGCGTGTTGATCGGCGGCAGCTCGGGCTCCAGCAGGGGGACGAGCAGGCCGCCGGTCAGCTCCGCCGTACACAGGTAACGGGGCAGGACGGTCACCCCCGCGCCCGCGACCACCGCGGCGAGGGCCCCGCGCAGGTCCGGGACGACCAGGGCGGGCACGCGCGTCAGGCGGGTCCCGAAGACGACCCGCCAGTAGCGGCGCAGGATCGGCAGGTTCTCCGCGTAGGCGACCAGGGGAGCCGCCTCAAGCCGGTCGAGGTCCCAGCCGGGGGCGCCGACCAGCACGAACTCCTCGTCGCACAGCGCCTCGGCCGTCAGGGCGCTTCCCCTGCGGGGCCGTACGGTGGAGACCACCAGGTCGAGCGTGCCCCCGGCGAGTGTGGTGAGCAGGTCGTCGGCGAGGCCGAGCGTCACCCGCAGCCGCAGCCCCCCGGCGACCATGGGGGCCAGCGCGGGCAGTGCCAGGACGGACATCAGCTCCGCGGGCCCACCGAGGTGTACGGCTCGCTCCGGCGTCTCGGTGACGTCGAGTTCCTCAAGCGCGTCGAGCGGCGCCGCGACGCGTCCGGCCAGTTCGTCGGCGGCGGGGGTCGGGGCCATGCCCCGGGGCAGCCGTTCGAACAACGGCTGCCCGAGTGCCCGTTCCAGCGCCCTGACCTGCGCGGTCACGGCGGGCTGCGACAGGCCGAGGTGCTCGGCGGCACGGGTGACCGACCCTGACCGGTGGACGGCCAGGAACGTACGCAGCAGGTCGAGTGAGATCAGATTTCTGATGGTAGTACCCGGAATGCGTTATTGGTCGTCCACGGGGAGATGGGTGACGATCATGGCATGCGTATCGCGATTGTCCTCACCAGCCATGGCGAACTGGGTGAAACCGGCAGGAGCACCGGTTTCTACGTGTCGGAGGCGGCGGAGCCGTGGGAGATCTTCACCGAGGCCGGGCACGAGGTCGAGGTGGTCAGCGTGGCCGGGGGTGTGCCGCCGCGTGACGGCGAGAACGCCGACGACCCGGTGCAGCGTCGTTTCCTCGACGTGCTCGGGGAGACCGCGCGGGTGGCGGACCTGGAGCCGGAGAGGTACGACGCCGTGTTCTTCGCGGGTGGTCACGGGGCCATGTGGGACTTCCCCGGCGACCCCGGGATCGGCCGGTTGACCCGGGGGGTCCACGAGCGGGGTGGTGTCGTCGCGGCCGTCTGCCACGGTCCGGCCGCGCTGGTCGACCTCGAACTGTCCGACGGGAAGCCGCTGGTCGCGGGCAGGCGGGTCGCGGCCTTCACCGGCAGCGAGGAGGAGGCGGTCGGGCTGACCGCGGTGGTGCCGTTCCCGCTGGCCGAGCGGCTGCGCGAGCAGGGGGCCGAGCACGTGCCCGCCGCCGACTTCGCCGCCCAGGTCGTCACGGACGGCCGCCTGGTCACCGGCCAGAACCCGGCCTCGGCCCGTGGCGTGGCCGAGGAGGTCGTACGGGTACTGGCCGGGGAGTGAACAGGCCCCTGAGCGTCCGAACGGGGGCCGGCGCCCGAACGGGGCGGAGAGCTTGAACGGGGCCGGATAGAGGCTGACGCGGGACGAAAGCCGGGAGGGGCCGGGCGGGGCGGGAGCCTGAGCGGGGGCCGGGCGAAGGCTGACGCGGGACGAAAGCCGGGATCCTGAGCGGGGGTGGGGCGAGCCGTGGTTCGAACCGGGGCCGGTTCGGTGGGGATGGTGGTGCCGGCCCCACCTTCCGGCCTTCCTGTCAGCCCCAACCCAGGTCGGTGGCGGACCGGATTACCCAGGTCCTGGGGTTTTCCTAGGGTTTCGGCATGAACTATTTCCCGGTTCCCCGCAGGCGTTTTCGGGCCGCGCGTGCTCTGCTGTGGATGCTCCTCGCGGTCAGCGCGACGGTCAACGTGGTCTCCAACATGGCCAACGGCGGTGAGGGCAGCACGCTCGGGCTCACCGCGGGGGTGGTCGCCGTCGTCTGCGCCGTGGCCCTGACCGTGCGCCACTTCAGGCCGCGTGCGTAGCCGTACGGTCAGCCCCGCTCGTCGGCGCGGGTTCCACGCGCAGGACGGCCTTGCCACGGATTCTCCGGTCCCGCAGGTCCGCCAGCACCGTGGCGGTGTCCGCCCAGTCCGTCTCACGTCCGATCTCGGGATGGAGCCGCCCGGTCGCGGTCAGCCTGACCAGAGTGGCCAGGTCGGTTCCATCGGCCACGTCGCTGTCGGCGTAGTGGAAGTGGTGCAACCGGGCGGACTCGGGCCCGGCGAAGAAGTCGAAGAAGCTGAAGGTGGCGGGTTGGCGGCTCGCCTGACCGAACCAGATGAAGGTCCCCCGTTTGGCCGTCTTCAACAGTGCCTTGGGAGCCGAGTCGCCGCCGACCGACTCCAGCACGACGTCGAACGGTCCCGTGGCCTCCGCCACGTCGTGCACGACGTCCGCCGCGCCGAGTTCGGTCAGCCGTAGCCCGCGTTCCGGCGAGGCACTGACAGCCGTCACCTCGGCGCCCGAGGCGGCGGCGAGTTCGACGAAGTAGTGACCGACACCGCCGGAGGCGCCGGTGATCAGAATTCTCTTCCCCAGGACGCCGCCGATCCGCCGCATCAGGCGCAGGGCGGTCAGTCCCGCCAGCGGCAGCGCCGCCGCGGTCACGGCTGTCATCGAGCCGGGCAGTACGGCGAGCGAGGAGGTGGGGACGGCCGCCTTCTCCGCCCACCCGGCGGACGCGGGGTGGGCGACCACCCGTTCTCCGACACCCGGTCCGGTCCCGTTGTCGGCTGCCCGCACGACCGTGCCCGCGATGTCCTTGCCCGGCCTCCAGCCTTCACGCGGTCTCGCCAGGAGAAAGAACTCCCCCCGGTTGACAGAGAACGCCTCAACCGCGACCAACGCCTCGTCGGGTTTCGGGCACGGGGCCGCCACGTCGTCGTACCGGACCAGGGAATCCAGGTCGCCGGTGGGCACCAGAGCCTTCATGTGAAACTTCTCCTTCTCCATCCGGCGAGCATTCGAAGTTCGGGAAACCCGCCGACCGGTCTCGGAGTCTAAAAACGGTTTCCCGCTCCCGGAAGTCGGCACTTCGAGGTGGCCAGGGCACCTGGAGGAAACCGAAAAGGCCGAGGCTATGATGTCGCCATGGCAGACAGCTCCTCTTCCCGCTGGAACATGCTGAAGTCCGCCTGCCCGACCCGGGAGATCCTCGACCGCATCGCCGACAAGTGGACGATGCTGGTGATTCTCTCGCTGGGAGAGGAGACCCTCCGCTTCACCCAGCTGCGGGCCAGGATCGAGGGCGTCTCCCAGAAAATGCTGACGCAGACCCTTCGTGGCATGGAGTCCGACGGTCTGATCCTGCGCACCGTCTACCCGACCGTCCCGGTGACGGTCGAATACTCGCTGACCCCCCTGGGCCACAGCCTCGCCAGGACGGTGGACGTGGTGCGTGAGTGGGCCTACGGCCACATCGGGGAGATCCTGCTCGCCCGTCAGGAGTACAACGACCGGGAAACGCCGCGGGTGGGCATCGGCTGAGAGCCGGACGGACCATTTGAATCCTCGGCGCGATTTCCGCGTTTCCGCTGAGACCCGTGAACGGGGCTGCCGGTCTCTGCTGCCCCTCCGACCCGACAGGAAAACGTCCGGCGACAAAGCCGTTGGACGGTCACCTGTTCGGAGGTAGGTCACCCGGTGGTGCCCATGGCACCTTTCGGTGCCGTCTTCCGCCCGCGGCCGGCCGTTCGGAAACTGGTGTCAGCTCCGAAATCCGGGGCCGACATCATTGGGAGTAACCATGCCGGTCGTCACTGTGCTTCAGGGTCCGCGGGACATCGAGCCGAAGCGCGAACTGGTCAGGAGGATCACCGACGCCTTCGTCGAGTCGTACGGCCTGCCGCCGGAGACCGTCCAGGTGTGGATCACCGAGGTTCCCGCGGACAGTTGGGGCGTCGCGGGCACGTTGGTGGTGGACGACAAGTAGGCCCACGGTCCGTACGGCGAGCCGGGCGTTCCGGGACACCGTCTCGATCGCCCGGCACGGCGCCGTCCCCTTCCGGGGAAGAGCCTTCCGCGGCAGGGGAAACGCGTAAGCCCGGACCGCTCTCACCGGCGCGTCGTGACCGCTTTCCCGGCGGGGGAATGTCGGTGGCCGGTGTGAGAATCGGCGCCGTGAGCGCAGGCGTGCGGCTGAGGGCCGTTGTGGAGTCCGATCTGGAGTTGTTCCTTGAGCACGAGCACGACCCCGAGACGGTCAGGCGCTCGATGTTCACCCCCAGGGAGCGTGAGGTCTTCATGCGCCACTGGCGGACGCGGGTCCTGGGCGATCCGACCGTCCTGGTGCGGACGGTCACCGTGGACGGCGAGCCCGCGGGAAACGTCGTCTCCTGGTGGGCGGAGGACAGGCGTTTCATCGGCTACGTTCTCGGCAGGCCGTTCTGGGGCCGGGGCGTCGGCACCGAGGCGCTGAGCCTGTTCCTGGCCCTTGAGAGGGTCCGCCCGCTCTACGCCGACCCGTCGGGCGGCAACACGGCCTCGGTGCGCCTGCTGGAGAGGTGCGGTTTCCGGCGCGTCGACACGGTCCGGTACGGCGAGCACGAGCACGTGCTGCTCGCGCTGCCCGAGGGGTGAGCGAAGGGCCAGGGCGACCCCTCGCTATATAGTGTGATATCCGGATATTTCATATCAATAAGCCTTTTTCGCTCTCTCGGGGGTCGTCGCCTGGCCGGGGGCGACGCAGGGGAACGGCACCCCGTGATTTCGCTCGCAGCCCTTGTCGTCGCAGGTCATGGGCCGAACCTCGCCCGCTCCCGTGGAAGCCGGGACGAAAAGGGCTTAATTCATACCGGTGAAAATGGCAAATATGGAGATCCGCATAGAAGCGATCTCTTTTTCCTCTGTGCGGAACCAACCTCACGGCCGGGGCGTTTCCTGAAATAATTCAGCGCGTTGTCGAGTGTCCCTCCGCCCGGCGGGCCGGAGGGCCGACAGGTCAGAGGTGCCGATGGATGCCCTGGTCCAGGTCTCAGGTGGCGACGAGATCACCGAGTTCACCGAACTACGCGGGTGGTTGTCCGCCGAACGCGCCCTGACAGGCGGGGTTCGCGTGGTGCGGCGTCCCCCGGCCGAGGGCGAACTGGGCGGGGTGCTCGACACGCTCGCCGTCGCACTCGGGTCGAGCGGTGCCGGGATGGCCCTGGTCAGGGCTCTGACCACATGGCTGCGGACCCGTCGCGCCGATGTGACCATCACGGTGACCTCTCCCTCGGGGACCGTGGAGCTCAACGCGCAGCGGGTCAGGGACACCGCCGTGCTGTCGCTGCTTGAGGAGATCCTGCGGGACGGCGAGGAGGAGATCCTTCGGGGCGGCGGCGAGGAGAAGACCCAGCGGGACGTCGATGAGGGGTGACATCCACGACCGTTCGGGCTCGCGGGCCGTTCTCATCGGTACCTCCGAATACTCCGACCGGCGCTTCCCCCAGCTTCCCGCGGTGGCCAACAGCCTGCGCGGCATGGCGGAGGTCCTGACCGATCCCGAACTGTGCGGCTGGTCCGAGGAACAGGTCGAGGTCTGGCGAGACCCCACCGACATGCGCAGGCTCGTGCAGAACCTACGACGTGTGGCCGAGGAGACCACCGGCGTGCTGCTGGTCTACTTCGCCGGGCACGGCACCATCACCCGGCGCGGGCAGCTGTGCATGATCCTCAAGGACACCGACTTCACCGACACCGACATCACCGGCCTGGAGTTCGAGCGGCTCAGGGAGGTCCTGATGGACAGCCCCGCCCGGACGAAGATCGTGATCCTGGACTGCTGTTACTCGGGCCGCGCCATCGAGGCCCTCTCCAGCACCGTCGTGGACAGCACCGACATCCACGGCGCCTACACCCTCACCGCCAGCGACCACACCGCCCACGTCGTCTCCCTCGACCAGCAGGCGGACACCCCGACCTCCTTCACCGCCGAGCTTCTCGACCTGGTCCGCACCGGAGTCTCCGGCGGTCCCGAGTGGCTGACGATGAACGACATCTACTCCCACCTGAGGCAACGGCTGCGTGGACGTGGGCTGCCCGCCCCCAACCAGCGGGGCACCGACACCGCGATCCACCACCCCTTCGTGCGCAACCAGGCCGCTGACAGGTCATCGTCCGTTCGGCCGGTCCCTCCCTCCAGGAAGGCCCCGCCTCTCAGGGTCGGGCGCCGTGCCGTCCTGGCCACGGGTGTCGGCGCGGCCGCGGTCGCCACGGTCTTCGGCGTCGCCGAGGTCGTCAGACGCTCCTACGGCGGTACGGCGGCCACACCACGTCCCACGAGCACACCGAGCCTGAGCGTGACCCCGACGGTCGGCAGGAGCGTCCTGACGGGTCACACGGGTGCGGTGAACTCCGTGGCGTTCAGCCCGGACGGGAGAACACTGGCCAGTGGAGGTGCCGACGGCGGCATCCGGCTGTGGAACCCGGAGAGCGGAGGGGCCGTTGCCGTACTGACAGGGCACGCGGGTGCGGTGAACGCGGTGGCGTTCAGCCCCGACTGGAGGACCCTGGCCAGCGGGGGAGCCGACGGCACCGTCCGGTTGTGGGACGTGGCGAACGAGACCACGACCGCCGTCCTGACCGGCCACACCGGCGCGGTGAACTCGGTGGCGTTCAACGTCAGGGGGAACATCCTGGCCAGCGGGGGAGCCGACCGTTCCGCCCGGCTGTGGACCGTGGCGAGCAGGCGCACCGCCGCGACCCTCACCGACCGTCCTGCGGTCGTGAACGCCGTGCGCTTCGGCACCGACGGAACCGTGCTGCTCACCGCCTACGGTGACAACCACGTGCGGTTCTGGAACGTGGGGACCCACGAGAAGATGGGCCTGCTGACGGTGAACGGGATCAGCTCGGTCAACACCCTGTCCGTGAACAGCAAGGGGGTCATCGCCCTCGGCAACAGTCCCGGCGACGTCACGCTGTGGAACGGGAACGGCGGGGGCCACGCGGAGGACCCTCCTCTGCGCACCGGTAACCCCGTCAACGCGGTGGCCTACCACCCCAGGGCGAGGACGCTGGCCGTCGGCACCGGCGACGGCAGGATCCAGCTGTGGGACACCAAGACCCACAAGCACAAGGGGCCGCCGCTCACCGGCCACACCGGTGGCGTCACCTCACTGGCGTTCAGCCCCGACGGCCACACCCTCGCCAGCGGCGGCCTCGACAGAACCATCCGGCTCTGGCGAACCGGCTGAGAAGCCACCCCGAACCCCACCGCCCCACCCGGATCGGCGACCAAGGCCGCCGGACCGCTCTGAGCCGTGACCAAGGCCGTGACCAAGGCCGTGACCAAAGCCGTGGTCGAAGCCGTCCCGGACCATGGCCGGAGCCGCCGTGGGAACCGGTGGGAACCCGAGAGAACCCGTGGGGTCACGGCCGGACGACGACCCCACGGGTTCCCGGCGGGCCTACCTCTCCGGGGAGGCCACGGCGATGTGCGGGCGGCCGGTCAGCGGGTGGGGGCCGACGTGCGCCCGCACGCCGAACACCTCCTCGATGAAGGCCGGGGTCAGCACGTCGAGCGGCCGGCCGTGTCCCACGACGCGGCCCCGCCTGAGCACCACGACCCGGTCGGCGTAGGCCGCCGCCTGGTCGAGGTCGTGCAGGGCGGCGAGCAGCGTCAGGCCGAGGGAACGGACCAGGTCCAGCAGGAGAAGCTGGGAGCCGACGTCCAGGTGGTTGGTCGGTTCGTCGAGGACCAGCAGCGGCGCCTCCTGGGCCAGCGCGCGGGCCAGGAAGACCCGCTGACGCTCACCCCCGGACAGCGTGGTCATCAGCCGGTCGGCGGCCCAGTCCATGCCGACCCGCCGCAGCGCGGTCGTGACCGCCTCGCGGTCGGCCGCCGTCTTCCTGCCGAGCGGTTTCCTGCGGCTGTGCCTGCCGACGGCGACGACCTCCTCGGCGGAGAACCCGTCGGCCGCCTGGCCGTGCTGGGGCAGTACCGCGCGGCGCCGGGCCGCCTGCCGGGGACGCATCCCCCACAGGTCCTCGCCGTCCAGCCGTACCACCCCGCCGGAGGGGCGCAGCGACCGGTAGACGGTGCGCAGCAGGGTCGACTTCCCCACTAATAGATTGGCACATATAAGCTGGTTTATAGGGGAGGAAAGACGATGCTTGAAACGACCGCAAGGGCAACCGTCGATTACTGCCGGATCTCTTTCGACAAGCGCGGAGCAGCCGAGGGGGTAGCGACCCAGCACCTTGAGAACGAGATCTCAGCAGAAGAGTTGGACCTAACCATCGCCAGGTCCTACGTAGACAACGACAAGTCGGCTTACTCCGGTGTGGAGCGCCCGCAGTACGCGCAGCTCTTGAAGGACATGAAAGCCGGAACGGTTGGCGTGATCATCATCCGTCACGCCGACCGGTTGCATAGGTCGGTAGACGAGGTATCAGCATTCATCAAGGTAGCCCGCGCGCACAAGGTGAAGTTGTACAGCGGCATGCGCGGAAGCTTCTACAACCTGGAGAAAGCAGCGGGGAGAAAGGACCTGATCAACGACACCGTAGATGCTGAGTACGAGAGCGAGCATCGAGGGGAAAGAGTATCGGACGCCCGGAAGCGCCAGGCCAGGAATGGAGTCTACGGCGGTGGAATACGCCCTTACGGATGGGGCGTTGATACGGGCCGCGTTCGGTCGGTGTGCGTCAATCCGCAGGCTCCAGTGTCAGAGCGCATCTACGAAGACCGCCCCGTGCTGGACATGACCCAGCACCGCCCCAACGAGGTAGCGGAGATCCGCCGATGGGCGAAAGACCTGCTGACAGGGGTGTCAATACGTCACATCCTCGCCGATCTGGCCGCACGGAAGGTCCCGACGGTAGCCCAGACCGACGGGCTCACCAGGCACCGGAACGGCAAAGAGGTCAAGCACAACGGGTGGAGTTCCAGCACGATTCATTATGTCCTTACCAACCCCCGCGTTGCTGGCCACACCGTGCATCAGGGCAAGATCATAAAGAGGAACGCGTACCCCGCGATCATTCCCGAAGACCAACGGCAAGCCCTTATTGATCTGCTCTCTGACCCTTCCCGCCGCACGATGAGAGGCAATACGCCCAAGTGGCTCGGGAGCCTCATCTACGAGTGCGGCATATGCAATAACGGGGCAGTCATGAGCGTGCGCTACATCCACGAGCGGCCCGCTTACACATGCCGAGACAAGAACCATATAGTTCATTGGGTGGAGAGAACCGACGCGTACATTACCAGCACGATCGTGGAACGACTCTCCCACGATGATGTGGTAGACCTCCTGCCGAAGGAAGAGGAGCAGACGGAGGGTCTTACGGAGCTACGCGAGGAACTCGTCATGCTTGACGCGAACCGCCGGAAGATTGCAGCGAGAAACGCTCTTGGGCAGATGGATGACGAGGAGTGGGAGTCGGCCCGAGAAGTGATCGAGAGGCGCACCGCCGAGATTTGGGAGAAGCTCCGAGGCAGCGCGGCAGAGAGCCCGCTAGAACCGTTCGTTTCCTCCAGTGATGTAAGGCGTACGTGGAAGGAAATGCATCTGGGCCGTCAGCGCGAGGTCTTGAAGTTGCTCATGAGAGTCAAGTTGCTGCCCATCGGCCGGGGGCGCCGACAGGTGGACATCCGGGACTACATCGTGATCACGCCTGCCATGCCCGACGCGCCGACCACGCAGGCCAGCCCCATCGCCGCTTAACCTCATGGCGCCCCCGCCGCTTAGGTGGGGGCGCCCAGTTCGTTCTACGGTCGCAGCAGTAGCGCCAGGCGTGCCCGCTGGCGCTCACTCAACTTGGGCCAGGTGGCCACCATCGCCCGAATCGAGGCGATCACTTCGTCAGCATCGGGAGGGAGGGCAGAGGACCGGCCAGCCGCATCATCACTTTTCGCACCCATGAATTACTCTCCGTAATCGTGAGGGGAATTGGCATGCCCCCGCATCGCGAGCCCCACCCACCCGCCCACACGACCGCGCAGGGCAAGGCACGCGACAAGACGCGGGCACGAGAATCAAGAAGAACACGAGAACCAAGAAGAAGAGGAGCCTTCGGCGCGACATTCAGCGCGCACAACGTCAACGAGGGGTTCAGGCACTGGGCGCAGCCCCGCCACCGCTATTCGAGCAGCCCCACCCGCGCCGCTTGACGGGCTTGCCGGTGCTCACGGGCCAGGCTCTCCGCAAGCGCCAGATCGCCGAGGGACGTGTGTCCGACTCCCACCATGCGCCACGACGAGACCACGACCGTCCCGGGGTCATCCGTGAACGCCCACGGATCACCCTCCGAGGGGGTTCCCGCCCGATGGGCGATGCGCCACGCCCGCCGCACCGCCCGCAACGCCGCGAAGGTCGTGCTGTACCGCTTGCTCTTACTGGTCACGTGCCCCCGGTACCCAAAGGCCGACGCATGACGAGCCAGCCGCAGGCCCACGCACGCCGGATGAGCGGCCAGCCGCGCAGCCGTCGCCGCCAACTCGCCCAGGTGCGCAGGCGGAGGTACGCGATGCCGACGACGACCCCCAGCGGAGCCCGCTTGCTCCCGGTCCCACAGCGCATCACGAGGAACCGCATCGTCCAGGGCGCCTATGGCCTTCGTCGAATACTTCGCCAGATACCCGGCGAGCTTCCTTCGGTCATCTCCGGTGCTGATCGCCCGTACGTCGAGCTGCGTGCCCCACTCGGCAACGCGCATTCGCCCGTCCGGGGAGGGCAGCGGAACGCCGACCACTCCCGCGGCTTCCTGGATCGCCTCCCCCAGCAGCGCGGCATCAGCCCAGGCCGGAGGGGGAAGCAACGCATCCGGATCATCGGGGCACACGCCGTCCAACCGAGCGATGACATGCAGGTGCACCAACCCGCGCCGTTGCCCCTCAGCCACTTTCGCGTACGACACCCGCAGCACACTCCGCACGGATCGCACAGTGACAGCCTGCCCCGACACCGCCGACGCCAGCCGAGCCAGCACCCGGTAAACGTAGATCGTGGTCCGCCGCCATAGCTCCCCTACGAAGGCGTTCCACAGCACCATCCCGACCAGGTCTGTGCACGCCAGGCATAGCGGACCGCCCAGGGTCCGGTCAGTGCGCCCGTGCCGCATCCCGCAGGAGCGCACCACGCCGTGCGGGCACCGCCGAACTTTGGCGCCTTCCCGCACCGGATGGCATACCCCGCCGTCCCGGTAGGTGTGCACCCGCCCGAACGAAGGAGCGGTCAGCGTCGCGAACACCGCCGGATGACCGCTGACCGTTTCCGAGACCGACGCCACAGCACCTTCCCGCCCGGTCAGGCCCGCCGCGAACACATGCCAGGCATCTTGCCGGTACGTCCGGGCGCACGGCGGGCACACGGTTTCCCGCCTGTCGCCGCAGGCCACCAACAGCACGCCGTCATCACCCGTCGAAGCGCGAACTTCACCGCTGGTACGGTCCGCCGCCATGGCCGACCCGACCAGCCGCACCGGCCGGATGCAATGCCCTGTCCTCTCTACCTGACCGGCCCAGAGCCGATATCCCGCAGGGTCGGAGACCCGCTCAATCATCTGCGTCAGAACTGATGTCATGCCGTCCACCTCACGACAAGAGAAGAGGAAGCGCGGCCCAGGGAAGCGTGTGGCCCCTGGCCGTTCGAAGAAGGCGCGTGCCCATCACGCCGTTGAGATCTCTCCGCCGGGTGCGCCGGCTGCCGCGCTACGCGCGCCCTGACGGGTGCCTTCGGCAGCGACCGGCCCACCCTCCCGACCGGGGCAAGGAGCGGAGGGCCGTGCCCCTCCCGAGGGAGGAAGGGGCACGGTCACCTACTTAGTCATGCTCGCCAGGACCACACGGCGAAGCTCGTCAACCCCATCGGGGGTATCGGGCTCAGCAGTACCCAGGCCACCTAGATCCGCCGGAGTCCACATCCACCGCTGCACCACCCGCCGCATCTCATCCTGCCCGGCAGGCCCGCGTAACCAAACGGTGAACAATCTGACAAGCTCTGTGTCTTCGATTTCGAGCGCCTCGTAGTCACGTGCCGCTACCCGAAATCGCACGGTGCCCCTTTCCGAACCTTTCTGTGTGTCCCCACTACCGCCCCCGGGAGGGAGCGACCATCTTTCGCTTTCTCGTTAGGTGGAACGATCAAGGTAGTCGGAAAAGCTACCTTTCGGGTTGACATCGGGTTGACGGCCGATCAACGGGGACAGTTGAGCGCCATTCGCCCACCGCCAACTCACCACTCCCCACCGAGATCGCCGCAGTGCGCACACCTCGATCACGCTAGGTGTGCTAGACCAAGACGCCGCCCACCGCGCAAGTTCGGGCCACGTCGTACGAACCCGGTCAGTCCACACGTCAGGACCAGCCCCAGGCGCAAGCCGCGCCACGATGATGTACTCCTCACGCGGCCACGGAAAGTCACGGGCAGCACGGACCCGGGCGCGATCCAGGTAGATCTGTGCACGCATCTCACGCCGCAGCAAGCCATAGATCACCCCCGCCAGCACCGCGAACACCAGGCCGATCACACCGGCCCCGGGAAGAAAAGGAGCGCTCATCAGGACCCGCCTATCTGACGATTGCGAAGCGCCGCCGCATACGCCGCCAGCCGCTCCAGATCTTTGGTGCCCAGATAATGAGAAAGCGTCCTTACCGGCGGCTCGCCTCCCGCCAGCAAGAGCCCCGCTCCCGGATAGGCGGGAAGTTTGGCGGCCGAATATCCGGCGGCCGACATGCCCGCCCCGAGGATCGTGTCGGAGGCGTCCCGGGTAGACACCCGGAAAGCCCACCGCGTATCGAAAAGGTCGCGGACGTGAGACGGCACCACGTCAGTACCCGGCTTCTGAGTGGTGGCGACGATGCGGATAGCCGCAGCCCTGCCGCGCGAGGCAACGTCATGAAGCAGACCGATGAAGGTCTCTCGGCGCTTGCGGTCTCCCCCCATGGTGAAGGTCGCCAGTTCGTCAATGCCGACCAGAAGCGGGGGGATACCGTGCACGCGGCCCAGCTTGCGTACGCCCAAGGTCCGCATGGAGTCATACCGGCTGTCCATCTGACCCTTGACCCAGGTCAACGCCGTAACCGCTTCCGCTGGAGTCCGGCGAACCCCACCATGGGCGACCGCTTCCCACAGGCCCAGTTCGACGCCACCCTTGCCGTCGATCAGCACCAGCGGAGGCCGGTCCTTATCGATCGCCGCCGCCGCAATGATCGTGTGGAGCGTCGAGCTTTTGCCCGACCCGACGCCACCACCGATGAGGAGGTTGATCATGCTGGTTCCTCCTCATCCCCGAGTTCGTGGTTGTCGTCGAACCAGCTCACGGTGAGAACGGCGCCGTCTTCCCCCACGGCCACAGGGAAGGGCTCCCACATACTGACGACTGGAGTCGTGCGCCAGGCATCCCGCCACGGCCACGCCAGCACGCCCCGAGACCCCAGCGGATCACGGCGCACGATCTCCACGGCGGCGAACCGGGCATTCTCCGGATCACGCCGGATACGGACATCCCGCACCTCTAAGTCAGCGGCGATGTGTTCACCGCGTTCTTCCAGGTCGGGCACCGCCAGGCCGCCCGGCATGCGTACCCGCACCCGTTCACCAGCCGCAAAGTCCACGACCTTCACGACGCGAGGGATACGACCGTTCGACGTGGCCAATCCCGCGAACCTGGTCGCCTTGTCCCACCGCCGCCGCACCCGCGCATGCCGGAACACCCGCAGAATCCATCGCCGCATCGGAGGCGGGCCGAGCAGCACGGCAGCCAGCAGGCCCACAGCGACCAGGGCGCCGGGCCAGCCACCGGCCGCCCGTCCCATCATGGCCAGCGTCAGCACCAGCAGGCCGAAGGCCCATTCCCTCCGGCTCAGCCACAGGGGGCGCAGGACATCGGCGACAAGACGCGATTGCCGGTCGTACGGTACCCGGACCGGCAGGTCGGGCCGTTCGATCCAGGGAGGCAGGCCGCCTACGGGCTCACTCGGCGGCCCCCACCCGTAGCGGGGATCGTGCCGCCCCATCTCAGCCTCCCGGCCGGTAGGTGTCCAGCAGGACCGCGCCCCGGAAGTCCGGCAGCGTCCACGGGTCCGGCTGCCGACCCTGTAGGCGTTCGGTGCCCTCGAAATGAGTGAATGCCTTGCGCGCTTCCGTGGCGTAGGCCGACGCCGCACGCGCCAGACGTTCCGCCGTCCGAAGGGCGTCCACCGGCGCAAGGTGGTCCATGGCGAAGACCGCCCGCTCACCGTGAACCATGGTGATGGTGAGTGCGGGCCAACTCCCGGGCAGGCTGTAGGCGCGTACCGCAGTGCAGGGGGACGGGGGGATGATCAGCATGTCAGCCCTCACCCCCCGGGGTCTGCGCACCCTCGATCGGGCTACGCCGCCTCGTCTGCGTCGGTGCCGTCTGCCCCGGAGGACCTGACGCCGACGCCGGACCGGGAGGAGCAGGAGGAGGAACGGGAGCTGAAGCCCCCGGCATCGCTGGCAGCCGAGGCCCGATCGGTTCGACACTCTCAGCCGACCACCAGCGCATCTCTCCCGCTTTGGCAAGCTGGTAGGCAAGCCCCTTCACCGCCACGAGCTGTCCGGCGGGAAGCTGCGGATCGTACGGCAAACTGATCTTGATGAGATACGAGTCCACCCCGTCCATGGCCATCAGGTGGACCGCGTGCAAGACGTCGCCATCGGCGTTCTTGCGGATCTCCTTCGTCCGGAAGTCGGTGACGACGACGCCGGGGATGGCGATGGCAAAGAGGATGGAACTGGTGTCGATGGGGAACTTCATGCCGGAATCACCTTTCGGCCAGTTGGCGCGCACGGATTAGCGCGCTAACTTCAACCTAAGACCTGACACATGAAGATGCGCAAATTCAGGGAGCCAAGATCTTTCCCTCACCAGAGGAGGCCAGAGCCGTGCCCGAGACCCCCGGGACCCACGGACCAGCCCAGCCACCGCCCCACCGATGGGCCGAAATCGCCGACGACCTACGCCAGAAGATCACTGATGGGTTCTACGGCCCCGGCAGCCTTTTGCCCTCATACCCCGAGATCACGAAGGCGTACGAGGTATCCACCACCACCGCCCGCCGCGCGCTTAGCCAGCTCGTCACGGAAGGACTGGCCGAGGCCAAACAGGGACGCGGGACCATCGTGACCCGTCCTCAGCCCCGGCTCACCCTGCCAGCGAGACAGTGCCGGCCCGCAGACACCCCAGCCGATCCCTACGCGAGGCTGACACGAACAGAGATCAGCACTGGCCCCCAGGTGCCACCGCCCGATGTCGCGAACATGTTGGGAGTAGACCCAGACCACCCGCTCTACTGTCAACAGGTGTCCCTGGCCGACGACTTCGGACCCGTCGAGATGCGGGCAACGTACACCCCCACGCCGGGATACGACACCGGCGCGGTTCAGTACGTCACTGAGACCACCACGCCCACTCTGACGACCGAAGGGCGCCCAGCACTCACCAGGGATGCTGTGCTGTACGACGGCACCCGTACCCCCATCGCCGTCATCAGGTCCGTGCTGCACAGCAGGGTGCGCCTCAGTGACTACTACGAAATGCCTTGAACAAGGAGGGCTACTGATAGAAGGTGCCTACGGCTTGTCCACGTCCACACCACATGGGGCGCCGCCGTACGACTGCCGCCGGAGCGCATGAAAAAGCGAAAGCCCTTCCCCAACGCGCCGGGGAAGAGCTTTCGCGGCTTCAACCGCTACTTCTCGCTACTGCCTCTGGCCGGTCCCCCGACAGAAGGTGCAATTCTCCACCTTCTCGATGATGGTGACGGAACCGTCAGGGTTCTTCACTCGCTCACGCTTCGTGACCGTACCCGAACCTCTACAAGTCCGACAATCTGCCATGTGACTCCTGCCTTCTTCGCTCTGGAGAGCTGGCAACGACCACCTGCACCTTGCAGTACGGGCAGACGATGTCTAGGGGATGTCCGAACACTTGCTCGGTAACGATGTATCCGCTTGCAGCGCGACGAGATGCCCTTTTATCCCATTGCTGCACTTCGCTGGCCCGAGCGTCCGGGTCTAAGAACAGATGTACTATTTTCCCGCCATGCTGACGCACAACTTCTCCCGCGCGATGTCAGGTGCTTTGAGTCATAAGGTAGATCTTGGCTCTAGACCCGGGGAGAGGTTCTGCGGACTCAGCTACTTCCTCATGGAGGAGGAGGCGGCGGAGGTGGGTATTGGTGGACGTTAGAGGAACAGATCCTCGAATACTGCCCCCTGGGGCCGTACTCGATGATGATCCCTTTGTCCTGGCACAAATTGCAGAGATACGCCATCGCGGTTAGGCCGCCCCGGACTGCGTGGGGATGGCGAAGTCAACGACAGCCGCCGCGTGCTTACTGCCCACCCCGACGATCTGGACCGTCTTCACGGTCAATCCCTTGAAGTAGACCCGATCCGACTGGTACGGCATGGGAGTGAGGACGGTCGGGGTAGCATTGCCGACTTCGGTTGCGGCGTCCAGCAGGTTCACCTCCTCCAGCGCTCGTGCGGCGGCGACGTCGTTCTTGCGCCGAGGCCCGCCTCCCGGGTGGGAGGTCGGGACGGCGTTCCAGCCGCCCAACATCACCACTCTTTCGACCTTGGTCTTTTCGGCGAGCGCTTCGGCCTCGATCTCGCGCAGTCTCGGCGAGTCCGGAGCCGCCTGGGTGACGACGCCTCGAAAGTCGTGGTCGCCCATACGGAGGTCCAGGCAGACCACCCCGTGCCAGAAAGGAGCCCCCACTTCGTGGTCCTGCCCGACGACGCGGACGGCTTCGCTGACGAAACCTACAAGGTGGTGCCCATCATGGGCGCTCGGCACGAGGTAGCCCCTCATGTTGAGGGTCTCCTCTGCCGTGTGGAATACCTGGCCCCCGTAGGGGAACGGGGCGTTCGCCTTCTCCCAGCCCTTTGCCCCCTGCACGCCGAGGAAGTCCGGCTTGAGGTCGGCGATCTGGGTCAGCATCTCGGCGAGCTTCCCACCGGTTGGGCCGGGGTAGCCGAGGTTGAGCGTGATAGCTCTCATTGCTCTCCTACTTCTTCTGGTCCGCTGAGGGATTCCCCTCGGAGGGGTTCGGCTGGGGCTTGGGGGGCAATATCGTGGGCTTACAGCGGCAGAGGTGGCCAATACCACAATTGCGGCAATGCATAACGACTCCCTTCATGTAGTTGTGGGCATGAAAAACCCGGCAGAGGTCATGAGATGGATGAACCCAGAGAATTTCTCTGGGCCGACCCCTGCCGGGGGCTCAAGGTCGGCGGCGGAGCCACCGAGGGGGCGTTCCGATCGCAATCAGCGCGATTCCGCCGACTGCGGCAACAAAGAACGATTCGTATGACGCACAGACCGGGCCCGAATATGGTCGGCTCCGTAGATGGTGGAGGGGTGGTGCCCCCGGCAGGAGGAAACCCAGAACTGCGGGAGGCCCAAGAGGCCAGGGCCTGGGCGAGGCGCGTCTTCCCCGAGCTGACGAAACGTACCTGCTGACACCCCTGCCGGGGGTGCTTTAGGAGACCGCTCGAAGCCGTTGCTTCCGGCGAGCAATCATGATCTCTTCAGCGGACGGCGCGTCGTCTCCGAGAGGGATGGCGGCCCAGACGACGCGCTCCGCGTCGATGGAGATGTGAGTACCCCATCGCAGACCGCAGAGGTCTTCAACGAGGACCAAGCCCCGACCCTGGGCGCCCATCAGGGGACTTGAGCGATTCACGTGAGGACCCGACAGCATCGAGCCCGGGTCGCGGACCTCGACGATAAGGACATCCCTACCGGTTATGAGACTGACCGTTATCTCCGAGTTTGAGTCGCCCAGGCTCGAATGAACCACTGCGTTGGTCACCAACTCGGAGAGCACGAGAAGGATGTCATCCCTTTTCGGACTGTTCTCGATAGGGTCCAGGGTCCGGACCTGAGCCCTAGCCTTTGGGACGCTCTCAACCGCCTTCTTCAAGAGGAAGGTCCCTAATGGATTTTCTGTCCATACCATCTCGGTATCACCCGCTCTGACTACCTTGCCCGACTTTGGCATGAGTCAAGGTCGAGCTTCGGAGAGATTCCCGCTGTTCCCGGCCGTGTGGCTGGGCACTGCTAAGAATGCCCTCGAAGGGCTGTCGTTTGGGAGTGGATCTAGTGCACACCTATTCGACAGATGTGCCTCCGGCGTATGTTTAATAGGTCGCATTCGGTAACAAGGAGCCCCCATGCCTGCACCGAAGAAGTTAGACCCCAACCCGAAGACTCCCCGCATGGCCCTTGGCCTGGCGCTTCGTCGTTTTCGGGAGGCTTCGGGTCTCACCCAAGAGCAGTTAGCCGAAAGAATTTCATATTCGCATTCACAGGTGAGCCAAGTGGAGCGCGGAGGGCGCTCCCCCTCGCTGCACTTCGTTGAGGAGTGCTCCCGGGTCTTGGGGGCTAGAGAGGAGTTGCTGGCCCTCTACGCGGAACTGGAGACAGAGAGCGCACCGAGCTGGTTCCGTAACTGGGTAGAAGTCGAGCGGGTCGCCGTCTCCATCCGCTCCTGGGAACCCCAGATTGTCCCGGGCCTGCTCCAGACCGAGGACTACGCGCGGGCAACGATCCTGGGCGAGCCGAACACCTCGGCCAAGGTCGCCGAGAAGGCACTAGAGATCAGGATGTCCAGGCAGGACGTGTTCCAGAGGGAGCAGCCGCTCCTGTTCTGGAGCGTGCTGGACGAATGCGCTTTGCTCAGGCCGGTAGGGGGCAGAGATGTGTTCCGCAGGCAGCTTGAGCACCTGCTTGAAATGCTGGAGTTTCCCCACGTCGGCATCCAGATCGCTCCCCTTGCGCAGGGCTCGCCGACCGGCGTTCTTGGGGGATTTGCGTTGGCGCTTATCCCCGGCGCGAGAGAGACTGTCTACCTGGAGTCTGCTGGCGCGAGTGGTCAGGTGACTGACCAGCCCGACACCGTGCAGTTAGCCAGCATCAGGTACGAGACCCTTAGAGCTGACGCTCTCTCTCGCGGGGAGTCCAGGCGCTGCATAAAGGAGATGATCCAGAAATGGACCTGAACGAGGAACTGAGGACCGCCGCCTGGCGCAAGGCGACGAAGTCCGGCCCCAACCAGGGCAATTGCCTGGAAGTAGCCCCCTTGTCCGGAGGCCGTGTCGGCATCCGGGACACCGAAGCCCCCGACCAGGCCCCCTACGTCGTGCGTGCTGCTGTCTGGGACGCCTTCATCGACGGTGCCAAACAGGGCGAGTTCGACTTCTAGAAGCTGTTCGGGGTTCGGACCATGTGGTCGGAGCGTGTGACGAACTTCCCTACTACATCAAGGCAGGGGCGACGCCTACGGCGCCGCCCCTGCTGCTTTCTGCCTAGTCGCGCACTTCGCGCAGGCGCTCAACCCCGATCAGGAAGATCACCGTAACTGCAATGATAGTGTCCGCCCACTCTATGTAATGGACGATGGCGATGAAGTTCGTCCAGACCAACCAACCAGCTTCGAGCAGGACGGTCACGATCGGCGCCCACCTTCGCCGTGTCGGCCCCATCACGGGGATACTCCCCAGGATGAGCACCGGAAGGTAAAAGGCCACCAGCAAGAGCGGCAGCATCGCCAGCGGCATTCCCATCGTGACCAGGATGCTCGTCGTGATGAACGCATTGAGTGCACCTAAGAGGACCTGACCAACCAGAAGTCCCCATATCACTACGTCCATGATGACCGGCGCGGGCCACTTCAGCCGAACCACTGGCGCGCTTCCCGTCCGGTCAGCGAGCCGATGACGACGAGCGCCAGGGCGACAGCTATGAGCGCGGGAATGTCACCGCTCAGGACAGACGGAATCCGCAGCGCAGCGAGGATGGACTCCACGCCGATGCAAGTCCATTTGACCCATGGGCGTGGGTCCTCTAAGGCAGCCGCCAGCCACCCGAGCGCGCCTGTTTGCGCCACGCCAAAGAGGAAGATCACCAGTAGTCCGCCAGCGCTTCCGGCACGTGCCCCCGTCATTCCGATAAGCGCCAGCATGGCCAGCAGGCCCAGCACGCAAAGCGCCGTCTGAACCCACATCAGACCCCGGGCGCGACGAACGGCCGGTGGCATGCTCAGCATTTCAGACATGGGTAACCCGTCTTTCCCGTTGAGTGGCCCCTTTCCCGGGGCCGGGTAAGGCGAGCATAAGAACAGGTCTGTTCCGGAGTCACGAAAAGTGGCCTCACGGGTTTTCCGCCGCTGATCAGAGCCGCTTTGCGACCGGCCCCACCGCTACGCGGCCCCTACGGGGCGCCTTCGGCGTGGCGCCGGCTGCACGCTCCCACCTGCAAAAACACTCAAGAGAAGCGGAAGAGAAGAGGTTTTACCCTGCCCACCACCCACCCCCCGCACCCACCCCGTACCGGCCCCAAAAATGAGAGGAGGGAACAGGGGAAAGGGGAGAGGGGAGAGGCAAAGGAAGAGGAGGAAAACAGAGGAGGAGGGGAAGGGAGAAGGGACGCTTCGCGCCCAGGGGAGGGGGCCTTTCCCCCTCCCCTGACCCCACCACGCGAAACGCGCCGATGGCGAATGCCGT